>CAZDFY010000058.1:0-21808 GCA_964504785.1 uncultured Sediminispirochaeta sp. | reverse complement strand
TTTAGAGTGATACGAATCATCTTTTCTGCCATGATTAACTCCACATTTCCTGCAGCGTTTTACCTCTGCCTTTAGCGATTTCCTTCGCATCCATTATTTCTTCGAACCCTGCAAAAACCGCTTTCACTATATTGAGAGTGTTTTGAGACCCCAGTGATTTACTCATAATATCGTGAATACCACATGCATCCATTATTGAACGTACGGGCCCACCGGCAATTACACCGGTACCGGGAGCTGCTGGTTTTAGCAAAACCTCGGCGCTCTTGAACCGTCCGTTCACCACATGGGGGATAGTTGTTCGCTGCATCGGGACCTTTATCATGGTCTTTTTTGCTTTCTCGATGCTCTTGCGGATTGCTTCAGCAACATCGTTTGCTTTACCAAAGCCGTATCCGACATTCCCCTGTTGATCACCTACAACCACCAGGGCTGAAAATGAGAAACGGCGTCCACCCTTTACAACTTTGGCTACACGATTCAGCTTTATGAGTTTTTCTACGTACTCCTTATCCTTATCCACAGTTTCCCCCTAAAATTTCAGTCCTGCTTCTCGTGCACCGTCGGCCAGACTCCTTATCACTCCCCAATAGGTAAAACCGTTCCTATCGAAGACGACAGTCTCGACTTTCTTTTCTTTAAGCCGCTCACCGATTGCAGTGCCGATCTTTTTGGCATTTTCAACATTGACACGAAGACCGCTAAACTCCGACTCCATTGTACTTGCAGCCGCAATTGTGCTGTTTGAAGTGTCGTCAATTGCCTGAACGTACATATGCTTGTTGCTTCTATATACACTCAGTCTTGGACGTTCAGCTGTCCCACTAATATTCTTACGAACATGAAGTTTTCGCCTTCTTCGTTTCGTTTGCTTTTCTTGCACTCTCTTCATATCGTTACCCTACTTAACACCGGACTTACCAATTTTCCGTACGATTCTTTCATCCTCGTATTTCACACCCTTACCTTTATAAGGCTCCGGCGGACGCAGAGATCGAATCTCCGAGCTTATCTGTCCGACAAGCTGTTTTTGTGTTCCGGTTATAATTACTTTGTTGGCACCCTCGGTGGTAACAGTGATTCCTTCCGGTATCACAAACTCAATAGGATTTGAAAATCCCAGGTTGAGATGCAAAATATCACCCTTAACTTCCGCTCTATAACCAACACCGTTTATTAGCAATGACTTGGTGAAACCCTGGGAAACACCGGTTATCATGTTTTGACACAACTGCCTGTAGAGTCCGTGATACGAACGAGCGTCTTTGCTATCATTCGTACGGTCTACAATTAGTTCATTATCTTCAACTTTGATTTTAACGTTAGAGTTAAACTCTTGTGAAAGCTTCCCCTTGGGTCCCTCAACTGTTACTGTGTTTCCCTTTACGTCTACCTTCACTTTTTCAGGTATCTGTACAGGTAGTTTTCCAACTCGTGACATTAGATTCCCCCGTTTTACCAGACAGAACAGATAAGCTCGCCGCCTACCTTGCGCTCTGTTGCTTTTTTCCCTGTGATCACACCCGTTGACGTCGATACAATGAGGATTCCATGACCGTTGAATACACGCGGCATTTTCCGGTATCCGGCGTATATTCTTCGCCCCGGACTGGAAATCTTTTTTATACCGTGAATAATCGGCTTCTGGCCATCGTCATACTTCAAGAAAATCCGGATGACACTTTTACCATCCTGGGTGGTCTTCTTGAAATTCTTCACATATCCCTCATTCTTAAAGATTTTTACAACCTCAAGTTTTATTTTTGAGGGATGGATATCGACCTTTTCGTGACCCGCACTGACTGCGTTTCTAATTTTTGTGAGCATATCTGCTACAGGATCGCTTACTGCCATACTCTCTACTCCCTCTTACCAGCTTGATTTAGTCACGCCAGGTATCAGTCCCTCGTTTGCCAGCTTCCGAAAACAAACCCTACACATGCCGAATTTCCGCATATATCCTCGAGGACGACCACACACCTTGCATCTATTCACCTTTCGTGTACTGTACTTAGGCGTACGCTGTGACTTTACTATAAGTGCTTTTCGTGCCATGCTTAACTCCCTACTTTCTGAAAGGCATACCGAGCTTTTGCAGCAGTACCCTTGCTTCCTGATCAGTTTCCGCAGTTGTAACAATTGCGATATTCAACCCGCTAATCCGTTCGATGTTATCGTAATCGATCTCAGGAAAAATGATCTGCTCCTGCACACCTAAAGAGTAATTCCCGTGACCATCAAACGCATTCGGGTTTACTCCGCGAAAGTCTTTTACACGGGGCAACGCTATATTCATTAAACGGTCAAGGAACTCCCACATTCGGTCACCCCGTAGAGTAACCTTTGCGCCAATCTCGTTTCCTTCACGGATTTTGAAATTTGCGATTGATTTCCGTGCCTTTGTTTTTACCGGCTGCTGACCGGTAATTGCAGCCAGTTCCTTCACCGCAGATTCCAGTAGGTTCTTATTCTGAATAGCCTCACCGACACCCTCGCTTACCGAAACTTTTTCGATATGCGGGATCTGCATGTGTGTGCTATAGCCGAATTCCTCTTTGAGCTCCGCGGCAACCTTCTCATTATACAATGTTCTAAGCCTTGGTACATACTGTTCCATTACAGCTCTTCCCCAGTCTTCTTTGCTATTCTGATTTTCTTACCGTCTTCGATTTTATAACCGATTCTGGTTACCTCACCGTTCTTGGTAACGGCAGCCACATTCGATAGCGCGATGGGTGCTTCCACCTCGATAATTCCGCCCTTTTCCTGTTGGCTCTTCGGCCTCACGGCCTTCTTCACCATGTTTAATCCCTGAATGTACACACGGCCCCGGCCTCTTTCGATCCGTAGGACCTTGCCGGTTTTACCCTTATCTTTTCCGGTGAGGATCTTCACGGTGTCATCTCTCTTAAGTTTTGTTTTCACCTGATTATTAGCCATTCTGATCCTCCTAGAGTACCTCGGGAGCAAGAGAGATTATTTTCATATAACCCGCCTCTCTTAGCTCTCGAGCAACTGGTCCGAAGATACGTTTTCCCTTTGGATTCTGGTTCGTATCTATAATCACACATGCATTGTCATCGAAACGGATATACGTTCCATCATTCCGCCTGTGCTCTTTTTTGGTTCGAACAATGACTGCCCTCTGCACCTCGCCTCTTTTGACTTGTGCATTCGGCAGTGCGTTCTTCACCGCCACAACAATAACATCTCCGATACCAGCCGTTTTTCTTTTACTCCCGCCAAGGACTTTGACGCACTGCACCTTTTTGGCGCCGCTGTTGTCCGCTACATTCAGGTATGTCTGCATCTGTATCATACGACAACTCCTTCTACTACGTATCCGCTGCTATTTCGCCCTTTCAACGATTTTGGCTAGTCTCCAGTGCTTGTCCTTGCTGAGCGGTCTGCTCTCTATTACCCGCACTAAGTCCCCAATATGTGCTTCGTTCTTCTCATCATGGGCTTTGACCTTTTTGGTCTGTTTCACATACTTCTTATAGAGCCCGTGCAGCATTCTAGTCTCGACTGCAACGACAATCGTCTTGTCCATCTTGTCGCTTACCACACGTCCCTGATAACTCTTCTTGTTTACTATCATCTCTGCAGGCCTCTTCCTTACTTATCTCCCGGATTTCGCAGTCCCAGGGCATATTCATGAATCACCGTGTTGAGCCGCGCAATATTCCTTCGAAGGGTGCGCTTTTCTATTGGGTTCTCCGCATGTCCCATTACACTGTTAATCCGAAAATCCATATACTCTTTATGAAGCTGCTCGCGTTTTTCAACAAGCTCCTGAAACGTTAGATCGCTAAATGAGTTCTTCATATCGCTACTCCACATCCCGTCTTGACACAAATTTCGTCCGAATGGGCAACTTTGCACTGGCCAGCTTCATAGCCTCCTGGGCCAACTCACGGGTTACACCGGACATTTCGAACATCACGGCTCCACGTTTTACCACTGCAACCCAGCCTTCCGGGTTTCCCTTACCTTTACCCTGTCGAGTTTCAGCAGGTTTTTGTGTATACGGCTTATCCGGAAAAATACGGATCCACACTTTACCACCACGCTTGATATGGCGGGTCATTGCAATACGTGCCGCCTCTATCTGCCGTGCAGTTATCCATCGCGGCTCGAGGGCAACAAGCCCGTAATCACCAAACGAAATTTTATTGCCTCTGTTCGCAACACCGTCCATCTTTCCACGATGCTGCTTTCTAAACTTAGTTCGTTTTGGACTCAGCATTGCCTACTCACTCCTTGACTGGGACTTTTCATCCCGTTTCTTCTTCACCAACAGCCCGGCATCTTCCTTGCGGTCCTTTTGAAGTACTTCGCCGTTAAAAATCCAGACTTTAACCCCGATCGTACCGAAGGTAGTTTTGGCTTCAAAAAAACCGTAGTCAATATCGGAACGAAGTGTATGCAGAGGCACCCGGCCTGACTGCTGCCACTCGATTCTCGACATTTCAGCACCACCTAATCGCCCGGAGATGCGAATCTTTACACCTTCAACACCCGCCTGAACGGCCTTACTTACCGACATCTTCAATGCCCTTCGAAATGAGCCACGGGCCTTTAGTTGACGAGCAACGTTCTGAGCGATCAGCTGGGCATCTCCCTCAGGACGTTTTACCTCTTTTATCTTGATCTGGATCTTCTTCTTTGCAAGCTTTTGCAGGCGATTTCCAATTTTTTCGATATTGGAGCCCTTTGCGCCGATGATAATTCCAGGCCTCGAGGTTTTTACGACAATAGTAATTCTCTGAGGATGCCGAATAATCTCTATATCCGAGATTTCCGCACCACGGGCCTCAGGACAGTTCTCCAGCTCTTTTCTCAGTTTCAGATCCTCATGCAGAGTTTCAACGTAGTCGCGCGGATCAACGTACCACTTCGATTTCCAGGTTTTGTTTATACCTAATCGTAGTCCTACCGGATTAACCTTCTGACCCATTTATTCCCCCATATTTCCTATTTCGTCTACAACAACCGAGATATGGCTCATGCGTTTTAGAAGAATATCTCTTCTTCCGCGGGCCCTTGGCCATACACGCTTCAACCGTGGTCCTTCGTCGATGAGCAGCTGCTTTATAAACAGACTATCTTCATCAAGCTTGTTATTCTGATAAAGCGCGTTTGCCGCGGCCGACTGAATTACCTTTTTGATAAGGCCGGCACCCTTTTTAGGGGTACTTTCAAGAATAGCCATCGCCTCGGTATAAGGTTTCAACCTAATAGTATCGGCAATAGGGCGTATTTTACGCGGTGAAACAAGTAGATACTTTGCCTTTGCTGTATACCCTTTCTTCACTTCCATAACCACACCTATTTCTTTCCGACTTTCTTATCGGACTTTGCATGTCCGCGGAAAAATCGGGTCGGAGCAAACTCGCCCAGTTTATGACCAACCAGGTTTTCATTTACATATACCGGAACCCATGTTTTCCCGTTGTACACGGAAATGGTAAATCCTACCATCTCCGGAATAATAGTCGAGCAACGGGAATAGGTTTTTATCATCTTCTTATCCCCGGACTTACCCGCCTCTACAATTCGTTTGTAAAGCTTTTTCTCTATAAAAGGACCTTTCTTAATCGATCTTGACACGACCTACTCCTATTTCCTTCGCTTTACTATATTCTTATTCGAATATTTCTTTTTCTTACGAGTCTTATAACCCTTGGTAGGCTGCCCCCACGGAGATACCGGATGGCGACCACCGGAGGTTTTGCCTTCACCACCACCATGCGGGTGGTCTACTGGGTTCATTACAACACCACGTACTTTTGGTCGTTTGCCAAGCCATCGCGAACGACCGGCTTTACCAAGGGACACATTCATGTGTTCTTCGTTTCCAAGGGTACCGATGGTTGCCTGACACTTTGCAAACACCATTCTCATTTCCCCTGAAGGAAGTTTAACGGTTACGTAATCCCCTTCTTTAGCGACAAGAACCGCCCGTCCACCGGCTGAACGTACCATTTGTCCGCCACGGCCTTTTTGCAGCTCTATGTTATGCACCTCAAGCCCAAGAGGAATACTTCCCAACGGCAAGGTGTTACCGGGAGCAATTGGTGAGCCCGGTCCATTTTGAATGGTCGCGCCAACCTTCAAGCCCTTTGGAGCTAAAATATAGCGCTTTTCACCATCTGCATACCACACTAATGCAATAAATGCAGATCGGTTCGGATCGTACTCAATAGTCTTGATTGTTCCGACTATCCCAACCTTGTCCCTCTTAAAGTCAATTACACGGTATTTTCTTTTATGACGCCCGCCCTTTCGACGCACACTAATGCGTCCTCCGGCACCGCGCCCAGCATGAAAGCCAAAACCCCTGGTAAGTGACTTCTCGCTTTCTTCACGGGTAATTTCTTCAAAGGTAAGCCCCGTTTTATACCGCTGACTTGGGGTGTTCGGTTTATAATTTTTCAGTGCCACGTCTGAATCCCCCTATTAATCCGCAACTTCTTATACACCTTCAATCGACTCGATCTTTTCTCCCGATTTCAGAGTTACCACTGCACGCTTCCACGAGGTAGTTTTTCCAAATCGGTATCCCGACCGTGTCCGTGACGATTTAGGCTTGCTTTTTACCCACGCCACATTGCAGGCCAACGGAGTAACTTGAAAAAGTTCCTCAACAGCTTTTTTAATCTGTGTCTTGTTGGCCCGAGCATTAACCTTAAAAGTGTATTTTCGCTGTTCTGCTTCTCGCATCACATTTGACTTTTCAGTCAATACCGGTTCAATAATTATTTGATCAGCTCTCACGACCGACCCCTCTCAATATTCTTAGCGTAAAAATCGTTCAATTTTGCAACTGCTGATTCAGTAAGTACAATATTCTTTCCATAAAAGAGCTCATGGGCGCTCAATCTATTAAAAGACTGAACCTTTAGCCATGGTACGTTTCTACCGGCCCTTCGAAGCATATTGTCTTCATCATGCAGCACTACAACCGTCCGTTCCGCTTTCACCAGGTTTTTAAGTATCGATACAAGGTCCCTGGTTTTTCCTGATTCAACAGAAAAATCTTCAACGATCTTTATTGTACCCGCCTGGGCCTTCTTTGAAAGAACAGACCTCATCGCGGCGCGCTTCATTTTACGAGGCATCCGTACATGATAGTCCCGAGGCTGAGGTCCGAAAGTGGTACCCCCACCAACCCATAAGGGCGATTTTTTGTCACCGGCACGGGCGTTTCCCGTCCCCTTCTGACGCCACGGCTTGGCATTGCTGCCCCTCACCAGTTTTCTGTTCTTCACACTGGCGGTACCGATACGACGATTGGCAAGTTCGCTGTTAATAGCATAGTAGATTGCGCTGTCGCTTACCTCGCAGTTGAAAACGTCGTCGTTCAATGTGATATTTTTTATCTCTTCGCCCTGTACCGAAAAGACCTTTGTTTCCATTTTCCGCCTCTACTTCTTATTAGCTTTTTTGACCATCACGATACCCTTGCGTGGCCCTGGAACTGCTCCCTTCACTAAAAGGAACTGCCGTTCTTCGTCAACCTTCACTACACGAAGGTTCTGTACTGTCTTCTTATCGGCACCCATTCTACCGGGCATCTTTGTGCCCTTATGAATTTTCGACGGGGTTGCCGCCATACCAGTAGCTCCAAGGCCCCGGTGAAACTTCGAACCGTGGGTTTTACGTCCGCCGGAAAAACCGTGCCGCCGCATTACACCCTGATAACCTTTTCCCTTCGAAGTACCGGTGATATCAACAAAAGTCACATCCTTAAAGACTTCGGCGCCTAGTGTAGCACCTACTTCATACTCGCCTTCAAAGTCTCGCATTTCAACCAGGACACTTTTGGGTCCGCCGTTCTTGAATTGTCCGGCATAAGGCTTAGTAGCCCTACTCTCTTTCTTATCAACAGCACCCATTACTACGGCGTTATAGCCGTTTTTTTCTTCATTGCGTTCATCTATAACCTGGTTATCTTCTATCTTGATGACGGTAACCGGGGTAAGCACCCCGCGTTCGTCAAACACCTGTGTCATTCCAAGCTTTCTACCGATCAGCCCTAACATCTTTAACCTCAATTAAGTAAAATCTTCGTTTTACTGCTTAATCTCTACATCCACACCAGCAGGAAGCTCAAGCTTCATTAGGGCATCCATCACCTTCGATGTAGGATCAAGAATGTCGATCAATCTCTTGTGCGTTCGCATTTCAAACTGTTCACGAGCTTTCTTGTTTACGTGCGGCGACTTAAGGACGGTAAACTTATTTATCCTTGTAGGTAAAGGGACCGGCCCTGCTACTCTCGCCCCAGCCTTTTCTACTGTCTGTACAATTGCACGTGAACTCTGATCTATAAGTTCAATATCAAAGCCTCGTAGCCGCACACGAATTCTATCTTTGGCCATTATATCCCCCGAAAAATAAGTCCCGCACGCAATTTTTGGTGCGGGACCTACTAAAAGTACTATTCAATTATTTCAGTAACCTGACCACTAGCTACAGTACGACCACCTTCACGAATAGCGAAGCGGAGTCCCTTCTCCATAGCAATTGGGTGAATAAGCTCAACATTTACCTCAACATGGTCGCCGGGCATTACCATCTGTTTGTCTTCAGGCAGAGTTACACTACCGGTAATGTCGGTTGTCCGAAAGTAAAACTGCGGACGATAACCATTAAAGAAAGGCGAGTGTCGACCACCCTCTTCCTTTGTCAAAGCGTAGATCTGGCCCTTAAACTTTGCGTGCGGGGTAATACTACCCGGTTTCGCAAGCACCTGACCACGAACTACATTGTCTTTATCAACACCGCGCAGCAGTGCTCCGATGTTATCACCGGCCTGTCCTTCGTCGAGGATCTTGTTGAACATCTCAACACCGGTACAGGTGGTCTTAGAAGTATCACGAACACCGACGATCTCGATCTCGTCTCCAACGTGAATTACACCACGTTCTACACGACCGGTTACTACAGTACCGCGGCCCTGAATAGAGAAAATATCTTCGATCGGCATCAGGAAATCCTGATCGATAGCTCGTTCCGGTTCCGGAAAATAGCTATCCATTGCGTCCAGCAGTTCCTGGATACATTTGGTTTTTTCCGGATCTTCAGGATTTTCCATTGCTTCAAATGCGGAACCTTTGATTACCGGAACATCGTCCCCCGGAAAATCATATTCCTTCATTAGATCACGCATTTCTTCTTCAACCAGTTCGATCAAATCAGGATCGTCTACCTGGTCGGTTTTGTTAACAAATACGATCAAAGCCGGTACACCGACCTGACGGGCGAGCAGTATATGCTCTTTTGTCTGGGCCATAGCACCATCTGTTGCTGCTACAACGATAATAGATCCGTCCATCTGGGCAGCACCGGTAATCATGTTCTTGATATAGTCTGCGTGCCCCGGACAATCAACGTGAGCGTAGTGCCGAGCGTCGGTTTCATACTCAACGTGACGGGTATTAATAGTTATACCACGGGCCTTTTCTTCAGGTGCGTTGTCGATTTGCTCATAAGACATCACCTTACCACCATCGCCTTTTGAGCAGTACATGGTAATCGCCGCAGTAAGAGTTGTCTTACCGTGGTCAACGTGCCCAATGGTACCAACGTTGATATGTGGCTTTGTTCTTTCAAACTTGGCTTTAGCCATCACTTCCTCCTTGTGAATATCCCCAATAAAAAATTATACGACCACATCCATTCGACCCATTTTGGGTCAATAGACACCGATCGCGTCATACCTATTTAGCAAGTGAACGAGTAGAGTGAAAAGGAAGGATCCAGAGGTCATAACATGCCGGCAAAAATGCCCATGCCTGACGTGGCTGATTACAGCGCCTGGAACCACCTTATCATCCTAAAATCACTGCCGTGACATAACGGACGATCGGTTTGGCTACCACAAGCCTGGTGCCTAAGCACCAATAGGTTGTGCAATCCTACGCAAAAAGCGCAGAAAGGTCAAGGGGGTACCCCCCCTTATATTACCATCTATAATGTGAGAACGCTTTATTCGCCTCAGCCATCCTATGGGTATCTTCCTTCTTACGAAAAGCCGAACCTGTTGAATTGTATGCATCAAAAAGTTCGTTAAACAACTTCTCGCCCATAGACTTACCGCTTCTAGAACGGGCGGCCTGGATAATCCAGCGCATTGCCAAAGCATCACGCCGCTTCTCACGTACCTCAACAGGTACCTGATAAGTAGAACCACCCACACGCCTTGATTTTACCTCAACAGAGGGTTTTACATTCTCAAGGGCTTTCTGAAATACTTCCAGACCTTCTTTGCCTGACTTCTCCGCCAGCTTCTCCAGTGCATCGTACATTACGCGCTGACTGGTAGCTTTTTTTCCGTCAAGCATCATTCTGGTAATAAACTTTGTTACAATCGTACTGCCGTAACGCGAATCGGGCAACACAACTCTCTCTCTAATAAATTTCTTTCGTCCCATCGGTTACTCCTTACGCCTTCGGCTTCTTCGTTCCGTACTTAGACCGGCCTTTCCTCCGATCTTCCACACCGAGGGTGTCTTTTGCACCACGCACGATATGGTACCGAACACCCGGCAGGTCTTTTACACGACCGCCGCGGATCAGCACAACCGAGTGCTCCTGCAAATTATGCCCGATTCCCGGAATATATGCAGTAGCCTCTATTCCGTTGGTTAATCGCACCCTGGCTACTTTTCGAAGGGCCGAATTCGGCTTTTTCGGTGTAACCGTCATTACGCGAGTACATACACCGCGTTTTTGAGGACAATTTTCAAGCGCCCTGGCTTTACTCTTTGATACAATAGTCTTACGACCTTTACGAACTAGCTGGTTAATTGTAGGCATGTACCTGTGTACTCCCTTTCATTCTTATAGTTTTTTTCTCGGCTGTACGGTCCAGCATGCGAGGAAGCAATTCCCAGCACCGGAATTACTCTTCATCGCCATCCGCAGAAACCTGTTCGATTTCAGCGGCGAAACCCTGGCTTTCCTCTTCCCCTTCAGCCTGTTCACGTTTTCTCGCATCAATAATATTTTGTACCGAGGCGTCAAGGTCCTCGGAATTTTCATCATACAACTTCACATCGCGGTAATTTCGCATACCCGTACCCGCAGGTATAAGGTGTCCGATAATTACATTTTCTTTAAGTCCGCGTAGAGCATCATTACTACCAGCAATCGCTGCATTTGTCAATACCCGGGTAGTCTCCTGGAAGGATGCGGCGGAGATAAACGAATCGATGTTGAGGGATGCCCTTGTGATTCCCAATAAGAGCGGTTTTGCAACTGCCGATTGTCCACCTTCACGGATAACCTTGCGGTTTTCCTCGTGGAATTTATACTTGTCCACCTGCTGCCCGTAAATAAAGTTAGTATCTCCAACCTGAACTATCTCAACCTTGCGCATCATCTGCCGAATTATTACGCCGATGTGCTTATCGTTGATGTTCACCCCCTGCAGTCTATATACCTCCTGCACTTCATTTACCAAGAAGGACTGCAGCGCATTTTCACCAAGGATCTCCAATACATCGTGGGGGTCGTAGTTTCCTTCACAGAGCTTTTCTCCGGCTTCTACAAGGTCGCCGTCACGGATGAGCAAATGACGGCCCATGGGAACGCTGTGTTTATACTCGTTGCCATAATCATCAACTACATTAAGGACCCGTTTACCCTTTACAATATTCTTAAACTGAACAGTACCTGAGATTCGGGCAAGTACCGACGAGTTTTTCGGTCGGCGGGCTTCAAACAGCTCTCCTACCCGCGGCAGACCACCGGTAATATCGCTGGTTTTTACACTCTCTTTCAGCAGCTTTGCAAGGGTACGACCCATTTTAACTACTTCACCGTCTTCTACATTCAAGTACGAGTTACCCGGCAGGAAGTAGCCGGCCTTTTCATTTCCCTCTTCATCCTCAAGAACGATACGGGGCTGCAAACTTTCCAAGGAAAATTCTGTAATCTTCTTTTCTATATTACCGGTATCTTCGTTTATTTCTTCCTTAAGAGTAGTACCCAGTACAATATCTTCAAAGCGGACCTTACCGCTTTCTTCAGCAATAATAGGTTCTGAGAAGGGGTCAAAGGTTGCAAGAGAGTCACCGGACTCTACGATATTGTCAATTCCGACACGCAGTTCGGCGCCGTTTCGCACATCCACCTTCTGGTCCTGAGCAACCAGTAACAACTTTCCCTTTTTTATATGGGCGAAGGCGTTTTCCTGGGCGAGAATTTCTTCTCCCCCCTGGGTAACCAATGGAATTGCACCGCTTATTTTATCACCATCTTCCACATGAAGCTTGGCATCTTTTTCTAACTTTATTCTGCGTATTACTTTAGCAACTATAATATACCCCTTTCTTGTGAAAAGAATATCCCCGCCGTCAAGTTGTACGGTATTTCCATGAACCTCTTTCACAAGTACAGGATAGGCAAAGGAAATCCGGTTTTCTTCGCTTACCTTTGTTGCTGCACCACCGATATGGAAGGTACGCATGGTAAGCTGTGTACCCGGCTGCCCGATAGACTGGGCGGCAATAATACCCACCGACTCACCAACATCGACAGTGTCGTTGGTGGCCAGGTTACGTCCGTAGCACTTCCGACAGACACCGTGGCGAGCCTCACAGGTAAAAACTGTACGTATTCTAACCTTTTCTACTCCCACATCTTCAATTTGAGTAGCAAGCTCTTCTGTTATCTCTTCATTTACATCTACAATGATATCACCGGTAATCGGATGTTTTACCCGCTCCAGGGTAAATCGGCCGACAATACGGTCCTGCAGTGTCTCAATAATCTCTTCGCCGTCCTTCAGAGCGCTAATTTCGATACCGTTGATAGTACCGCAGTCCTCTTCGTTTACAACAACATCCTGGGCAATATCAACCAGTCTACGGGTAAGATAACCGGCATCCGCTGTTTTCAGCGCTGTGTCGGCCAACCCCTTACGAGCACCGTTAGTGGAGATAAAGAACTCGATGATCGACAGCCCCTCCTTAAAGTTGGAGCGAATCGGCAATTCAATAATATCCCCCGACGGCTTTGCCATCAGGCCACGCATACCGCCCAGCTGCCGAATCTGAGTTCGGCTACCACGGGCACCGGAATCGGCCATCAGATATATGGGGTTAAAACCACCCCGATCATTTTTCAAAATCTGCATCAGCTCACCGGTAAGGTCTTCGTTGGTCTTGCTCCACACCTCAATTACCCGGTTATACCGCTCTTCCTGGGTAATATGTCCCTGAAGGTACTGATTTTGGATCTCGATCACCCGCTTGTTGGCATCTTCGATCATCTCCCGCTTCTTCTCCGGGATAACGACATCGTCTACACCGATGGTCGCACCAAAGAGCGTAGCGTAACGAAAACCGATATCCTTAATGGAATCGAGCATTTTCACTACAACCGAGGGACCGTGGTCCTTATAGGCTTTGCTTACCAGCGTACGCAGCTCTTTGTCGCCTAATTGCTTATTGACGAATTCCACCTCCTCGGGCATCTCTTCGTTAAAGATGATGCGGCCGACGGTAGTCTCTACCCATTCTCCATTGATTTTTACGTTAATCTTGGAATTATAACTAATTGCCTTCGCCTCTAAAGCGAGCAGTGCATTGTCAAAATTGACAAAGTGCTTCCCCTCGCCCGGCTGCCCGGGTTTGATGCGCGTCAAATAGTTGATACCCAACACCATATCCTGTGACGGAAAGACAATTGGGCTCCCGTTGGCAGGGTTCAGTAAATTGGTTGAAGAGAGCATCAAAGTCCAACACTCAAGTTGGGCAGCCTGGGTAAGCGGCACATGGACCGCCATCTGGTCACCGTCGAAGTCGGCGTTGTACGCATGGCAGACCAGGGGATGAAGCTTCATCGCCTTGCCCTCTACAAGTACCGGCTCAAAAGCCTGTATACCCAGGCGGTGCAGGGTCGGTGCACGGTTCAATAACACCGGATGTTCCTTTACCACCTCATCCAATACCGCATAGACCTCCTGGGTCTCCTGCTCTACTAGGGTTTTCGCTTTTTTAATATTGTATACTACGTCCCGTTCAACCAGTTTCTTCATAATAAACGGCTTAAACAGCTCAAGGGCCATCTTGGTCGGCAGACCACACTGGTGGAGCCGCAGCTCCGGTCCGACTACAATAACCGAACGACCTGAATAGTCTACACGTTTACCCAACAGGTTCTGCCGAAACCGGCCCTGCTTACCCTTAAGCATATCCGAAAGCGACTTTAAGGGCCTGTTTGAAGCACCCTTTACCACCCGCTTTTTCTTTGAATTATCAAAAAGAGCGTCTACCGCCTCTTGGAGCATCCGTTTCTCATTTCGTATAATGATGTCGGGAGCATTCAGCGACATAAGCCGCTTCAGTCGGTTGTTTCGGTTTATCACCCGGCGGTACAGATCGTTCAGGTCGGAGGTAGCAAAACGCCCTCCGTCCAGCTGAACCATCGGCCGCAGCTCCGGCGGAATAACAGGAATAACATCAAGAATCATCCATTCGGGCCTGTTACCGGAATCCCGGAAGTTCTCAACTATCTCAATCCGTTTAAGCAAGCGTTTATCGGCCTTCGCACCCTTTTCTATCATTTTTCCGCGCAGTTCGGCGGAAAGCATATCAAGGTCTATCTGTTCAAGCAGCGTCCGGACCGATTCCGCACCAATACCGGCGGTAAAACTCATACCGTATCGCTCACGGGCCTCCATATACTCTTCTTCAGAGAGAAGGTCCATCTTCTTTAGGTCGGTGTCGCCGGCCTCAATTACTATATATTTCTCGTAGTACAGTACCGACCGCAGAGAAGCGATTGAAAGATCGAGGAGCAATCCCATGCGGGAGGGCACCGAGCGGTAATACCAAATATGTGAAACCGGAGAGGCAAGCTCAATATGCCCCATTCGCTCACGGCGCACCTTGAAGTGGGTTACCTCAACACCACAGCGGTCACAAATCACACCCTTATAACGGATGGATTTAAACTTACCGCAGTAACATTCGTACTCCTTCGTGGTACCGAAGATACGTTCACAAAAGAGGCCGTCCTTTTCAGGCCGTAGAGTACGGTAATTTATTGTTTCCGGCTTCTTCACTTCTCCGTAAGACCATGCTCTGATCTGCTCCGGAGAAGCAAGTCTTATCATTATATTATCAAAATCCTGGATATCTCTCATATGATATACTCCTGCCTAGAACTGGCTCCCTTTTCGATTGATCAGCTCCTCATCACGTTCGGTCAGCGGTATCTGCTTACCCTTTGAATCGTAAATAGTTACATCCAAAGCCAGACCCCGCAGCTCCTGTACCAGTACGTTAAACGACTCCGGTACTCCCGCACTCGTAGCCGGCTCTCCCTTTACAATGCTCTCATAAATCTTCGAGCGGCCGTTCATGTCATCCGACTTAATCGTGAGCAACTCCTGAAGCGTATTGGCTGCGCCGTATGCCTCAAGGGCCCACACTTCCATCTCACCGAGCCGCTGTCCGCCAAACTGGGCTTTACCACCCAGAGGCTGCTGGGTAACCAGCGAATAGGGGCCGGTTGATCGGGCGTGCATTTTATCGTCCACAAGATGGTGCAGCTTCAGCATATACATCAGCCCTACAAACACCTCGTTTTCAAAGGGCTCCCCGGTTCGTCCATCCCGTACCTCGGTCTTTGAATTGGCCGGCAACCCCGCTTCTTTCAGCTTATCCGATATCATTTCTGGAGTAGCAGACTGAAAAATAGGGGTACTGTACCACTCGTCCAGACCCAGGGCCGCCCATCCCAGTTCGTTCTCTAGAAGCTGTCCAAGGTTCATTCGAGAGGGGACACCCATGGGGTTGAGACAAAGGTCCAGGGGAGTGCCGTCGTTCATATACGGCATATCCTCTTCAGGCAGTACCCGGGCCACAACACCCTTGTTTCCGTGGCGTCCGGCCATCTTGTCACCCTCACGAAGCTTACGCTTAGTGGCAATAAGCACCTTTACGACTTCATCAACCCCCGGCGACAGATCATCGCCTTCCGAGCGCTTGAGGCGCTGTACATCTATTACCGTACCTTCAGTCCCATGGGGAATTCTAAGGGAACTGTCCTTGACCTCTTTTGCCTTTTCTCCAAAGATGGAGTTCAGCAACTTGAACTCAGGGGTCGTTTCAGTTTCCGATTTCGGAGTTACTTTACCAACCAAAATAGATCCTGAGCTCACCTTAGCACCGATATTGATAATCCCCTCTTCATCGAGGTACTCCAGGGCCTTTTCACTTACATTTGGAATATCCCTCGTAAGCTTCTCCGGCCCGAGTTTCGTTTCACGGATATCTATCGAAAACTCTTTTATGTGAATAGAGGTATAAATATCCTCTTTTACGACTTTTTCGGAAATGAGTATCGCATCTTCATAATTGTACCCGTTCCAGGGAACAAACCCTACCATCACGTTTCGTCCCAGGGCCAATTCAGCCTGATCGGTAGCCGGTCCGTCGGAAATTGCCTGTCCGTCGGCAATTTTTTGACCATGGTACACGAGGGGCTTGTGATTAAAACAGGTATCCTGGTTTGTTCGCTGAAATTTGATCAGTGTATATACATCCCGCTCTTCCGGGTCCTTTGCGTCATCCGGTTTAATTACTATGCGCTGATTATTTACATATTCAACTGTTCCGGCCCTTTTCGCCTTCAGAAGAACCCCCGAGTCATAGGCGGTTTTCCCTTCCATACCGGTACCAATACGGGGAGCTTCGGGGAATACCAACGGAACAGATTGCCGTTGCATATTCGAACCCATCAATGCACGGTTCGCATCGTCGTGCTCAAGGAAAGGAATGAGTGACGTGGCCACAGATACTACCTGTTTCGGCGAAACGTCCATATAGACAATATCTTTAGCAGGCTTTGTGTTGTAATCACCGGCCTTACGCACTGAAATCAAATCATCGGCAAATTGCCCATTTTTATCCAGGTTCGCGTTCGCCTGGGCGATAAAGTATTTCTCTTCATCCATCGCAGAAAGGTATTCAATATCATCACTTACCTTCCCGTCTTTAACCCTTCTGTAGGGAGTCTCAAGAAACCCGTATTCATTTACCTGGGTGTAATTAGCCAGGGACATGATAAGCCCGATATTCGGCCCTTCAGGTGTTTCAATAGGGCACATACGACCGTAGTGGGTGTAGTGAACATCCCGGACCTCAAAACCGGCCCTGTCACGGGAAAGTCCGCCGGGGCCTAAAGCATTGAGCCGCCGCTTGTGGGTAAGCTCGGCCAGGGGATTAACCTGGTCCATAAACTGGGAAAGCTGACTCGACCCGAAGAACTCCTTTACCGCGGCAACAATAGGCTTGATCGATATGAGGTCCTGAGGCTTCACCGTATCGCTTTCTTTCAAACTCATCCGCTCTTTGGCAATTCGCTCCATCCGTGAGAATGCGGTTTTTAACTGGTTAGCCATCAGTTCTCCCACCGAACGCACGCGGCGATTACCCAGGTGATCGATATCATCTACATTGGCCTCACCAATGTACACCTTGATAAGAAAGTTCATGGTGTTGTAGATATCTTCTTTACTCAAGACCTGGCTTTTGTTTTCAAGATCATAGTCGAATTTCTTATTGAGTTTATAACGCCCTACCCGGCCTAAATCGTACCTTCGCGTACTGAAAAACATCGACTGAAGGTCTTTTTCGGCACTTTCAAGGGTGATAGGCTCCCCGGGCATCAAGACTGAATACACCGAAATAAGTGCATCCTCCTTAGTGGGCTCGTCAACATTTACATCATCCCGGGTGAATTTTACCTCTTCCCGTTCAAAACAGTTAAGAATAATAGGAGAATGAAGGGATTCAGGATTTTCAAAGTCTATCAGAGTTATTTCCGTCACCCCTGAGTGCAGAAGCTCATCCACATCATGGGGATGAAGCTTCTCACCGGCGCGATACAGTTTTTTCTGCTCCCCTTCACGCTCGATCCACACTGCTTTGGATAAAACTCTTCCAACCAGTTCATCGCGACTCTCGCGACTCTCCTCGACCTTAGCGGTTTCGCTCTTGTAAAAAACATCAATAATTTCTTCCCTCGATTGAAATCCAAGGGCCCTTAGAAACATTGTTCCTAAAATACGTTTTTTGCGGTCGATCTTCGCATAAATAAGTTCTTTTTTCTGGTCTATTTCAAATTCGAGCCAGGACCCACGATAGGGAATTATCCGTGAGGAAAAAACTCCCTTTTCATGAGAAAATATTACCCCCGGCGAGCGGTGGATCTGACTTACTACAACCCGTTCGGCACCATTTATAATAAAGGTCCCTCTATCGGTCATAAGCGGAATGTCCCCAATGTAGATATCTTTTTGCCGTATCTCACCGGTTTCCTGAAAAATAAGATTTATCTGCGCTTTTATGGGAACAGCATAGGTAAGCCCCTTGAGCTTACACTGCTCCTCGTCAAATTTTATGTTTTCCTCATCGAGAGTATAGTGGGTATACTCTAACAGCATATCCCCGTTTGGACTCTCAACTGGAAATACGCTTTGAAACACCTCTTCAATCCCCTGCAGCAGAAGCGGTTTACCCGAAAGCAATCTGTTTCTCTGTAGAAACCGCTCGTACGACGAGAGTTGAATGTCGATGAGATTAGGGAGTTCCATTACTTCACGGAACTCTTCCCCGATATAGGTTCTCTTTCTTATGGCTTGGCTGCCTGAAAGCATCACCACCCCCTGATAAAAAACCCCGTTAGTGGTCGTCGGGGTTAGATGGATTTTTTATTCTAAGACACAACAGGCCACCAGACACTCTGCGGTCTGGTGGCGCTTATGGGTGCTACTAAACTGTGTAAGCATAATGGGAAGCTGCTATTTAACTTCAACAACTCCGCCGGCCGCCTCAAGTTTTTCTTTCATTTCGTTTGCTTCATCCTTCGATATACCCTCTTTCAAGGCCTTATCTCCGGCTTCAACAATCTCTTTGGCCTCTTTCAGGCCCAGACCGGTAATGGCACGTACCTCTTTAATAACCGGTATCTTTTTACCGTCCGCAATGCTTTTGAGAATTACGTCGAACTCGGTTTGTTCCTCTTCCTCTTCAGCGGCTGCGGGAGCAGCACCGGCACCGGCTACAGCAACTGGAGCAGCGGCGGTTACGCCGAACTTCTCTTCCATTGCCGAAATCAGCTCTGATACTTCCAACACGGTCATGTTGGAGATTGCTTCTAAAATGTCGTCCTTTGTCAATTCTGCCATATTAACTTCTCCTTTATATATCGACGATAGCATGGCAATTAGCGAAGACTAACGCCGTAATATCTATATTGTTACCTGCAAACTGCAGTATATTAACTCTCTTCGTTCTTTTTGTCCGCCACTGCCTGCAATACCCGTACAAGTTTCTGAGGTACCGCATGGAGGGTGTACACAAAATTCTGAATAGGCGCATTCATGGTACCCATCAACTTGGCAATCAGTTCGTCCCGGGTCGGCAACTTACTGAACTCTTCCATCTGGGCTACATCAAAGACATTTCCATTGATAATTCCGCCCTTGATTTCAACAGGGTTTTCTTTACCAAACTCCACCAGAATCTTTGCCGCCGGGCCGGCCTCTTTTTTAGGCAGTGCTACTGCGGTAGGCCCCATAAGAATGTCGTTTATTTCCGGCTGCTCAAGCTCTTTCAGGGCAATTTTCGCGTAGCGGTTTTTTACAACCCGCAGAGCCGTTTCTTCTTCACGCAGCTTATTCCGCAACTCGGTAATCTGGGCAACACTCAAACCGCGGTAATTGGTGAATATATAGTCTGCGGATTCCTGGAACATCTCTTTGATCTTGTTTACCGCATCTGTCTTCTCTTTGTTCACTCTGGTTACATATTCTGCCATAGTTTATTCTCCTTCGACGGCACTTTACGCCAGTTCCCGGTACTCAAGCTTTACACCCGGGCCCATCGTAGACGACACATATACCGTCCTCATAAACTCACCTTTTGCGTCGGCAGGACGCTTTTTGGCAATCTCTTTTAACACCGCGTTGATGTTTTCAACCACCTTGGCAACTTCCATCGAAGCCTTGCCAATTGAAAAGTGGACTACACCTGTTTTATCAGAACGATATTCAACACGCCCCTTTTTCAACTC
This sequence comes from uncultured Sediminispirochaeta sp., assembly GCA_964504785.1. Taxonomy (GTDB): domain Bacteria; phylum Spirochaetota; class Spirochaetia; order DSM-16054; family Sediminispirochaetaceae; genus DSBN01. The sequence goes on along the minus strand of CAZDFY010000058.1, from coordinate 1,708 downwards.
ATCAATAGCGGCCTTCACCTCAAATGTCACCGTCTGGGTTTTGGGGTTCGGCATTAAACCACGACGACCAAGAATCGGGCCTAAACGCCCTACATCTTTCATCATATCGGGAGTTGCTACGGCAACATCAAAGTCAAGCCATCCGCCCTGAATCTTTTCGACCAAATCGGAATCACCAACATAGGCGGCACCGGCTTCACGAGCCTCTTCGGCCTTTTCACCCTTTGCAAATACAAGGATTTTCTTTTCACCCTTGAATTGATTAGGCAGAACCAGAGTATCACGTACGGTCTGACTCTTTTTCAAGTTAAGCTTCACCGAAAGTTCGATAGTTTCGTCAAATTTTGCAAAGGAAAGATCTTTAACCAGTTCCACCCCTTCGCTTATTTGGTATTCCTTTACCCTATCAACCTTCTGCATCGCATCTTTGTATTTTTTTCCATGTCTCATTTGCCGCCCTCCACTTCAATACCCATACTGCGGGCGGTACCGGCAACAATTTTCATAGCTGCATCGATATCGTTTGCATTCAAATCCGGCATTTTCATTTCGGCAATCTCTTTTACCTTAGCCGCCGGTATTTTTGCAACCTTTACCTTGTGCGGTTCAGCTGAACCACTCTCAATGTTACATGCCTTTTTGATGAGTACAGCCGCCGGCGGAGTTTTGGTAATAAAGGAAAAACTCCGATCCGCGAACACGGTAATTTCCACCGGAATCGTCAACCCCGGCTCAATGTCCTTTGTACGGTCGTTAAACTGCTGTACAAACTGCGGCGCGCTTACCCCGTGAGGGCCTAGAGCGGGACCAACCGGCGGGGCCGGTGTCGCCTTCTGCGCCGGCACCTGCAACTTAATAACAGCAGTTACCTTTTTTTTCGCCATTGTATATTCTCCATATCGTGGTAATATCGTCCGTATTTTTCAACGAACTCCCATCATCTCCTTCAACGAAGGAGCATTATGCTCTTGCTAGACTTTTTCCACTTGCAGAAAATCTACTTCTACAGGAGTAGAACGGCCGAAGATACCTACGGATACCCTCAACTTGCCCTTTTCAAGATTTACCTCTTCAATAGTACCGGTAAAGGTATCAAAGGGACCTTCAATGATCCGCACATTCTCGCCGACAGAAAAGGTCTGTTTTGGCTTCACGACCTTGTCGGAGCGGATCTCTCCAGCCTTCTGCAATATAGACCTGGCCTCGTCGGCGGATATCGGCTGGGGTTTTGACCCCCCCATAGAACCGACAAAGCCGGTTACACCCTGTATTTTTCGGATTTGGGAGCAGATGCTCTTCCAGCCATGCTCCGGCAGATCCATCTCCAACAGAATATATCCGGGTAAAAACTTCTTATTGGTTACTTTACGCTTACCGTCTTTTACTTCTACTACTTCCTCGGAAGGCACCTTTATATCGGAGATAACCTCGTCAAAAGGCGGCTCTTCTTTGAGCTTTCGAATAAACTTCTCTACCTTATTCTCATGCCCCGAGTAGGTATGAAGGACGTACCATCCTTTAGCCATTTCCTTATCCTCTTTCCCTTCTCCAAAAAATTACACACACAAAACCTGTGTGTATTCCGTGCAGGGGATAAATGCGAACTAAAAAACCAGGTCCATACCTTTTAGGAGAAGGAAATCAACTACGCCGAGTACTAAGGCGAAGGCTATCACCGAAATGATTACCACTTTTGTTGATGACGCCA
>CAZDFY010000057.1:0-21874 GCA_964504785.1 uncultured Sediminispirochaeta sp. | reverse complement strand
CCGCTGCTAACCCTGCTCCTGCCGCCGCTTTTGATTTTTCCTGCGGGGCAACACGGCGAAAGAGGTAGACGTCTTCACACTCCACCGGCTCAAGTTGAGGAATATTTATATAGGGGACTTCACTGGCGGCTACAAAAAGATATCCCCCTATTTTCAATTTCTCGGAAATTTTTCTGATGAAAAGCATCCTGTTATTGGTGGGGGCGTATATAAGGGTGTTGCGAAAAAATATTACATCCAGTCCGTCGGGTATTTCGGTGAGCGGGTCTTTATATAAATTAAGGGGGACTATCGATATGGAGGAGAGAATCTCCCTGTTTAGAGTAAAAGTACTCCCGTTTTCTTCATCTATATGATCTTTAATTAGGGGGTGCAGCTCTTCACCGTCCCGTCTTAACGACGATTTGGGGTATCTTCCAGCCCGGATCCGTTCTACAGCAAGGGTATTTATATCGCTTGCAAACACCTGCACAGATGTCCCATCAGCATTATTTGTGCAGTGGTGTGCCGCCGCCGCGGCAAGACTTATCGCCTCTTCACCTGTAGAACACGAGGCACTCCATATTCGGATGCTCCCCTCCTTTCGGCTGATTTCCGCAAACACATGTTTTAGCAGGACCCTAAATTGAGAGACCTCCCGAAAAAAATAGGTCTCCCCTATCATCGCTTCATTTATAAATTCCCTCAAATAGTCCTTGTTGTTTCTGATGTAGGTGAGTATAGATGATGTTGAGACTCCCCTGTTTCTGCACATCTTGACAAGAATACGTTTGAGATGGGAGTGATTGCTCTCGGGCGAGCGTAGCCCCGTGTGTTCCTGTACAAGAGATGCGGCCTGGGAGAGTGTGTGCTCATCTATGTGCATATACCGCTTCCTCCATTGCAGGGGCAATCTCCTGGAGCGGGAGTATAAGAGATGCGCCGCCTGCTTCTATTGCGGCCTTCGGCATTCCATTAATAAACGAGGTAGATTCGTCCTGTACAATCATGTGGCCGCCGGATTTACGAATGGCCGCAGCCCCGTCTGCTCCGTCGCTGCCCATACCGGTGAGAATTACCCCCATTACGGCGGGACCATAGGATTCTGCAGCGGACTGAAAGAGTTTTTCCACCGCCGGGCGCTGGTTTTTAATAGGGGAACCACTGTCGAGGAGCAGCTTTTTACCGGAAACCACAAGATGAGCGTCTCCGGATGCAACATATACCACCCCCGGTTTCGGGATCTCCCCGTCTATGGCCGTCTTTACACTCAGTTTACAGTGGCCGTTAAGCCATTCTGCGTACCCCTCGGCAAAGCGCGTTTCTATATGTTGAACCAGGGCAATGGGGACCGGAAAATCGGGGGGTAGCGCCGAAAGTATTGTTCTAACGGCTTCGGGACCGCCGGTAGAGGCACCTATCACTACTATTTTTATCTGCTTCGACGGAAATTGTTTCTTTGGATGCTCATTTTTGGTATCCCGGCTTTCGCGGCTTCCTCGGTTGTTCTTCTTTTCGCGGCGGGAGGAATTCACCGCGTGGGCCCTTATTTTTGCAATAAAATCCTTCGAATACTCGGGATCATTAAAACGGCTCATCAGAGGTTTCTGTAGTACCTCGGCGACTCCTATTCCCTGGAGCTTCAAAACAATTTCAGGGGCTATATCATTTGCAAATATAACAATAGGTTTTTTGACGATGGAAAGAATTTTCTCAGCAGCCTCTAGGCCGTTCATTACCGGCATATCAATATCCATGATGATAAGGTCAGGGTCCAGGTCCTTCACCAACTCTAAGGCCTTTTTCCCGTTTGCCGCCTCTCCTACTACCACTTCAGCCTGTTCAGTAAAATAATCCCTTAGAAGGGTTCTCATCATAATGGAATCATCAACAATCAGTATTCTCATCTTCGGCCCTCATTTCCGGCAAGCAGCTTGTCAAGATTGATCAGATAGCCCATCGATCCCTCCAGGGGATGGGTTGCGGGAAAACCGCTCTTTTTAAGTTTTGATCGTAGAATACGACTGTGGGGCTGAAGTTCGTTTAGAGGAATTTGCTTGATTATAGTTTCCGAAGAGATCCGTATACCTATTCTCCGGCAGTTTTCCAACTCTAAAAGGGGCCCCTCTTTTAAATAAGAGAGGGTTTCCTCACTGAGAAGAGTGAGGGGGGTTAAAATAACAAGTTGCGATTCAACGTTGCTGTTAAAACGGAAGAGTTTTATGAGAAACTTATGAAGATTAAAAAGAGGAACCTGTTCCGAACTTTTTTCACTGGTAAAAATGAGCTTCTCTTTAAAATAGTTGTTCCCCCCTTCCATCGGCACAGTATCTGCGGCATATACGCTTGCAGGGCATTGATCTCTGTTTATTAAAAAGTGGGTAGCTCCATAATCGGAATACAGCACATGGACAAAATCACGATCGCTCAATATCTGACTCCAGGCGTTCCAGTATTTTTGATACTCCCAGTACGAAAATTTCGGTTTCTTCCACATTGACGGCTCCACTGAAGTATTGTGAAGTCTCATCCTGGGAAGTTAATGAGTAGATTTTTGAATCCGGTACCTTTACGATCTCATCGACATCGCTGATAAGCAGGGCAATTTGATCGTTCGGGACTTTAAGGATGAGCAGGTGACTTCCCTCTATACCGCTGTTTTCAAAAAGCATTTGCAAATCAAAAACCGTGTAGGGTTGTCCATGTCGGTTCGCATACCCCCTGATGTAAGGGGGTACGAAGGGTACAAAGTAAATCTCGTTATAGGTGAGTATTTCATGCACCTCTTCAGCGGGCAAGGCAAATTTTTGTTCGCCTATCCAGAATACCAGATAACGGTAAAAGAGTTCTTCCTTTACCTCTATATCCTTTTCCACTTTATCGTTAGATTCGATTTGTTTGAGGATTTCGTCGTTATTCATACTACTCCTCTTTCTCTTCTTCTACAGTATAACCGTCTATTTCCTTTCCAAAGGACTCGGTAATTTCTGTAAGATGATCGGAAACCTGATTGGTGTAATTTGTGGATTCCACGAAACTGTCTATGCTCTCGGAAATTTGCTTGAGGGTAGTAAATATTTGCTCAAAGGAGGACACCTGCATCTTTGTAGAGCGGCTAATTTCGTCTGCGGAGTGCGCGGATATTTCACTTGAGTTAAGGACTTCCTCGAAGATGCCCCGGATATTGGTGGAGATGTCCCATCCTTCGGTTATCCGACGAGTGCCCTCCTCCGAAGCAACGATAAGCTTATCCGATGCGTGCTGTATCTCGTTTATTTTTCCCTTTATCTCGTTTGTAGAGTTTACCGTACTGTCCGCAAGGCGTCTTATCTCACCGGCGACAATCTGGAAGTTCTTTCCCGCATCCCCCGCCGCCGCGGCTTCGAGCTCGGCGTTGAAGGCAATAATTTTAGTCTGGTCTGCGATACTATTGATAATATTGACTATCTCCCATATAGAGGTAATTCTTTCTCCGAGGGTTTTAATACCTACTATGGTTTCGGAGTTTGTAGTACGTATCTCCTCCATCTTGCTCAAACTGGTTTTTATAAGTTCAAAGCCCTGTTCCACATTCTCCTTCGTGTTATTGGCGATTTTCGCAACCTCTTCGATCTTTTCCATGTTGTCCTTGGATACTTGATCGGCATCTTCCATGGTGCTGAGTATCTCTTTTACCGCCGCCGCCTGTTCGTTGGAGGTGCTTGCAATTTCCTGGGCGGAGGTACTCAGGTTTTGTATTGATTCGCTCAGTACTTGTATCACCGACTTATTATTACCGAGGACCCCCGAAAATTCGGTGAGAATATGGTTAAAAATTACTCCCACTTCTCCTATTTCGTCTTCCGAGAGGTTGTGAATTCGACCGGTAAGGTCTCCCTGGGAGACGCGTTCGGCAAGCCCCCGCATCGATTTCAGCGGGGCAAGTGTGCGGTTGAGAAGATAGCGGATAACAAAGTGGAGAAGAACTGCGGATACGACAATTGACAGACCGATTATTATACGCAACATCCAGAGAAGCCGGTTGTAGGGAGAAAGGGGAGAGACCACCGACACCTGCCATCCTGTCTCTTCTTGAATCTTAGTATCGATTCGGACCTGCCCGATTTTGCTGTCAACTACAGCATGGGCGGCTCTATCGGCGGGTACCTTGTTAAGGATCTTAAGCGTATCATCACCGGCAATAATCTTACCCTCGGAGTTCCTTATGACAACATAACCGGTTTCATCTATGCGGATAGTGGAAACCTGGTCGTCGAGAGAACGTTGATCTATAAGAGAAAAAAATTCACTTTTATAGGAGGAAGCCCATACCATAATGTCCCACGGTTCAAAGTAGGAGAGGTACCCGGCTTTGAGACGGGCCTCTTCTTCCCCGACATTTTTCCATTCATATTCCAGGTACCCGTTCTTCATCTCCATCGCTTTCTGCATAAATTCAAAATCGCTTGCATCCACTCCCGGAGAAACAGGATGGATTTCAAGTATTCCCTCGGTTGTAACACCGGCGAGATAACTAGTGCTACCTACCTGCCCGTATTCAGGATCAAGAAGAATTTCGCGGATCCTCTCATATGCAGCATCTTCGCTTATCTCTCCCTTCTGGGCTTCTTGATAAAAAAAGCTCATCAGGTCACGGTTTTTTTCCGCCGCTGCTCTGAGGTAGTTTTTTACCGCCCCGTCCACCTCCGTTTTTACAATTCTCTCCATCATCCTCATGGTGTGGGCTGCATTATCTTCTACCAGCATATTTACTCTATTACCAAGGACCCAGAGGGTTGTACCCCCCATTATGAGAAGCACCAGAATAACCGGAAGGGTAGTCCATATACTCAAGCTGGTTATGAGTCCTACTGAGCTTTTCTTTCGTTTCATCGTGTAACCTCCGGTATTATACGTCTTGTGAAGACGATGTGTGTTGGTGTTCCTCAAAAAGGCGTCTGAAATCGGTGTGTCCGCTGCTAAAGGCGTAGCGTGAGATCATTTCATTGAGCACAGTTTCATACTCTTTAGAAATTTCCATTGTGCAGCCTGTGAGCACAAGCGCCGGATTTTCATCCGTCCGTTCCCACCGCGGGGTTATTGTACATTCCAGCTCCTCCTTTCCCGAAATACCTCCCGGCGGCAGCGCGATTGCTGCTTCAAAGGGGGTGTTGAGGGGAAAAGAGGAGCTTGAGAGGAGCATTACTCCTCCTACGGAAATATCGGTCATCCTGGCAATAGGAGAACGATCGGGTAAACTGTACACTTGTAAATAAAGAATAGTGTCATGTCGTGGAAACCTTCGATTTTTCTGCAATGCCCCATCTCCTTTTTTCTAAGTGTAATATTTTTTCATTGTTTAGCAAGTGGAAAAAGAATTAAAGAATTAATTGATGTTGTGGATATTTTAAAAAAGAACCATTATACTACCGCGTATGAAAAGTGAAAATGCGCCTGATTTTGAAGCGCTGGATCTGGTAAAACATATCCGGATACGGCTTGCCTTGGTAGTATACGTGATATTGGGGCTCTTCTTATTTTCCAGTGAGTTTATGAACGCCCTTTTCAACAACTCCCTCGATAGCAGCGGGGCAGCCTTTGTCGACAGGCTTGTCTTTGCGTTTAAGCCTACGGTGGTCCTCATTTATCTTATTTTCTCAACGATTTTATATGTAATTATAATGCGTTATTTGAAACCCCTGTTCTCCTACATAGTAGAAGGGACGGGGTATGATCAGGCCAGGAAAGCAGCTATAAAAATTCCCTGGCTCATAATTATTTTTCAGTTTGTCGCCTGGACAGTAGGGACTACCCTTTATTATATGCTCAAAGGGTGGGAGGCAGAGAGCGGAATTCCCTTTTCCTTCGGCCTGCCCTTAAAAATAGCGGTTGGGTTTCCCAGCGGGGTATACACATCTATTCTCTTTAATTTAATATTAATCCCTGCAAAGAAAAAACTAAATATTGTCGCTATGAGGGAGGGGGAGGACGACACCTTTTCCCGGCGCCGTGACTATTACGTGGTTGGGGCCATCATCTCTTTTCTTATCATAAATTTCTCCTATATTACGTATTACTACAGCCGTGCCCGGATCGATATAAGTTTTACCAGTTTTTATCTTCCAATGCTCCTTACGGCACTTTTTTATGCTGTTGTTTCCTACGGCCTCATGGCCCTCTCTAAAAGAGAGTACTTTATTCAGATTGATTCCGTAAAAAATGTTCTCAGGAAAATGGCTGAGGGGAACACTCAGCTGGACCGCCGCATCAATATAATCAACTACAACGAACTTGGTGAAACGGCGGCCTATGTAAACACAATCCTCAATAACTTCTATACCCTCCTCAAGAAAATCAGTGAGACCTCTTCGCTTATGTCGGATTCTTCAAGTACCCTCGCCAGTACCAGTCAGCAGAATGCCGCCCACTCCAACCAACAGGCCTCGAGTACTGCGGAAATAGTGTCAACCATGGAAGGGTTGGACGACCTTTCCAAGAACATAGGTACCCAGGCCGGTCAGGTGGAAGATTCGGCGGGCAGAATGAAGGAGTCCGTAAAGGACGGTTTTACAATAACCCAGGAAAATATTGAAAAAATGAAGGAAGTCCGCGACTCTTATCAGAATACTATTGAGGGAATGAGGAATCTTGGGGAGCACATAGGCGGTATTTGGGAGATCGTAAAAATCATTAACGGGATTGCCGGACAAATTAAAATTATAGCATTTAATGCGGCCCTGGAAGCTTCCGCCGCGGGTGAAGAGGGGAAGAACTTTGAGATAGTAGCTTCGGAGATACGCCGTTTGGCCGACAACACGGTGAACTCTACAAACGAGATAAAAACAAAAATCGGCGATATACAGCACGCCTCCGACGAGCTTATCGGCTCTTCGGAAGAGGATACAATAAAAATACAGGATGCATGGGAAATGTCCCATCGCCTTGAAGAAGTATTTAAACAGATACTCGAACTCTCTGAAACTTCTTTACAAAGCGCCGTAAGCATGAACCAATCGGTGTCCCAGCAGATAAACGCCTTTGAAGAAATTCTACTTACCGTAAAACAAATTTCCGAGGGTATTAATGAGTTTACCGATTCGATAGAGGATACTAAACGTACCGCTGTCACTATAGAAGAGACGGTGGAAACCCTTAATTCAATTGTAGAAAGCTCATCGGAGAAGTAAGGATATAACATGAAAGAATTGAGCAAAGTTATTGAGGTAGACCCTGATAAATGCATTAACTGTCACGCATGTATTGCGGCCTGTCCGGTTAAGTACTGTAACGACGGTTCCGGCGATTATGTGAAGGTAAATCAAAACCTCTGTATCGGCTGCGGCAACTGTATTATTGCCTGCACCCACGATGCAAGAAGAGGGGTAGATGATTTTCAGAAGTGGATGGACTCGGTACGGGCAAATGAAAAAATGATTGCTATCTCCGCACCGGCCATAGCGGCCAACTTTCCGTCAACCTATACCCATATCCATGGGTGGCTCAAAAGCCTTGGGGTTGAGGATTTTTTTGATGTCGGTTTCGGGGCGGAACTTACCGTAAAATCTTATCTTGAATACATAAAGGCAGAAAAACCCAAAACCGTGATAGCCCAGCCGTGCCCGGCTATTGTCTCCTATATCGAGCTGTACCGGCAGGAACTAATCCCCTACCTGGCTCCGGCGGACAGCCCCATGCTGCATGCAATAAAAATGGTACGAGAGTACTATCCTGAATATAAGAACCACAAAGTGCTTATTCTTTCCCCCTGTCTGGCAAAGAGGAGGGAGTTTGATGCTACGGGCCTTGGTGATTACAACGTCACATATGCCTCTTTAACGGAGTATCTGGATAAAGAGAATATCAACCCGATGAATTATCCCCAGGTGTCCTTTACCGTAGACAGGGCTGAAAGGGCGGTCGCCTTCTCTTCACCGGGGGGGCTGCAGAGAACAGTGGAAAGGGAAAATCCGGAGGCCGCCTCGCACACCCGCAAAATCGAAGGCCCCGACCTAGTGTATGAATATCTGGATACACTCCCCGAGATGATAGAAAAGGGGTTCTCTCCCCTCCTTGTCGACTGCTTGAACTGCGAGATGGGGTGCAACGGCGGGCCGGGGACTTTAAATCAAAAAAAATCTCCCGATGAGATAGAGTTTCATATTGAGAAGCGCAATAAAGAGATGCAGGAACGCTACCTCAAAAAGAACATGTTTCGCTCAAAAGCTGCAGCACGGCGGCGAATTCGACGGGATACAAACAAATACTGGAAAGAGGGGCTCTACACAAGAGTATACCTTGACCGTTCTGAAAACAATGTAATTAAACAGCCCACCAAAAGTGAATTCGAGGAATTGTACCATCAGATGCGGAAATACTCGGAAAAAGATTTTCTCAATTGCAGGGCCTGCGGATACGGGTCTTGTGAAAAAATGGCGGTGGCTATTTTTAATAATCTAAATCAACCGGAAAACTGTTTTCACTACGCCCACGCCAGTCGAATAGAAATGACCAATATGATTTTCGACAGTATACAGGATTCTACCGAGCGCCTCTCCTCAGCTATTAAACGACTTAGTGAAGCCCACGACAGTGATGATGATGAGATGGTATCGATTCAGAAGATTGCCGAAATCTCCCGGGGAATGCGCGCTTCAATAGAGGATGGACTTGAGTATATTAAAAATACAATAGCCACTATGGACTCTATTCGTACCAACAATAATACCACCGCAGAGCGGACCAATGTGCTCCACGATCATATTAAAAAGATCGGTGATATTGTGAGTATTATCTCTTCAATCACCGACCAGACAAAAATCATTGCCTTTAACGCGGAACTGGAAGCCTCCTCCGCCGGGGAAAACAGCCGGAATTTCGAAATTGTTGCCGCGGAAATACGGCGGCTGGCAAACAGTACCGGAGATTCCACAAAACAAATTAAGGACCAAATACAGGAAATCCAGCGTTCATCAAAGGAACTTGCGAAAAGCAAGGAGGAAGAACAGAAAAGCATCAGCCAGGGCACTGAAAATGCCAATAATCTGCAGGAAGTTTTCAGCCGTCTCTCGGACTATTCCGCGGAAACAGACCGTAAAATAGACAAATGGATGGAAACGCAGATGGACTCTTTTCAGCAGACCCTTGAGGAGCTTAAAGGTATAGGCACTCAAATGGATGAATTTCGCGGAAGGGGTACCCATTAGGCCCCCGGCGGCCACCGGGCTACCCCTGAGCCGCCTGGAGGCCTATCCAAGGTAAGGCCGCCGGTAAGTTCGCTCTAAAAACCCAGTTCCAGCAGCCAGGCCGAGAGACGCTCCTCCCGGGCCTTTATGTCTTCTCCGTTCTCACCGCTGCCGTTGCCGGAGTACTTGCCCATGTGTTTTTCCGCCACGATGCGCCCGTCCATCATGAACAGGACCCGTTCCGTTTTTGCGGCCACCTTCACGTCGTGGGTAACCAGCATAACCGTAGTTCCTCCCCGGTTAAAACCTGCAAGGAGTTCCATTATTTCATCGGAGGACTTAGAGTTTAATGCACCCGTAGGCTCGTCGCCGAAGATGATATCCGGCTCGTTTATGAGGGCCCTGCAGATACCCACCCTCTGCAGCTGTCCGCCGGAGGCCTGGCTAATATTGTTTTTCGCCAGTTCGGAAATGCCTGTTTTTTCCATTAATTCCACTGCTCTCTTTTCAACCATTCCCCGGCGCTGGTTGTGTGCCAGATATCCCGACAGAATGATGTTGTCCAGAATTGAAAGGTTTTTCAGCAGATGGATCTGCTGAAATATAAAACCCATTTCATTTAATCGCAGGGCGGACAGCTCCTTTTCCGTCAGCGTGGACAACTCTCTTTCGTTGAACCGCACACTTCCCTTACTCATTTTGTCCATTCCGCAGATGTTGTAGAGCAGGGTCGACTTGCCCGAACCCGAGGGGCCCATCACCGATACAAACTCCCCGCTCATAATTTTAAGATCTACATCCTTCAGTACCTTCTGTTCGTTCTCTTTACCTATCACATAGGTTTTATTCAGCTGTTTGGTTTCTAATAACACACTCATTATGTTTCTCCTTATATTTTATTGCTTATTCAGAAATTGCCTGGGCAATACTGTGTTCTTTGATAGCGGAAATACTGAGCAGCGTCGCTATCGAGACGGCGCTCATGAGAAGCAGCGGCATCAGAATATATGCACGCAGCGGATCGATAATAAAGGTAATCTGGGAAGCACCCATTTGTGACCATAGAATACTCACTAAACGCTGACCAAGGGTGTTTGAAAAAATGGTGCCCAGCAGCAGGCCTAGGGCAAGCAGAAGCATGGTACTGCTGAGATACTGGACCCGCAGATTGCGGAGGGAAAAACCAAGACCCTTCATTATTCCAATCCGCGGGGCATCTTTTGAAATGATCATCTTCAGAAAGAGGGATGTGATGAGAATCGATACTACCAGACCGACAGCAATTGCCACTAGGGTTACCCTTCTGAGTTGGTCGATGGTATTTCCGAGGGTCTGGTCGATATAGCTTTCCATATCGGTTATCCTTGCCGGGTGGAACCGCTCCGAGTATTCGTGCTGTTTTTCTTTCTTATTGGCGTGGGCTGCAAGGTTGATACTTACGGTATACCACAAAACTTTTTCCGGGTTGTAAGGGAGGACCGTTTTAGCAGTTCTTCCGCCGTTGGTTACGTCCTGGTAGATTCCACTGACGGTCATCTCCTTTTGGGCATTGTTCACTATTAGGTTCAGAGTGTCGCCGACTTTTTTGTCCATATCCTTGGCTTTAAGATAGGAAAGGGCAATTTCGTTTCTCCGGACAGGGGCACTACCGTGTACATAATCCAGGGGAAACAGGGTGAAGTCTCCCGATTCAATGGCGATAGTCTCCTTCTCGCCGGTATCACTGAGCATTGTAAACTGGGATGTTACCAGCGGGGAGAATCGTTCCACCTCCTCATCCGATTCGATGTACTCGAGCATATCGGAGAACCGGGCAGCAACGGAGTCGGACTGGCGAAGATCTACCCGGAGGTCGCTTCTTCCAATTCCCATGTAGGAGATAAAACTGGGGGAGGTAATAGTTCCCAGAAAATGTACGGGAAGAATAATAATAAAGGTGCAGAAAAAGAAGATGAAGATCAGCAGTGCACACATCCGAAAGCGCTGAAACACATCCCGAATGCCGAGAAACACATTCAGATTGAGGAAAGTACTGTTTTTGAGGGGAAGTATCCCAACACCGGAGGAGGCCTTCCCTTCGATTCCTGCGCCGGCCCCGGCCCGCAGGGCCTCGACAGCACTGACTCTATTGAGTCGTTTGAGTATCAGGGCTGTAGAGGAGAGAACGATCAGGAACGCGGTTCCTGCAGCAATAAACGGAATTAGATGCTGGGAAAAGCTTTTTGGAGCAGCACCGATGTACAGCAGAATATCTCCTGTAAGGAGACGGTTAAAGGTCAAGGATGCCAGGTAGCCAAGAAGTGCCGCCGGTGCCCCCAGGGCAATATATTTGAACAGATAAATGTGCTTAATATCCCCCCTTTTCATCCCCACGGCCTTCATCACGCCGATCTCCCGGTAGTCCTCCTCCAGAGTTGTCAGAATAGTGAATCTTAGGCAGAGAAGTGCGATAAACATTATAAGCAGGCTCAGTACTATCACAACTGCTGCAACTATCCCGTCGGTCAGAGCGTTCAGGGTTTTGAACAGTCGTGAATCCACGGTGGTCCCCATTTTCGGCATATCCGAGGCCAGGTACTCGTCGGTAAACTCATCTATCCGGCTGGGGTCGGTGAGGGTGTATTCGATCAGATACTCGCTTTCCTTGAAGTGGTCCTGCAGAGCCGTGTAGTCCGATTGGTGAACCAGGAACCGTTTAGAGTGAACTATGGAGGGGTTCATCTGCGCATCCCGCAGGAAGGCGGTGATGGTGAGGCTGGTTGTCTCCGATTTGCCCTTTACTTGCAGGGTATCACCAATGTGCAGCTCCCGGTTCTGCAGATAGTACACCGGTACGGCAACTTCTCCCGGAGAAACCTGGAGGGGCCGGTTTTCCATATCGAGAAGGTAGTCGAACTTTTCGTTTTGTGTAACAAAACCGATGTCCATGACACTGTTCTCTTCACTCTCGCCTCCTTTTTCTAGGAAGAGGTCCGATCCGTCGATAGTGATCATTTCCACCAACTGAAACTCCTCCACCCTTTCGTTTTTCCGGGTCCAGTCATTGAGTGCCCTCCGGTCGATGGGGCCGGCATGCATCTGAACAAAGTGGGGTGTCCGGGAGGCGCTGAAGAGCGCATCGAGGGAGTTGCTCAACTCCACAATCAAGTTTGAACCTGCTGACATGAGAAATGCCGACAGCATGATGAAGAAAAATACTATCATCATGATTCCTTTTTTTCTTAGAAAATCATTCTTCAATATTCTCAATAAAATCATTCTACTATTACTCCTTTACTGTAGGGTTTTACTGTTCGGGGAAGAAATCCGGAGGAAAGTGCGGCTGTTGCTATCACGGAAATACCTGCAATACTACACATGAGCCCTATTCCCCTTCCCGGGCCGATACCGATGAGCCTGCCCACTGAACCGGCCAGCCTCCCATTTTCCATCAAGAGGGGATTAAACACGTGGTCCGCCAGTACCCCTGAAGTACTGTAGGCTGCTATGTAGCCAATCTGCGAGAGAAGACTGATAATTCCCCAAGCCCGCCCTTGCTGCTCGTTTGGTATGTGTGTGCGGATCAGTACATCCGCACTTGTGTTTATGAGCGGCAGGGCGCAGAAGAACAGGAAGAATAGGGCGGTGATGAACACTATGTGGGTTGTGGTTCCCATGAGGGCCATGCACATCCCTGCTGCAGCCAGGCTTGTGAGAAGAATAGTGGAGTGTTTTCCCTTTAACCCCAGGATACCCAGCAGAAGACTACTGAGGAGCATACCGGTAGCACTAATCGACTGAACAAGACCCAGGGTTTTTGCATCGGTAAACGAGAGAAGCATCGGTGCACACAGGGTCTGCAGAAAACCTACAAAAAAAGTGATCAGCGAAAGGAGTACCACAACCTGTACCACCCCCTTGTCTGAAGTGACGGCCCTCCAGCCCTCCTTCAAATCCTTGGTGAAACTCCAGTCTGCTTCCCCGCGGGCGCCGCCGCAGCGTTTTCGGATGGTCAGCACTGCAGCAACAGCGATAAGAAAAGTTGACAGGTCGATAAGAAGGACCGTTGTAAGCGAACCGAGGCTGAGGATAAACCCGGCTGCCACCGGAGAGAGGAGATGCTGTGCCGAAGAGGCGAGCTGTACCAGACCTCCGGCCTTGGCGAACTGCTCGGCGTCGAGTAAATCGGTAACCGAAGCCTTGTAAGCCGGGGCCTGCAGGGCTGTAAAAATCGAGTTGATGCCGACCCCGAGGTATATCCGGGGGAGGGTTAAATTACCGTTGAGGGTCAACACCAGCAGAAAAAGGACGGCCGCCGCCGAACCCAGGTCTCCCCCTATAATCAGGAGACGCCGGTCGATGCGGTCGGCAAGGACGCCCCCGAGGGGCCGCAAAAGGATGGAGGGTACAAACAGACAGAGGGTCACCATTGCAAAGGCGGCGGCCGACTGTGTGTGATGGTAGACGTAGACTCCCAGGGCAAAGGCGGTCATTCCGTTTCCCAGTCCGGACATCAATTGCCCCGCCCATACTAACAGAAATTTCGGGTAGGATTTCCCCTGAATGCCTTTGGCTATGTTATCAGCGTTATCAGCAGTAATCGAGTCCATGCTTCCTCTCCCTTAAAATTGATACATGCCCTCGATGGAGAGAAAAAATCCCCTTCCCATCGTGGACGAATCATCCCCGTTGTATCGCTCCCGGCTGTCGAACACATAGCCGCCGGTACACTTCAACAGGGTAATATCGAGGCTCCCGAAAACCGAGTAGTAGTTTACTTCCACCGGCTCATCCTTTCCCTCGGCGGCGAAGCTGTAGCCCTCATTCTTGATACCCGCTGAAATTCCGGCAAAGTCTCCTGTCGGATGGTCCTTTCCGAAAAAGCGATACATTAGCTCCGTCTCGAAAATGAGGTCGTGAATATCCCTGAACTGGTCCATTCTCACGTCAGCTTTTACTCTGACCCGGTTTTCCGGCATAAGGGTAAGGGAGAGGTTGGGACCGGTAATAAAGTCGAAGGATGCACTGAGCAGTTTCGATTCATGATTGAAGCGAATCAGGGGAACCGGTATAAGCGGCCAGGGGCTTCCGTCTTCGAGCTCAATACCGAAATCGCTTACCGCCAGTCCGGCACCGAGGACCAGTGAGTTGTGTTCAGTATTCAGCAGGCGGTAGCCGTAGACGGCAGCGGTCTGAAAGCTTGCAAGGCCCCCTAAAATCGGTTTATCCGCCTCGCTTTTGAAGAGAACTATATACTGGTGGTTTCCCTTGGCGCCGTCGAGGAGCAGGTCGATTGAGTGGTATACCTCGGGATAACCGAACTCCAGCGATTTTGTAAATCCATAGCGAGTGTAGAATCCGAGCAGCATAAGCTCGTCATTCATAAGCAAAAGGCCCGCAGCTGGTGAGTGGATCCCCTGGCTGCCTAACGAGGCAAAGTCGTATTTTACGAGGGGGTACAAGTGAGTTTCGGCTTCCTTGGTGTGGGTAACTTCACCCGTCTCTTCTGCCTCTATAGGCTGTTCAGCTCCAGTAGCCCAGACAGGAACTACTAAAAATGAGAGTAAGACGCTCATCATCAGCACTGCCCCTCGGGGGTGTATTCTTTTCATTTTTTCTTCTCCTATGTTTTCTAATGTCAAGCTGAAGATAGGCCATTTTTGCTGTGCTGCATATCGAACGTTTGTCGTGTATTTCTAAAAAAATCCTACGTAATTAATACTAGGTCCAAAAGTGCTGAAAAGGGGTGTTTATTTGCCCTTCCAAAGCCTCTTTTCATACATTTGTTCGATACCATTTTGACTACAGTCCTGCTATCTTTTTTGTATACAAAGGAGCATCGTAATGAATGAAGCTTATGAATCATATTTTGGACTGTGGTGGACGACCCTTGCCTGGGTGGTCCTCTTTGGTGCCTTTCTTTTATTTGTACCCTTTTACAGGAAGGCCGATAGAAAACCTGCCGGTGCCTTTTTTGCCTTTATGACAGCCTTTGCGGTGGAGATGTTTGGTGTGCCCCTGTCGCTTTACTTTATTATGTGGGCCTTCGGTAAGACCCTTCCCTTTGGCATACTCTGGGGACGAACACTCTCGGGGAGTATCGGAATGACGGGGCACTATCTGTATTTGGCGTCTATTCTGATGGGAGGCTTTTTAATTGTTGCCGGCTGGTCCAGGATATACCAGGATTACTGGAGCAAGGGAGATGGAGCCGGTCGCCTTGTGAAAGAGGGACCCTACCGTTATATCCGGCATCCCCAATATACGGGGTTTCTACTCTTAGCCTTGGGAGCACTCTTCGAGTGGGCCACTATAATTCTGTTGATCCTCTGGCCGGTCCTGGCAGTGCTGTATTACCGCTTGGCCCGCAGTGAGGAGCGAGAGCTGGAACAGACCTTCGGCCAGGAGTGGAGAGAGTATGCAGAGAAAACCGGAATGTTTTTTCCACGATTTAGGTGACACGAAATGAAAACTTTCAGAATTTAAGACAAAAGTAATGGTACAAACCTTGTGGTATTAGAAGTCTCGCCACCATATCTACAGTAAAGAAAGTTGATCCGCCCCCATATGCAGCGCTAAAAGGGGTTATCCCACAAGGTTAGTACCAATAGGTAAGAAAAACTTGTAAAACTTGCGTTGACGCAAGTTTAAATTATGCTATATATAAAAATATTGAATGTTGGTGGACCGATTAGCCTATGCAAAAACTTATTCTGGAGGAACTCCGTACACTCGGAAGGAACATTAACTACAGAATCCGGCCCACCTTCGGTAAGATAAGGGTCCCTAGGAGCGCAGTTTGTTCAGAAGTTCCACCCGGCTGCGGGCTTCGGCTTTCTGGTATAAGTTGTAGATGTGGGTGCGTACAGTTGCGGGAGAAATATTGAGCTCCGCGGCGATTTCCTTGTTGGCCAAGCCCCGGGCTATCATCACCGCCATTTCGGCCTCTCTGGTGGAGAGTCCAAGGGCCTGCACACGCTCTTCGGGGACCGAATCCAGAACTGCTGTACCCGTAGTGCCGGGGTTGAAGAGCCGTATAGCGGTGCTCATCGATATTATATTCCAGGCCAGGAAGTGGAAGTGTTCAAGGGATATATAGGAGAGCCATGGAATCCCCGCGTTTTCAACTGCATACTCGACTACTCCGGTGGGTGCAAAAATAAGAGCAATAGTTCCGTAGGCCCGCATCAGGGATCGCAGCTGAGCCGGTTCTCTTTTGTTAATGGGGCCGCGGGCGGTAATTCCGAAGGCGGCCATCGCAAGGCCCGATAAAATGTAACCGCCGAGACGCCATGCATCAAGAGCTGCAGGAGAAGCGAGCTCTCCTCCGCCCCCGGAGCCGGCAATCATAAGGGCCATGTTGGCGATGCTGTGGGCAATAACGAGCCATGCAAGGATTTCTGCGACGGCGGGAGGGCCCCTACGCCGGTAAGAGCAGGAAGAGGGTGCCATGCGCCGGATTAGCAGTATTACCATGACCCAGACCGCCGCGTTTAATCCGACAATTGTAACAAGTAGTGAAATCGCGGCCGCCGGTGGGATACTGCCGGGAAGGCGTTCCAGATAGAAGTAGAGGACAATCAGACCAGTGGCAATCAGGAACAGAAGCTGAAAGGCAAGGAGGGGACGCAGAAGGCTGCTTCTCACTCTTATCGAAAGGAGAAAAAGGGCTGCTCCGCCCATAAAGCCGGTTGCAAAGAAGAGAATATAGAATATCAACAAAAAATTTTCCACGCGTGCCCCCGGTGGTGCGAATGCTACTATAGTAACTTATTTGCCGTCTTTGTCAATCGAGAATTCCTTGTACTGCGCGTTGTACTGCGTCGGTCATACTTACTCCACATCTTGGGGTTTTTCCAGCTCCAGGGTTACCCGGACAGTGGTCCCTCGGTCATTTGAAATAATTAAAGTTCCGTTATATTGGACGGCATAAGTATCAACAAGGGTAAGCCCGAATCCGTATGCTCCTTGTTCTGCTGTTTCAGAGGGTGTGCCCTTTCCGTTGTCCGCCACTTCAATACACAAATGATCGGGGTCTTCCTTGCAAAGAGAGACTTTGATCTTTCCCGGCGAACCTTCTGGAAAGGCGTATTTAATGGAGTTTGTGATAAGTTCGGTAGTTATTATTCCAATAGGCAGGGATTGTTTTGCTGTAACCTTTATGTCCTCGTACTCGCTGTCGATGGAAACCTCCCGGGTGTCGATATAGGTAGACCGGATATCTTGAATCAGCGGATCTAAGAATGAGGAAATATCTATGGTTCCCACATCCTCGCCGGTGTAGAGGGCCTGATAGATGTTATGCATAAGATCAATCTTTCTTTTTATTTCACCAAGGATTTCACTGGTTTGTGCATCACTTATATGATCACCGCGCAGGGATATGATACTTGAAATAGTAGCCATATGGTTTTTAATGCGGTGGTGTACTTCCTTGAGGAGGGCCTTTTTTTCAGAAAGCTGCTTCTCTATCTCTTCTTCGGCTTTTTTTTGTTTTGTCACGTCGAGGAAGATAACCGCATTCAAATTCCCTGAGGAGGCAAAGTGAAACTCAATCTCCACCACTCTTCCGTCTTTGCAGTTCACGGGAAACTGGAGGGGGGAGATTTCCGTGTGATGTTCAATAGCGTACTGTGTATTCTTTTTCCAGATTTCCTGTACTTTTTTTCGAAACTCCTTATCAGGGTAGGCTGCTTCCCACCATTCTTGGACCGAGGGGATATCATCCATTGTATATCCAAAAAGGGACTCAAATTTTTTATTCAGATAGAGTACCCGTTCATTCTGGTCCGATATGATAATGCCTATCGGGGCCGTTTCTACAAAGAGGCGGAACTTTTCTTCACTTTCTATCAGGTCTTTCTCCAGTTTTTTTCGCTCCGAGATATCCCTGATAAGTCCGATAAATCCCTCAGGATTACCCTCTTCATCTAGTAAATACTGTATTTTCTTCTCACCCTGAATAATCTCTCCTGATTTTTTTCGGTACCGCGTTTGATAGATAAAATTTGAATCATCCTCTTGTTCCTCCATCATCTTGCCCAATGCTTCATAGTCTTCAGAGGAGGCATACAGCATCGACGTTGTTTTTCCCTCTATTTCAGAAAGGGAATACCCAAAGAGGTCGGTGAAAGCGGTATTGCAGTCCGTTATTTCCCTTTTTTTATTGACCACAATAATTGCATCCCGGAGGTTGTTATACAGGGACTTATACTTTTTCTCACTTTTTTGAAGGGCGGCTTCCGTTTTTTTGCGTTCGGTGATATCCCGGCAAAAACAGATTATTTTATCCCTGGATCCGCCGAGAAAGGAGGCGGAAATTTCCACATCAAAGAGGGTCCCGTCTTTTCTGCGATGACGGACCTGGAATATTTCACTTCCGGTGGAGATAATGCGCTTCATCCGCTCGGCTGCATCTTCCTGTTTTTCATCTGCATCAATATCCGGTATTTTCATGTGGAGAATTTCATCCCTGCTGTACCCCGACATCTCACAGTAGGCATTATTTACATCTATAAAGTTCCCCCCTGAATCTAAAACCCAAAATCCATCGCGGGTAGTCCTTAAAATAGATTGAAGGTAATTGACGGTGTCCCTAATATCAGCGTGGGATTGTTTTTCCTTTGTAAAAACTTCCGTATAAATAATGAGGCCGCCGATGGAGCCGTCCCCTTCATACCAGGGCCTGCACTCCCATCGGGTCCATTCTACCGTACCGTCCTCCCGTTCATAGGGGTCATTCTCTCCGCGGGACACTTCACCCTCTAGGGCTCTTTGATGAACATCTCTCCACTTTTGGGGCAGGTCGGGAAAGACCTGGTAGTGGTGTTTTCCTATAACATCTCTTTTTCGAACATTGTATTGGTTGAGGTACTGCTGACTTACATAAATATACTTTAAATTTTTGTCGTGAACGGCAACGGCACTCTGGTTATGCTCGATAATATAACTCATTAAATTGTGAGAGTGGAGTAGGGCCTCTTTGTGCTCCTTTTCCTTCATTTTAGCTTCAAAGAGGCGAAAGGCCATTTTTATTGCGGCAATTATAACCGTTTCTCCGGAGTTTTTTACAATATAGCCGTAGGAGGTAATCCCTTCGGTTTTCTCTACTAGTGCCGGTTCGGTATGGGAGGAGAGAAAGGCAATCGGCAAATCATGCTTTTTTAGAATCTCATGAGCTGTTTCAGTCCCGTCTATCCCCTCTCCAAGGTCTATATCCATGAGTATAAGTGATATTTCCGGGTCCGCCTCTACAGCCTCAAGGGCTTTTTCACCGCTGTAGACAGGGTATACCTCGTAGCCGTGCTTTTTCAGCATTTCGGCTTCGGACATGGCGATAATAGCTTCATCTTCTACTAATAGAATTTTTTTTGACATACACGCCTCACCTACACTGAATCTACTGCACATTATAAATAGAAACATGCGGTTTCTCAAATTTTTATAAAACCGAGGGGCACTATCAGTCTCTATCAGACCCTATCAGACCCAGAGGAGGATAACTCTTGGAAAACTGTAGGATAATACCCTCAACCTATGGTACGGTGTTCATTATGGAAACACATCATTCAGTACTTTTTCAATCTGCAGAAGATTTAAATAACATTGAAGACAAAACTATAGATCTTGTAGTGACCTCTCCGCCGTACCCGATGATAGAGATGTGGGATGCTGTTTTTATTGATCGGAATAATGAAATTGATGAATATATGCAGAAGGGCGACGGCTGCGGTGCTTTTGAACTGATGCACAGGGTCTTGGACAGGGTGTGGAAAGAGTGTTACCGGGTTTTAAGGCCGGGCGGTTTTGCCTGTATAAATATTGGTGATGCCACAAGAAAGATCAACACCAATTTCAGGCTCTACACTAATCATTCAAGAATCACTGCCCTCTGCGAATCAATAGGATTTCAGTCTTTACCTCCGGTTTTATGGCGAAAACAATCCAATGCTCCAAACAAGTTTATGGGTTCGGGAATGTTGCCCTCCGGAGCGTATGTTACCCTGGAACATGAATACATCCTCATATTTCGTAAAAGTGATAAAAGGGTTTTTAAAAATGACGAAAAGGAAGTAAGGCAAAGGAGTTCCTTCTTTTGGGAAGAGAGAAACGTGTGGTTTTCAGATATTTGGGATTTTAAAGGAACAAGACAAGCCTTGGGCACAAAACAGGCTGTGGGCGCAGGTAAAGCCTTGGGCGACAGCAAGATGCGGAGCAGGAGCGGGGCCTTTCCCTTTGAGCTGGCCTTCCGACTAATACAGATGTACAGCATGCAGGGAGATACGGTTTTAGACCCCTTTTTGGGTACGGGCACTACCACGGCGGCATCAATAGCTTCAGCCCGAAATTCCATCGGAGTAGAGTTAGATGATAATTTTACTACTACAATTGAGCAGTCAATAACCGGTTCAGTAGAACTGGCTAACCAGCGACAGAGAAAGAGAATAAATGATCATCGCGATTTTGTGAAAGAGTATGAGAACAAAAAGAATAAAACCATGAAGTATGTGAATGGCCCCCACGGATTACCGGTAATGACAAAGCAGGAATTAAAACTAATGGTCCCCAAGCTAAAAAAGATCGTTAAAAGGGAAGATGGGGTCTATACAGCCCACCACGGACCTATGAACAGTGAAGGGTTCCTCATCGATTTTTGAACCCTCCTCAGTATGGGTTTATTCATAACATCAATATTGTACAAAATAACCTGTTAACATTCTTGAAAGACAACTCAGTGCTCTCCTTATATAAATGTACCTGAACCAGGGAAGAAAAAGGAGGGCAAATGAAAACTACACATAGATGGAATGGAATGGGGAATGTGCTTCTCTTTGTAATGCCGGCGCTGTTATTCTACATTTTATTTGTGCTGATTCCCGCGGCGGGTGGAGTATGGTACGGCATGACGAACTGGAACGGTTTGAATCCGGACTATAGATTTGTAGGATTAAGCAACTATGTAGAGGCGCTGACCGAAGATAGAGTGTTTCTCGATTCTGTACTTTTTACCTTAAAATACGTGTTTTTTATGGTGGTGTTACAAAATGCCTTGGCCTTGCTGCTTGCGGTACTCATTGAAGGGAGAAAACAGGGGAAGGTACTTTTTAGAACAACCCTCTTTATGCCAAACATGATCAGTATGGTGATCGGCGGATTTGTCTGGTTATTTATTTTTACCCAGGTCCTGCCGGAGATCGCCCGCTCAGGCATTTTCTCGTTTTTAGATCAATCATGGATTGGAGATCCAGCCTGGTCATTTTATGCAATTTTGATTGTCTCCTTATGGGTTGGGGTCGGGTACTTAATGGTAATTTATATTGCGGCTCTTCAAGGGGTTCCCTCACAATTGAAGGAGGCGGCGGAGATTGACGGGGCTTCGAGAACGCGATTGTTCACCTCGATTGTGCTGCCGATGATCCTCCCGGCAATTACCATTGGAATGTTCCTCGCACTAAATATGGCCTTCAAAGTATTTGAGGTAGTCTATGCCCTTACCGGCGGCGGGCCGGGGCGGGCCACCCAGGTTATCGCGCTGAATATATTTGAAGAGGCCTTTAACATGAGTAATCGCTATGGCTATGCCAGTGCCAAGGCAACCCTTCTGTTTATCCTGGTATTTATTATCACGCTGATACAACTACGTATTATGAAAAAGAGGGAGGTTGAATTATGATAGAAAGAGATCAAACCTTTGCTCAACCCTATGTTCAGCCCTTTGCTCAGTCATCAGTTCAGTCCTCTGCTCAGTCCTCTGC
>CAZDFY010000056.1:0-22239 GCA_964504785.1 uncultured Sediminispirochaeta sp. | reverse complement strand
CGACCTACGGATTCGAAGTCCGGCGCTCTATCCAGCTGAGCTACGGACGCATATAAATACTATAGCGTCCGCGGACGCTTAGGGGTGGATAACGGGACTTGAACCCGCACCATCCAGAACCACAATCTGGCGCTCTACCATTGAACTATATCCACCGCAATTATGTGCAAGTAATGTGTATAATTTTTTAATTTTTGTCAAGCACGACCGCCAAGATTCAGCAATTTGCAATGAGAATACTTGGCCAATATTGTCAAGCACGACTGGATATTAACGTGTTTGCTATCGTTGGGCCTTGAGAAAACAGATGGTTGAATGCCAGGCCACAGTTCGCTCGCTCAATGAATGCTCCAATGCCCGAATGAGCTTTTCGGCGGTTTCGGAGCTGTAGTTTTTATGAAGATAGGCCCCAAGTGTTTCAGGAGAGTCCCCGGGGGCAAGCCATCTCTGTATGTCGGCGGCCCGAATAGAGCGCTGTTCCTTGATCTCCTCGGTTTCCAGGGTAATATTTTTAAACCCCGCCTCCCGGGCGCCCTTTTCGAGATCAGGAAGATCCCATGCCAAAAGCTCCCCCCTTCGTGCGCCGTACAGCTGCTCTTCGATGTCGAGGAGAACTTGATGGAGTTCGGGGTCTATTGGTTTTTTTGCTTGTTTCGCTTGTTCCAGCAGCTCGGAGAGACGCTGGGCGCGTACCGGGACGGCTTCTGCCAGGAGCAGCGTGCCCCCGGGGGCACATAACTGGTAAAGGGGCCGAAGGTAGTCGAATTTGTTTTTGGTACGGCTGGTATAGTTGCGGCCGATAATATATTCAAACTGGTCGGGTGCTGCAGGGTGGGTGGGGCTGTTTGGGGTGGGCGGACGAGCAGGCTTGCCGGATTTTTCGGCGTCGGGCGAACCTCCGGTGTTGTTAGGATGCTCGGCCTTGGGCGAACTGGCGATTTTGTCTGATTTCTCGGGGTGAATTGAGCTTTCCTGAAACAGAAGGGGCTGCTCAACCTGCTCAAGCTGTTCAGCATAATGACGCAACACATCGAGTTTTTCCGTGGAGCGCACCATTCCAGTAACTCCCCCTTCAGGTACTCTACGAAGGGCCTCCCAAAGAAGAATACCGTCGTCCGCCGGCACCACCAGTATACGGTGATGCCGTGCGGGGCTTATCCGTGAGAACAGGGCTTCACGCACCGCCTCGAGGGTGGCGCTTCGGTCCTCTACGACGCGGTTGATCCACTGTTCGCGCTGCCGGTTCGGGGGGGAGTAGCTGAGAACTTCCGTGTGTTCCCGGGTAAGAGTGGCGGCAAGCTGGGCTTCGCGTCGGCGGGCTATTTGGGTCTGAATTTTCTGCTCGTAGCCTTGGTCTGAAGGATGGTAGAATATTTTGCCCTGAAGACCCGCCGGCAGATACTGCTGGGCCACCCAGTGGTCGCGGTAGGCATGGGGGTAGAGATAGCCCTGTCCGTGGCCAAAACCCTTCGCATCGCGGTTGGCGTCTTTCAAATGATTCGGTACCTCCTGTGTTCCTTCGCGCTCTACTTCGGCCAGGGCGTCGAAAAAACCCAGGCTGGAATTGCTTTTGGGTGCACTTGCCAGATACATCGCAGCATGGGCCAGATGGTAACGGCCCTCGGGCATACCGACCCGGTCGAAGGCCGCCGCCGCCGACTGGACTACTCCCAGTGCATGGGGATCGGCAAGCCCGATGTCTTCTGAGGCGGAGATGAGCATTCGACGAAATACAAAGTGTGGGTCTTCCCCCGCATGCACCATCCTCGCAAGCCAATACAAGACCCCATCGGGGTCGCTTCCGCGGATCGATTTAATAAAGGCGCTGATGATGTCGAAATGGTAGTCCCCCTCTTTGTCGTACAGCACCGCCTTTTTCTGAATGCTCTGCTCGGCGGCGTCCATGCTGATATAGATGTGATCACCTTCGGCGGGAGGGAAATGGTCGGGGGTGGTTTCTATCGCCAGCTCTAGGGCGTTTAGAAGGCTGCGGGCATCCCCGGCGGCCACCTGTACCAGGTGCTCCAAGGCGCCGGCCTCGAATTCGATGGTGTAAGTTCCGTACCCGCGCTCCCTGTCCTGTAGCGCCTGCCGGGCTACAGCAAAAAGGTCTTCGGAGGAAAGGGGGGTCAGCTGGAAAATTCGGCTGCGGCTGACCAGGGCCGAGTTGACCTCGAAATAGGGATTCTGGGTGGTGGCGCCGATCAGAACCACCGTACCGTTTTCCACCCAGGGCAAAAGGGCGTCCTGCTGGGCCTTGTTCCATCGGTGGACCTCGTCAATGAATAGAATTGTCCTCTTACCGTAGAGGTCGCGCTTTTCGCGGGCGGTTTTGATCGCCTCTCGCAGCTCTTTTACCCCGGTAAGCACCGCATTCAGGGCGGTGAAGGAGCTTTTGGAGGTGCGGGCAATAACTTTGGCCAATGAAGTCTTTCCGGTTCCCGGGGGGCCGTAAAAGATGAGGGAGGAGAGACGGTCGGCCTGTATTACCCGGCGCAGCAACCGTCCCGGCCCGACAATATGGTCCTGTCCGATATACTCGTCAAGTGATCGGGGGCACATGCGATAAGCGAGGGGTTGGTTGCGCTGGTCAGTCTGTGAGGAGAAAAGGTCGTCACTCATAACTCTATAACAGTATACAGGAGAAGCTCCCCCTTATTAAATGCTCTCCTTATCATTTTCTTATAAAAATAAAATATCTCTATGTGAATATCTTGTTATGGAAATAGATGTTCAGATTACGCAAGGGATAAGTATTTTTAGGCTTACAGGAGAGATGGACCTGTATAATTCCGCTGAATTTCGAGAGCTTTTTAATAGGTACTTCACACAGGGGTATCTCCACTACGTTTTTAACCTGTCAGAGCTTACTTACATTGATTCGACCGGGGTTGGGACTATTATCGCAACCTTTACTACGATTCGAAAACAAAAGGGTACTCTCTATATTTCAGGTGTCAATGGAGTCGTGAAACGGGTTATAGAGTTTACAAAACTAAACGGTTTCTTGCCGATTGTTCACACACTTGAAGATGCTCTGGAAAAAACGAAGGGGAAGGGAGTAAAAGTCGACCCGGCAGCGGATGAGAGAGTGACCGGGACAAACAGCAGTGGTATTACTCAATTTGAATCTCACCCTCTGTGTGAGAAAAAAGGGATGTTCCACAAAGAGTTTAATCTTGACTTAAAGAAGGTCCGCTATTTAAGCCGAATTATTGTACAAAACGCTCCACCCGAGATTAGGGAAATTAATCTGCTTGAACAGCAAGTGAGCGAAATTATTAAAAATGCCGTCCGTCATGGAAATAAAAATAATCCCAATAAAAAAACTAAAATATGGTTTGCCTTTGATAAGAGTTTCGCCCATATCATTGTGGAAGATGAAGGGGTGGTGTTTAATTCCAAAGGCAATGCTGTGGCAGTGAAACGCTCCTATAACTAACATTACTCAATTTTTTCCCACTCAATATCCTCTTCCAACACTTCTTCATGGGGGTATCGTATCAGCATAAAAGTTACATCATCATGATAGGGAGCATCCTCTTTAAAAGAGTGGAAGTCGTCAAGAATACGCTCACGGAGTTCCTCCAGACTTTCTTGGGAATACTCGGTGAGAATGTGATACAGTCGTTTGATAGGGTATTCTTCCCCTGATTCATTCTGCTGTTCGGTCAAACCATCTGTCACGAGCACCATTATGTCCCCCCTCTTGAGGGTGAGTCCTATAACCCCAGGGTCTAAATCCGGAGTAATTCCGACAGGCAGATTTTTTTCACTGCTTTCAATTGAGCGGATACGTCCATCTCTTAAGAGAGTAACAAAGGAGTGGCCCATATCGAGTATTTTTATTTTAGAATTTGATTCGTCAAAAAGTAAAAACACCCCGGTTAGGTATTTTTCTGCGTTAAAGGTTGAAAAGACCGAATGGTTTAGCCGTTTTACGAACTCTGTGAGTCCGCGACGAAACTCAAAGGTTTCTATGATTCCATACAGCATAGCGGTAATAATTGATGCAGCTACCCCTTTTCCAGAAACATCACAGAGTGACAGAATCCAGTCTTTTGCAGTGATCTTTTTTACCGAGTAAAAATCCCCTCCTACCCCTTTTGCGGTATTCGCCGAACCTGCTACTTCGATGTCGGCGGTGAGGACCGAGAGACGCTCCTTTACCATTCTGGTTTGAAGATTGTGGGCAAGGGTAATATCCTCTTGTGTCAGATTAGACAGGTAAATCATAAGGTCTTGGGTAGAAAACAGACCCTGGAATCGCCCGTCTCTATCATGAAGCAGAAAGAATTCGTCACTACCCTCTTTGATAGCTTTATCCAGATCGTCACTCACACTGAAAATATGTAAGTTTTGGAGGAAACTGCGGGTTTCAGATGCTACTTTCTTGACGGGTCGTTTCTTCATAACCTCCCGACCAAAGGGCCGGCTTAAAAGGGTTACCAGCTCTTTGCGTACGATAGCACCTTTACCCCGTAGTTCATTGTTTACCACACCTATTGCGGGAATCTCTTCTTTCGAATCTTGAAAGAGAGTTAACAGGTCCTCAATCGGCGTGTCCTCGTGAACATACATCCCTGATGATACAATTTTTCCAATCGACTGGCTTGGTAAATTGGTGTGTATCCTTATTCGGCCAATTTTTTCTACTGTAGTAATCATACGAAGTGGGCCTCCATCCTAAGTACTAGGGATTTTATGTAGTGAATATGAGCATGAGGACAGGTTTATGTAAGTTTTTGGTTATAATTTTATTTCAAATTGAGAACAGCTGATTTCTGATAGCTGATATCCGATAAGAGATGCTTGACCTTTTAAAAGTTTAGTGCGATTTTTTATGTAGTAGATTTCTTAAACAATAAATAGTAAGAAGGAGCATTAGATGGCCAACAGCAGAGCTGAGTTTTTAAGTATTCCCCGTGTGCGGGAGAGAAATATATTACGGAATGTGTATTTGTGGATGACCGCCGGTTTGGCATTAACTGGGGTGATTGCCGTTGGTGTAGCCGGTAATGAGTCGATGATACGGGCTCTGGTAAGCAGGCCTTTCCTCTTCTTCGGTTTGATTATTGCAGAGTTTGGTTTGGTAATGTATTTAAGCGCACGAATCATGAAAATGTCGGCTTCAGCGGCCACCATGTCCTTTGCGGCCTATTCCATACTTAATGGAATTACATTATCGGTGATTTTTTTGGCCTACACGGGGGCTGAGATTTCTCTGGCTTTTTTCACTGCCGCTGGAACATTCGCGGCGATGAGCTTATATGCGATGACTACCAAACGGGACCTTTCCGGTTTTGGTCATTACCTAATAATGGGCCTGTTTGGAATAATCATCGCCAGTGTGATTAATATATTTTTGCAGAGTTCAGGTTTGTACTACTTAATTAGTTACCTCGGGGTTTTTATATTCCTCGGGCTTACCGCATATGATACTCAAATGATAAAAACCTGGAACCAGCAGTTTGGGAGCTCCGTAAGCGAAGAGCAGTACGTGAAGCTTTCAATTATGGGGGCCCTGAAGCTCTACCTTGATTTTATCAATATTTTTCTTTTTCTACTCAGGATTTTCGGCAACCGAAATTAAACACTGCCCCGGTATCACACTGTATGCATGGCCCCGACCTGTAATTACATGAGTGCCGGGGCTAGGCTTCACTGTGACGGGTGATTTTGCTTTGTAGTTCCCCATCCGTATGGCGGATGAGCTCAGGGACTTGTCCGGCAATTGCAAGCTTGTCGTTTTTTATTGCTATAACCCCATCGATGTGATCTATACCAACAGCCCTTTCAACTGCTTTTTGCATATCCTCCTCGCTCTGGATACTGTTGCAGCATGCGGTAGCCTCAGCGTCGGCAATAGATGCATTTTTGGAAAAAACCGTAACTAGATCACAATTTCCAAAGCTCCTGGAGTGACCAAGTCGAGAAGAAGATGAGCACACGGCCAGTGGGCTCATTTCGGGGGGGATGAAAAAAGCCATGTGATGAAAGGGCGAGGCGGGACCTACCCACAATCCAAGGGTGAGCGGGAGGGTTATGGATAAAAACACATCACCGCCGTTTTCAATAATAGTTTCCCCGTCTCCCGCAGCCTGTCCGGCTTCTACTGCGAGCTGAGCAAAAGTGCCGGCCACCGCCGCCATGGGGCCTACCCCCGTAAGCTGTGAGGCGTTTAGCATACGCACAGCGCTCTCAGGAAGATCAGCTGCAGCTCCGGCCCCTTTGCTCGGTGTTTTATCTGTGCTCTTGAGATGGGTAGTGCCGGCCTCTCCAGGGGAAAGAGGTGTGAATGCTTCGCCGAAGGCGGGGTGAAAGGAGATGAACTGTTCGAGTTCGTTCCACAAACGGCGTATCCTACGGCTTACTTCCGAAGGGTGTTCCGAATGTACTCTGTATACTGCGTCGCGAAACTGAAAACTGTAAAAACTTCGACGGTTTTTCACAGGACGGGTGTTCATAGAGTGCCAGTCTCCCAAAGAGTGGGGGACACCATTAGAACACCGAGGTAACGGCCCCGTAGGGACAGTTCGGTATGCAGTTAAGGCATTCTACACATTTGTCGGAGTCAAAGCCGATTTCACGGGTTTTCGGGTTTACTATGTAAAGTGCATCAACAGGGCAGTGGGGTAGACAGTTACCGCAGTGTGTACAAATATCTTTGTCCCACCGAAGCCCTTTTTCAGCTTCGTTTACTGTTACCCCGTTTTTGCGGATAAAATCGAGACCCTGAGAGATATGCTCTTCAGTACCGGAGACCTCCAGGACCATGAAACCCTCTTCATCGGCGGTAATACGGGCACGAAAAATATTTATTACAAGATCGTATTCTTTTACAAGATGATATACGATCGGCTTTTCCGCCAGCTGCTTATTAAAACTCAATAGAAATTTACGGGTATTCATCTGACCGGCCCTCCTTCTCCTTCACGCACAACCATTGATTTTATCTTTTTATTCTTCGGCAGTTTTTGCATAGGTTCGCTCAGGAGAAATTTTCCACTTTTAATTTCTTCTTTCAGCAATTCGGCTATGTGCAGGGCCTTTGGGTAACTTGACATAGAGGATACTTCCACCTTATTGCCATCTACAACAACTTCCCCCCGCTTTAACTGTCCGTAGGTAAGATGAGTTATTACTTTTCCGCTTTTCATTGGGTAATCGTAGGAGTAATCAATTAACTCAGCTTTGATCTCATCATCCCGTACGGTTGTATATTGAAGAATCTCTTCGTTCAGAATGGGAATAGGCACACCTACTCCTAAAGCAATAGAGACCCCATAGCCCTTCAGACTGACCCCGCGGACAAATTCCGGCAGCATTTCCTTCATGTCTGCGGTAAGAGCCAGCGTTCCTGCTCCTTCAGCGGGCACTCCGTTATCGGTACGTTCAACGTCGCTTGAGTGCTGAGTTCCTTCAAAATATACATGGCCCCTTGAACCGGCAAGCCATACCGCTGAACCTATACCGATTGTCTCATAATAGGGATCGTTCAAAAGGGGGGAGAGCTGTCCTGCGGAACTGTAGGTGAGGTTTTGCATGCGGGGTTTTAGAAGCCCCATATAGGTGTAAATAGGCCGGTCAGAGGTATTGGTGGCAACGTTATAATTCTGATAGCAGTTACGCGGATTCACCATTACCGCCTGGTTGAGATCATCAATGGTGAACATTGTGCGCAATTCTCGGCGGGGGTATTCGTCGGTGCCGTAGGACAGGGCAAAGAGTTGAAGTTCCTGGCGGGCGACAAGCTTTTCAATTACGTGTCCCCCGCCGAAGCGAAAATCACCAGGGTAGTACATGTTGGCCGAATCATTGCTCCGTAGCTGGGAAGCGCCCATAAACATATCTACCGCGGCAAGCCCCGAGTATGCGGGCACATCGTCGATCCATGCTTCGGTGATGCGAATTTTTGGAATGCTTTGACCGAAGTTAAGAAAGCAGCTTGAAGAACACATAGGGCCGAAGGTGGCGGTGGTAACTACATCAATTTCCTTCGCCGCCGCGGACAGGCCTTTTCGGTCAACGTAGTCGCTGACCTCTTCTGCGTTTAATACTACCGCAGAACCGGACGCGATTTTTTCATTTATTTCTGCATAGGTTTTCATGTGCACCCCCTTTGCCGGACAATGGTAGATGAATAGATAAATATATGCAAGCATTAGTTGAAATTGAACAAAAAACATATAAGAATTGGTATAGCTATTGGTATAGATAATAAGAAGGGGGATGATTTGAAAACCACAGGGGACTATCCTGAAATCAATGCTCGCGTGCCGGATGGGCAGAAGCCGGATGGAACTGCGTATCGGGTGTTGCTGGTGGATGATTCTATTTTTGTAAAAAAACAGCTGAATCAAATATTAAGCAGTGAAGGTTACGATATTGTTGATACTGCCGCCGACGGCAATGAGGCTGTTGATAAATATAAGTCTCTTCATCCGGGGGTCGACTTAGTTACAATGGATATTACGATGCCTGGTATGGATGGAGTGACGGCCTTGGAAAAAATTGTAGAGTTTGATTCGGATGCCAGAATAGTTATGATCAGCGCCTTGGGTCGACAGGATTTAGTGAAAAAAGCATTTATGCTAGGCGCAAAAAATTACATTATTAAGCCGCTGGAAAGAAAAAAGGTGTTGGAACGCCTTAGAAGTGTACTTACGGAATAGCGGTATTTCTCCACTTGCCGAATTTTCAGGACAAAAGGTCGAAGGGATCAGCCCTACAGGGCCCTCTGTATGTGGTGCGTGGCAAGGGCGTGCTGTATACCGTGAAAGGAGAGCTTGTTCATTTCATATCGAGTTGGTCGGCTTCCTATATCCCCGGGATAGTGAGCGTCGGAGTTTGTGATAACGGGCAAGCCGAGGGTATTAAGACCGCAATTGGGATCCATGCACTCGACCGCATCATAAGGAAGATCCGGAAGGAATCCGAGCTGCATTACAATACTGAATGCAGGTCTGTCAATGTGAGCGGGAAATACAATACCTCCGCGTTCATGGACCATCGGAACTATCCGATCGATCGAGATGTCGGTTGCCCCGATCAGGGCTTTTGTTACCTCCCCTAAAATATTTTCTTCCGCATCGACATACACTTGATCTCCGAACATATTCGCCTTACCGGTAATCTCCGGGAGGCGGGATTCAATGTAGGCCCCGAACTCCATTGCCGGCTCTTTCTTTTCAAAAAGACACACCACATGGGCTTCTTCAGAGGAGGTGACTTCCATCCCGAAAAGCGGTACGATTCCTGCCTGCAGGCAACACTCTTCAAAGGCGGGGGCATTGCGGCATGAGTTATGGTCTGTAATGGCCAGAATGTCAATATTACATGAGGAGGCTTCAGCTGCAATGCGTGCGGGGGACATCTCCAAACTTCCGCAGGGACTCAAACAGGAATGTATATGCAGATCCGCCGTAGCGTACATAAGAGTTTACTTTTTCCCCAGGGCGCCGGCGATTTTATATGATGCGGTAAACTGGTCTGCTTCAGTAGTAAAAAGGGCAATTTCTTCCTTCTCCGCGCTCTCCTGCATATCCGGGGGAATGCTGCGTCCGTTACAGAGAATTACCACCGGTATTCCAACCAGATTTGCCACGGCGACGGTATTTTTATGGCCCTGTACGGTAATTAGTACACTCTCTGCCCCGGCATTTCCCATAACATCGCTTAAAAGGTCGGAGGTGTAGCCGTCTTTTATCTCTGCATTCAGATTTCCCTCAACCTTCAATTCTCCATCGATATAGTTCTTTATTTCCGCCACTTTCATAGACTTCTCTCCTGTTATTTAATGTTGGCGCTTTCAAAAATCTTTGATTTTTGAAAGCGCCTCAGATAAAAATATAATTGACTTTGCATGGGTGCCCCTGTCCGGTTCTGAGGTAAGAGAGAACTCATCCGATACCCTTTGAACATTCGGCAGCCCCATGCCTGCACCAAATCCTAAACTTCTTATCCACTCTGTAGCTGTGGTATAGCCTTCTGTAAGGGCTGCATCAACATCATCAATGCCGGGGCCTGTGTCGTTGGCTTGTACTAACACCCTGGTGTTATCCATAAGAAAGTGAATTGACCCGCCCTTTGAATGTACCACAAGATTCATTTCAAGCTCGTATGCGCTAATTGCTATCCGTCGGGCGGTTTTGCTGTCGATATTACGGGATTTTAAAATTTTCTTTATCTCTGTTGACGCGTAGCCGGCATTCTCAAAATCATAACTGTGCACCTTAAACCACCGTTCCACCTGGCCGGTATAGGTTTCCTCGGTCGGGCCGGTTTCCCCTTCTAGGCGCTCAATTTCCTTATTTGCCTCAATTAAAAGTTTTGTAGTTATATCACGGGAGGTTACTATACCCACCAGTGTGTTGTGTTTGTTGATTACCGGAAATCGACGGTAGGAATATCGTCCGAAATAGGATATTGCAAAAAAGATCGGCATATCCTCTTCAAGTACTATAAGCTTTTTACTCATATGCTCCTCAACCGGCTCATCGATAGAGCCTGAATCGAGGGCTTGGAGTACATCTTCCATGCTTACAATTCCTAGAATACATTTTTTTTGATCTACCACCGGAAGGCCGGTTATGCTGTTGTTTTTCAGCACATTACGCACTTGACCCATTGTTGAGGTGAGGGAAGTTGTATGTATATCGGAACTCATTACATCCTTAACCTTAAGTCGGTATATAAGCTCAAGGACTGCAGCGGGTGAATCATATGTATTAATAGGTATACTTTGCATATAAACAGTATAGAGGTTTTTATCCTTTAGGTGTAGTCGCATTTCTGGAAATGCTGTTCTCCACAAATACATTTGCCTCGCTGTGGTAAAAGTGTTTACACAGGGTATGGGAGATTTCTTCATCTATTTTTCCGACTAACTCTGAGTGGAGACAATGCAATTTAGCCATAGGGCAATTTATCCGGGAGTCGTTCACATCGATAAACAGCTCATAGGGCTGAACCTCAAGGGAATCTACAATTTTTTGTATTGAATTGACGGAGGGAAACTTTTTACCCGATTCTATATCACCAATAAAGCCTACAGACAAATTTGAGCGTTCGGCCAGTAACATCTGAGAGAAGCCTTTCGCAAAGCGAGCACGTTTTAGATTCACAATAAGTAATTCTTGAACTTTTGTCATAATAACCCCTTCATGTACATAGCTTAACATAATATACTTATTGAGAGAAACAACAATTCTTTTTAGGCAGAATTATTATGTCGTCAATTATTGGATTTTTGTGAGGAGGGCTCCCATGGATCTCTCGGAACAGTATCGAGAAGCGATGGTGGAAGAACAGATTGCCGCTCGCGGTATTACCGACGGACGTATTTTACATGCATTTAAGATGGTCCCGCGGCATCTTTTTATTCCTGAGGTCGATCCCTTTTCTGCATATTCCGATTCCCCACTGTCAATTGGTTCAGGGCAGACCATTAGTCAGCCCTATATTGTTGCGAAGATGTGCGAACTATCGGATGTGCAGGGTCATGAGCGTGTGTTGGAGATAGGGACCGGCTCCGGTTATGCCGCCGCCATTCTTTCGTTTTTAGCCAAAGAAGTCTTTACCCTTGAGCTGCTCAGATCTTTGCATAGCCGGGCAGAGAAAATTTTAAAACAACAGGAATGTCACTCGGTCCATTGTATTGAAGGTAACGGGTATGAGGGGTATGAGGAGGCGGCCCCGTATGATGTGATCTTCCTATCAGCTGCTCCGAGCGAAGTGCCGCGAAAGCTATTGCAGCAGTTAAAGATTGGAGGTCGACTGGTGGGGCCGATTGGAAGGGGAGAACAATATTTGGTTAAAATACAACGTGACAAGACGGGGTTCAAGGAATCACGACATGGAGCGGTACGATTCGTTCCCATGAAATAGAGGGATTTTAGATTTCCCGATGAAATTGCTATTTTCTTGACGGATAACACGAATAGTGGTACGGTTTACTACGCTATTCGCATGCGTGATATCATTTACCCCACAACTAAGGTAGCAGCATGGAAATTGGATTTAGAAGATACAAAGATGTTTACATTGTAGATGTTCAAGGTGATATGGATCTTTATAATGCCCATGAGCTAAAGGATGTAATAAACAAACTCATCGACAAGAAAATTACAAAGATCGTTATAAATCTTGAAAGTGTAGACTACATCGACAGCAGTGGTGTAGGTGCCCTTATCCATATCTTCACTTCAGTCAAACGTAACAGCTATAAACTACGTATCACAAATGTGCACGGCTCGGTCGCAAAGGTCATAAAACTTACAAAGTTAATGGGGTATTTTCCAATTGTGGAGGATGTAAAAACAGCTCTCCATGAACTAAGTGCTTAGACTAAGGGGAACAATAAATGTCAAATACTAAAGAGATACTAGTTAACAGTAAGCATCCCTTATTTGACAAAAGTGGTATGTTTTACAAGGAATTCCCAAGTGATTTCCGCCAAGTTCGTTTTTTTTCAATGTTAATTGTACAGAAAGCTCCCGCCGAAATAAAAGAGATAAACTTGCTCGAACAACAGATAAGTGAACTAATAAAAAATGCGGTTCGACATGGAAACAAAAAGGACTCCAGTAAAAAGGTAAAAATATGGGCGTCCTTCAGTAAGTCCTATGCCCATTTAATTGTAGAAGATGAAGGCCCGGGGTTTCAGGAAGTTGAAAAATGGAATGAGTTTAATAAAAAGCGAAATGAGTGCTTTGAAAACCATAACTTTGAAGAGTTAGAAAACTACTTTTCTTATAGAACTAACGACAGTACTGAAGACGATGGCGGTAACGCTCTTTTTGCGGCTGTTGAGTATTGGGACGGCGGGGTTGTGTTTAACGATGATAAAAACGCAATCGCAGTATACAAAACCTTTAGCGAGAAAAAACGGCCGGGAATTGAGATATCAAGTTCTCAGGCATGAGAAGAGAAAAGAAATCATCAATAATAGAGTTGCCCGTATTACTCACCCTCACAGACGAGGGGGAATACTTTTTTAATCAGCGGCATCGAACAAGTGAATATATGAAGGGCCGATCTCAAGTCGACCCCGGGGCTTTGGAGCTGCACACCTACTCGGCAAAAACTTTACAGCGTTTAGTGTTTGCCGGCTATATTTCACGGCTTGAGGTGTCCAGAAGCGATTTTACCTCAAAGCGTACCGAGATTATGGACCTCGCGAAGTTGATTGCCTACGGGGTGTTGTTTAAGGAGTACTCGGTTAAGCTGGCTAAGGCACTGAAAGAGACGCCCTTAATTGTTCAGTGGAACCGCAAAAATCCCGCGAAAGCGCTTAACACCCATACCATTATGCAGAACAGTAAAGCCGCCGGGCAAGAAAAACAGTTTGAAAAGGTGAAATCCGTACTTCAAGAGGGGATAAAAGAAATCTTTACTATTCACTCGGCAGAGATCGGAG
Organism: uncultured Sediminispirochaeta sp.; assembly: GCA_964504785.1. GTDB lineage: Bacteria > Spirochaetota > Spirochaetia > DSM-16054 > Sediminispirochaetaceae > DSBN01. The sequence continues at coordinate 8,819 of CAZDFY010000056.1, read as the reverse complement.
AACTATCTCAGGAGGAAGAAAAACTTCTGCATTTTAAAGCTGAAAACTTTTTGGAACAATTAAATCCTGTAATTTGGGCACTCCTTGCTCGGGAGAGAGGAACTCCGGGTTTTCGGAATACGATACAAGTGTGTGAGGATGTGGTGTGGAGTTATCTTGCAAAAACAAATATTGCGGATTATCTGAGCCTTTTAGTGCTGGAGTTGGCAACACTCTCTGAAAAAAGCTTGATGCAGAAAGCGGTTGATACTTACCTGCAGGGGAAGGTTGATATTGCCCATTTTATGAAAAACCGAGAAGACCGGGTCAAAGTATTGGAGACAATGGAAGCCCATAATGAAAAATCAACAATTTCGTGGCGCATACAGGGGCGACACGGAACTATTACCGAAACTAATCCTTTCCAAATTATGTTTTTCAACCGTTCAGTAAAAACAGATAGCGTCCGCAGGGAAATTGAAGACAAGAAACACATAGAGACCCAGGGAAAAGATTTGTCGGAGTTTTACGAACAACTTTCTATGGGTGAAGAGGACCAGCTTGGTATGTATTATCTTACATATTTACAAGAAGAATGTCGCCGCCAGGGGACCCTTTTTGATAGCTATGTGAATCGGGTTGAACAGCACGATCTCTCTTTTATTACCCTGGCGATGCGTTTCTAAGCTTATTTTTCTAAGTCTATTTTATCTTCATAATAAAAAGAGTTTGATCATCGTGTTGTTCCGCCGCTTCGGTAAAACGGTCAAGATCTTCCTGTATATATTTTGAGATTTCCTTCGCGCTTTTGTTGCCCGCCTGTTTTATTCGGTTTTTCAAAGTTTCTGTTGAGTACTCACGACCATCCGGGGAGCGTGTTTCAGGGATCCCGTCGGTAAAAAGAATAATTGTATCCCCCGACTGAACGGAAAATTTTCTTTGCTGGTACTTCTCTTTCTGTTCTACTCCAATAGGAAGCCCTGGAGTGTCGATTTCAATAAACTCTTTTTCCGTAGAGCGATAGACCAGAAGAGGGGGATGGGCGGCATTTGAATAGGTAACCTCTTTTTTTGCTTCGTTGTAGCTAAACATACTCAGGGTTGCGTAATGATCGGTACCGATCCTCCCGATAATACCGCGGTTCAACAAGGTTAAGAGTTGGGAGGGGCTGCGTTGGGGTGAAGAGATGAGCCGGATAATCGTTCGGATCATCACCATCAGCAGCGAAGCCGGCACCCCTTTTCCCACAACATCACAGACGACCACTCCCAAGTTGTCCTTATCTATGAGAAATGCATCGTAATAATCACCGCTTATTCCCCGGGCAGCCCGGGAAAATGCGGCAATTTGTGCTGAAGAAACCTCCGGTATTTCCCTCGGCAGCAGTCCCTTCTGGATATTTGCGGCAATCTCGATTTCTCTGTGCATTTCCCGTTTTTCAATCAATTCTTCATAGTTGAAAATATTGTCAATTGTGAGTGCTGCATAGTCGGCAAAGGTCTGCATATGGGTAAAATCAAGGTCGGTAAAGGTATCGCCTTCAGTGTGTTTCGTCATCACAATCGTACCTAATACCCGTTGTGAAATCATAAGCGGGGTTACTATTAAGGACTCAAGATAAAGGGGATCATCCTTATCCCGATGGAAGCCGAGGTCTCCGTTGTTGTGCTCCGACACGGAGCGGACAAAAAGAGAACTTACCTCTTCTACCGCATTTCCTATTGCGTATTCCCCTATCGTGAGCTGGGTTTCACTGGCATACTTCAAAGCACTTTCCCTGGAGTGTGCGGCCTCCTCGGGTACGGGAAAGGGAGGGATAAAGTTTCCGGAAAATACTTGAGGGACAAGCATTTCTTTTTCGCTATCCACTAAATAAAGGGCTGCCCCGTCGGCGTTGGTATTTTCAACCGCCGAGTGTGCAATGATGTTCATAATACGTTGTAATTTGGGGCCTTCAGCAAGGGAATTACTGATATCAACCATGAAGCCAAGTACCGAATTCAGCTTTTCCTGCAGCTGCGTTTTCAAAACATTGTAGTTTTCAGAAAGCTCCTCAAATTCATCCTTTGATTTGATATTAAGCTGGGTAGAAAAGTCTCCCCGTGCCAAGTGTCGCATAGCTTGTTCAACCTGGCGAATTCTGCTCCCCATGAGATGAGAGAAGCGTACGGTAATAAATATCGTGATAATGATAGTAAGGACTATAAGAGCAATTACTATTCTGGTGCTGGTTTGAATATTACGGTTGATCTGTTCCTGTATGTTAGTGGTTAATTCGATAAGACGGGATCTGAAGGTTTGGGTCTCGTCCATTATGTGTTCGCGATAATTTCTAATTGTGTAAAGCTCTCCCATGAAAGAAGGCGTTTCGGTCTCGGAATTTTCCAGCTCCAGCAAAGTACGTAGAATTCCCTGAGTGCCGATTGCCCGTCCTGCCTCCCCGGTTTGCATTTTTTGGAGATGGTCTATGGCGGGCTTGTAGTACCACTGGTAGATTTGTTCCCACCATCCGGTGAGTTCGGACATCTGTTCTTGTTGGGTGGAAGTTAAAACGGCTAAATCTGAATACTGAGTGAGTCTTTCCAGGTCCCGTTCGAACTCATTTATCGTATTTGTCCACTTTACGCTTGTTTCAATAATCGGCAACCGGGTAGTTAACAAGCCTTGGGTCTGATAATTCATTCTACGCAAGGAAGATCTAACTACATTCGATTGTACTTCAAAGTCTTTCAAATTAATAATGGAATTTGCGTAAAAAACAACCACACCTAGGGCAATGAGAAAACCGGCGACTAACACTAACTCAACAATTCCAAGTTTGGTTCGGATTCGCATACAATGACTGTCCTTATCTAATATTCAGGTAATACTAACGGAATAATAACATGGGTGTGGAATAAATGCTACTGGACGTATTGGATAAACGGGGTTACAATAATGGAACTCAAAAAGGTTAAAAACAAGGTATATGTAAGGCAGCAGTATGAATGTGGATAAGAACAGTATTGAATATGCTATTCAACGCAACAAAGTATTAACGGTCACCTTATACAGTTATCTTTGGAACGAACGGGAATATATAGATACTGTGCTCGATCGCTATTTAGAAGAGGTAGGCTTAAACGCACTTCTGAACAACATTAGTTACTGTATTCATGAAGTTGCAGGAAATGCCCATAAGGCAAACTTAAAACGCCTTTATTTTGATCTGAAGCAGCTGAATATTGAAAAAACGGAAGACTATAAAGCGGGAATGATGACTTTTAAGAAAGAAGCCCTAGAGCATCCTGAAAAATATGCCCGCCGGCACAAGATGAACGGGTATTACATCAAATTCCATTTTCAAATTGAAGAGCCCTATTTCAAGGTAGTAATCCGTAACAATGTATGTATTACCCAACAGGAACAGAGGCGTATCAACAAAAAGATCGAGATTTCCCGCAATGCCCGAAACCTTGCCGATGTGTATGCAGTTTCCGAGGATTATACCGAAGGGGCGGGGTTGGGAATAGTGATGCTCCACGTTATTTTGCGGAATCTTGGATTCAATGATGTGCCCTTCCGTATTTACACAAAAGGCGAAGAAACAATTGCCTTTCTGAGTCTTAATATCAATCAGGCCTCGAATCTTGAGCGTAATTATGCTCAACTGATGCTCGGCAATTAGACGACGTTAGAGTTAATGCGCCTACTGCATACTTCCGACTGGCATTTAGGAAAACGTTTAGATCTTTTCTCCCGAATAGAAGAACAGAAGCAGGTCCTCGATGAGATAATTCACATCGCCGACACCTATAAGGTAGATGCGGTTATTATAGCGGGGGATTTGTTTGATTCATTCAACCCTTCCACAGAAGCCCAGGAGCTTTTTTACTCAGCCCTTAAACGAATGAGCAGCAACGGCTCCCGTCCGGTTCTGGCGATAGCCGGTAACCACGATTCCGCCGATGCAATTCAAGCCCCAGACCCTCTTGCACGAGTGCACGGGATAGTTTTACTGGGGTACATCACCACAAGGGTTACCACTGTCACTACAGATTCAGGTGTTACTATCTCATCTCCGGTCCCCGGGGGGCTGCGGATTGAGTGGGACCCCGAAATTGCGGGGGCACCCCGAAGTAGGCTCAATGTACTGGCAACTCCCTATGCGAATGAACGGCGAATACAGCATGTGATGAAAAAACTCGCTCTTTCACCACTCGATACTGTGCCGCGGAGCGATTCTGATTTTATTCAGGATTTGGGGGAATTGTGGGCTTCCACTGCCGAGGGTTTATTCCGTCCTGGGGATGTCAATATTTTTGCCGGACATCTTTACGCTCATGATGTAGCTGCCGGTGGTATACAGTCGAAGGCTAAAGAACAGCTGGAGTTTGAGCTGGAGGGCTACATGGAGCGTCATGTGGAGGGTCATGAGTTTCAGGGGCCGGATATGGGCGGGCCTTTGAGCGGTATGCCCCCGGAACCGGAGGATGAAAAACCGATCCTCTATAAAGGAGGATTACCGCCGATACCTGTTTCAGCGCTTCCCAGGCTTACCCAATATGCCGCCCTTGGTCATTTGCATCGGGGGCATTGTGTGAGCACCCTGCCCATACCGGCAGCGTATTGCGGAAGCCCTCTGGCATATTCAAGAAGCGAATCCGGGCAGGAGAAATTTGTTAATCTTGTGGATATTGAGCCGGAGGAAGAGGCAAAAATACAACAAGTTCCCTTACATGGGGGGCTGGAGATTTTAAGGCCGGTGTGTGAAAGCATTGAAGAGGCAGTACAATGGCTATCGAAGCACCCGCAGGCATATGTTGAGTTGACTTTAAAACTTGATACCTACCTTAGTTCCGAAGATCGGCGCCGATTGTACGGGGCCCACGAGCGAATTTTAAGCATCATCCCGGAAATTGAGGGGGCCGAGCTCCAGGAAACGGGCAAAATCGCCGATGTGAATCAATCAATAGATACCCTGTTTTCTGAATACTATGCCTCCGAGCATCAGGGCTCCCTCCCTTCGAAGGAAATTCTTGAGCTGTTTAAAGAAGTATTGAGCATCTCGGAGGATTACAGTTGAAGCCGCTCTATTTATCGGTAAAGGGGCTGTTTTCCTATCGGCAGGAGGCGGAGGTCGATTTTACACCGCTGACCGATGCAGGCCTGTTTGGTATATTCGGCCCGGTGGGAAGTGGAAAATCCTCTATTCTGGATGCAATAACCCTTGCTTTATATGGAGAAAATGACCGGCTCAACGCCAAAGACCGTCGTAACTACAATTTAATGAACCTGCAGTCACGGGAGTTGAAAATTCAGTTTCGGTTTATCCACGGTGGTGAAGAATATCTCTTTACAGTAGAGGGAAGCAGGAACAGTAAAAACTACGATGATGTGCGGACCTTCAAGCGACGCGCCTATAGAATTGAGCAGGGCACACCGAGGGCCCTGCATGACGATAACCGGGCCTATTCGGCAGAAGAAATTCTGGGGCTTTCCTACAAGAATTTCAGAAGAACTATAATAATTCCCCAGGGAAGATTTCAGGAGTTTCTGCAACTGAACCCGAGCGCCAGACGCAGTATGATGAAGGAACTGTTCGGGCTGGAAAAATACGATCTAAAGCCTCCTACATCGGCATTAATCCAGAAGACGAAGGAGAGGCTGAGCAGTATCGAGGGAAGCCTGGCTGAACTTGAGGATGCCACCGAAGAGGAATTTGTACGCATTGAGCAGGAACTGCAGGCTTCTGAAGAAAGGGAACACGCCCTGAATGAGAAAAAGGGTGAAGCCCTAGCAGCCCTTGAAGAGTTTAATCAGCTGGAGGAGCTTTTTTCCCGCTTTGAGGACGCAAAAACCGCTTTTGAAGGGTATCGGGAGCGCTGGGAGGAGATAGAACGGCGGAGGGAATCGCTGAATCGCTACGAAGAGTGTAGCCGGCGTTTTACTCTGATACTTCATCGTGTAGAGGAAAAAATTCAGGCTTATCTTGATTCTGTAAGGGGACAGCGGGAAGCTGCAGAAGAGCGGAAAAGACTGGAGAAGGCCTACGAGCAAAGCACCTTCAATCTAGAACAGCGTGCAGAGTGCCTGGAGCAGCGGGATACACTGGAAGAGAAGGCCCGGCAACTGGAAGCCCTTGCTTCAATGGGAAAAGTGCAAAATAAAATTGAGGTGTTGAACACCGAGATAGAGCAGTACTCGGAACAACAGCAAAAGGCACATGAAGCTATTGAAAAGCTGCGGGAGGAGCAGGGGCGCTTACATACACGGGAGACGGAGTTGGAGGGAGAAACTGCTCTTTTTGGGCAGATGAGCGCCTTATCGGAATGGTACAACGAGCAGAAGGAGCTTCTCCGCCGCCGGCAAGAGGCGAAACAGCAACTGGATGAGGCCCGGCAGTCCGGTAAGAGGGATATTGTCGCTCTTCATACTGCGGCAACTGATCTAAGCTCCACCCATGAAGTCCTGCTGGACAGTCTTATTGCCGAGCTCTTTTCAATGTACCGGGAGTTGGACCACTGCTTTTCCAGCACCGGAGATAGTGGCACCGGAGGTGGTGGAGAGGCTGGAGCGATCAGTTTCGCCGAAGAGCTTGCACAGAACTTTGAAGCGGCGGAATATGCAGTGCAGGGGGCTATCCAGGGGGTTCGCCAAGATATGGTCCCGGAGGAGACCCGCAAAAGCATAGAAAAGCTGAGTCGAGATCTTGAATCCGGTCGGCCATGTCCTGTCTGTGGTTCCCCCGACCATCCCAGGCCGGCACATCTGCGAAAGGAAACTTCCCGGGGTGAAATTGAACAAGGTGAATCTGCACAGGGTGAAACTGAACAAAGTGGATTTGAACAGGGTGAATCTGACCGGGGTACTGAGAAGTCATTAGAAGAGCAGGAGAAGCGGATTATTTCGCTGGAAGAAATCCGAAACTCTCTTATTGAATATAAAGCGAAGTGTACAGGGGGCTTAAAGAGTGCGGAGGAGCGGCTAAAGGTGGTCTATCGGCTGTCCACTTCCCTCGAGGGTATTGAAAAATCGCTTCGCCGACACCGGGAACGCTTTCACTGGGAGGATTTTTCCCCTGAGGACGAGAGGGCTTTTAAGAGGGCCCAGGACTCGGCACGCTCGGCACATGAGGAGCTGGTGCAGGTAAGAGATGCCCTTCGAAAGAATGAATCGGAGATTGAAGGGCTTACGGCTCAGCAGAATTCAATTAAAACAAAGCTGCAGGACCTCAGTAATGATCAAGCTGTGCTGAATCATCAATTTTCGGAGGAAAAAGCTAAAATTACTGAAGAAAATATGCGGAGTTTCAGTGAACTCTCTTCCGAGGACCTTGCTGAAAGGGCCTCAGAATGCAGAACGGAGGTAAAACAGAATGAACTTAATTATAAGGAAGCGGAAGCTCATTGTCGTGAATGTGAGCTTGCCCTAAGTCGTGCTCAAGTAAGCGAAAAGGAGCGTCGTGAACGGCGTGCTTCAATTGTCGATGAGATTAGCACCGCGGCACTTTCGGCGGCAAAAGAACTTGAGACCTCAGAGTACAGCTCTCTAAAAACCGTGAGGCGAATAGTGGCGGTAAAAAGAGATGTGGAGGGAGAGCGTGAAGAGATTGAAACCTTTAACAGGAGCTATTCCGCGGCAAAGGAGAAATTTTCTGAACTGGAATCTCAAACCAGAGAGAAAACTTACAATAGGGAGCTCCATGAGGAAACCCGACAAAAGGCGGGGAACCTAGAAGCGGAGTATTCCGAGCTTTTAAAAAACAAGGCGGTACTTCAACACCGCATTGAGTTGCTGCGAAATCGGCTGCAGCGAAAAAAGGAGCTCCAGGAAGAGAATGAGCGTACGGTGGTGCGGATAGACAATCTGAATGAGTTGTTCCGTCTTTTTAAAGGGCAGGGCTTTGTCAATTTCGTCGCCACCAGGTATCTGCACGATTTATGCGCCCGGGCGAATGAGCGCTTTTTTTATCTGACCCGAAAACAGCTCCGCCTCGAGATTAACGGAGAGAACGATTTTGTAATTCGGGATTTTCTGAACGGGGGACGGCTGCGCTCTGTAAAAACCCTTTCCGGGGGACAGATGTTTCAGGCTTCCTTCTCTTTAGCCCTTGCATTAGCCGACAGCATCCATCAGAATAAGGAGAGTTTCTTTTTTCTTGATGAGGGCTTTGGTTCCCTCGATCGCAGATCGCTCCAGGACGTATTCGATACCCTGAAGTCGCTGCGTAAAGAAAATCGGATTGTCGGGGTGATTTCACATGTAGAGGAACTGCGGGAGGAAATTCCGGTTTCCCTGCAGGTGAGTGAAGACCCGGAGTACGGCAGTCGCATTATATCCTCGTTATGAGGAAGGAGGAGCATATGCTCGGACGACTTATTCTGTTATTTACCCTTGTTCCCTTAGTTGAGCTTTTTTTGCTAATTAAAATAGGGACTATAATCGGCGCGCTGCCGACGGTGCTGATTGTAGTGGGGACCGGAGTCTTGGGGGCCTATTTGGCCAGGCAGCAGGGTTTTCAGGTATGGAGCCGTATTCAGCGGGAGATGGAGCTGGGCATGTTTCCGGCTGAAGACCTGCTGGACGGCCTGTTGATTTTCGGTGCCGGCGTAGTGCTGCTCACTCCGGGGGTTATTACGGATGTACTTGGAATATTAATTCTGGTTCCAGTGACCCGTCATTACATACGCGAGTGGATAAAGCAGAGGCTGCAGCGGATGATGGATCGGGGCACTATTAATTTCAACGGTTTTATTCGATAATTCGACAGCTTTACATAAGGTTTATTCCAGCCGGTACGGCTCAGAAGCGGCAGAAAGTTCCAGGAAGCTGTAGGAAGCGGCGGGTTGCATGAGGGT
>CAZDFY010000055.1:0-22542 GCA_964504785.1 uncultured Sediminispirochaeta sp. | reverse complement strand
CCGAACTACAATCAGAGCTTATTGTAGATCAGGTGAGTCGCGCCGCCGCCGATGCCCTGCGCACCGAGGCCTGGGTTGCTCCGAAACCCGGGCTGGTAGACCGCTTTGACAGTGGTTCGCATCGCGATATGAATCTGCACACCTTTTACCGCAGTGCCGAGGCTATTGCTCCCTTTCTGGGCCGCATGGCGGCCTGCGGGGCGGAACATTCAGGGGAGCGGCTGAAGGGGGTGTTTGCCCAGGCCCGGCGGATCGGCCTGGAAGCCGAAGCGGCGATGTTCTCGGCCACCGGCGGGGTGAATACCCATAAGGGGGCGATTTTCACCTTGGGATTGCTCAGCACTGCCTGGGGGTATGTAAGTGCCTCCCGCGCAAACGCCTGCGCAAACGCCCGCGCAGCCGGACGGGGCGCTCAGGCAGGGCCGTTTTCTGAGGAAAGGCTGCTGGAGTGTGCCGGCGGTATGGTTGCAGGAATTGTGGTTGAAGAGTTGGCAGCTGGCCGGGGGGGCTGCCCTACCGCCGGCGCCCGGGTGTACCGGGCGTATGGATTGACCGGGATCAGAGGGGAGGCGGAGCGGGGCTTCCCCTCTGTTCACGGGTACGGACTGCCGGTTCTGCGACAGGCCCGGCAGGCCGGCCTGGATGCCGATGCCTGCGGCCTGCAGGCTCTGCTTTCGCTCATGACGGTGGTGGAGGACAGCAATGTGGCCGCCCGGGGAGGTCTTTCAGGGCTGCGCTTCACTCAGGAGGCGGCCCGCCGGGGGTGTGCCGCCGGGGGTGCCCTTACCGAGCCGGGAAGGGACCACATTGAGTATATGAACCGTGCCTTCATTGAGCGAAACTTGAGTCCCGGCGGGTGTGCAGATCTATTGGCAGCCACCCTTTTTCTTGATACCCTTGGAAAAGAGTAGCTTCAACAAACAAAGCTGATCCCCCCCCATAAAAATTCGATGGAAGGGTCGAAAACTGGATCAATTTTACCATAAGGATTGACTGCGATTGTAAGCGTCACCGCCTATCGAACTGGAGTATTGATGAAAACTAAAATGGAAGATCAAGCGACCGGACAGCCGACACTGCCCGGTTTTTTTCAGGGGCTTCAGTCGGGGTTGAGTATTGCAATTGGATATATGCCGATTGCCCTCGCCTTTGGACTGCTGGCTAAAAACACCGGGATTAGTCTGGCGCATACTGTTGGCATGAGCCTGTTGGTTTTTGCCGGTGCCTCGCAGTTTATGGCCCTGGGTTTGCTTGCCCTGGGGACCGGAGCGGTGGAAATTGTCTTTTCCACCTTTATAGTGAATATCCGGCACATGCTGATGAGTATGTCGATCAACGAAAAGGCAATTCAGGAGTCCACACTGCGCCGGTTGATTTATGCCTTCGGTATTACCGATGAGGTGTTTGCGGTGGCATCAACCCGGGATGGGGTGGTGGGGTCCAACTACCTCTACGGACTTGGACTCATGGCTTATTCGAGCTGGGTCATCAATTCGGGAATCGGATATGCTGCCGGGTCTGCTCTTCCGGAAGCCTTTCAGCAGGGAATGAGCATTGCCCTGTACGCCATGTTTATCGGCCTTCTACTACCCTCGGTAAAAAAGTACCGCAAGGCCCTGTTTCTTTCAGGAACGGCGGCTCTTTTGAACGCCGGGCTGGTTACTTTTTTCCCCGCCGGCTGGGCAATTATCGGCGCTACCATCGGGGCTGTAGGGCTTCTTGAACTTGTACAATCATCTCGGAAGGACAGAACTAAGGAGGACGGAGATGAATCTTGAAACAGTAAACACTACCCTATGGGTGATAATAATTGGAATGGCCCTTGTAACATATATTCCCAGGCTGTTGCCGCTGGTGGCTCTGGACGCAGAAAAAATTCCACCTGTGCTTGCCAGGATGCTTCGCAATATTCCCTATGCGGCACTGGGGGCACTTATTTTTCCGGGGATTCTGGGGATCCATGATCAGCTGTGGTATGGCCTGGTCGGCGGCGTGGTGGCTGTGGGTGTTGCCTACACAGGAGCGCATCTGATTGTGGTGGTGCTCAGCTCGGTCGCCGTTCTGAGCGCCCTGGCTGTTTTATTATAACAACATCTTTAAGATAGACTACTTATCTTAAACAAAATGTAAGCATTCGCAATTTGAAAATTTTACAAAAAATTTTCAAATTGCGAATTGCTGCTTCGATCGGGAGTCGCCTTGAATCTCTCTGTGAATGGTTTTAAGATAACTGATATATGGTAGTACTCATGTCTCTCTTCATATCTTCCTTTGTTATTGCCCTGTCGGGTGCCATGATGCCGGGACCGGTACTGACCGCAACAATCAGCGAAAGTATAAAAAGGGGGCCCTTGGCCGGTCCGCTGATCATGAGCGGTCATGCCCTGCTTGAAGGGGCACTAGTGGCGGCATTAATTGCAGGGGTCGCACCTCTGTTGCAGCGGGACCTTTTTTTTGTAGGGGTTTCCTTCGGCGGTGCCGTTATTTTAGGGTGGATGGCCTACGGCATGTTGAAAAGCTTGCCTGGGTTGAAAATTGAATGGGGCGAAGGGGCCGGCGAGGATGCACCGGCTAAAGAAAATATTGGCAAAGGCGGAGAGCGGGGCGGAAGTAGTGCCGTCGGCGTGATGCGTACCGGCGTACTCCTCAGTATAGCTAATCCGTATTGGGTGGTGTGGTGGGCAACCATCGGCCTTGGTCTGGTTGCACGGGCCCAAAAGGTCGGCTTACTAGGAGTTCTGTTTTTCTTTCTTGGCCATCAGGCAGCAGATTTTGCCTGGTACTCCCTGGTGTCCACAGCAGTCGGCAAAGGCCGTTGTTTTTTCAGTGATCGCCTCTACCGAGTAATCATCGCTGTGTCGGCGGTCATATTGGTCGGCTTTGCTGTCTACTTCGGCTGGAGTGGCGCTGAGCGGCTTGTGGTGAATGTATAATTAGGAGCGACAATGGATAGTAAAGAAAATTCAGGTAAAAAGCTTGTGGTGTTTGATGATGATCCTACCGGTATTCAGACTGTTCACGGATGTAAGGTTCTTACATCCTGGGACAAGGATACTGTGAAGGAGGCTTTTGCCGACGGGGTTGATTTCTTCTATATTCTCACCAATATCAGGGCATACCCCCCGCAGCAGGCACGTCGGATCTTTGCCGAGGCGGCCCGTGCGGTCAGAACAGTAGCTCAAGAGACAGGGTGCAGCGTTGAAGTGCTGGCCCGATCGGATTCCACGTTGAGAAGTCATTTTCCCCTTGAAGTGGAATTGTTTACTGAGATTTTCCAGGAATACTCTCCAGCAGATGCGGTTATATTTGCCCCTGCTTTCTTTGAGAGCGGCCGTGTCACTGTTGAAGATGTACACTATGTGATAGAAGGAACACATAGAATTGCCGCAGATAAAACGGAGTTTGCCCGGGACCCTGATTTTTCATATTCTACTGCCTATCTTCCGGCATATATCGAAGAAAAAATGCATAAAGCCCATGGTGATGATCCGAGCAAAGTAACTTCTATTCCGCTGGATATGATCCGGAACGGAGGTGTAGAGGCGGTGGAGGAGTTTCTGATGCAGCTGCACGGGGCCCGGTATGTGGTTGTGAACTCGGAGGCCTATACCGATCTTGATATAGTTACCGCTGCGGTCCGCAACGCCGTGGGGCGGGGTAAGCGGTTTCTCTATCACACTTCCTCGTCCTTTGTCCGTTCAATGATGCAGCAGCAGCCCCATCGTGTCGACTTTTCTGGGGCCACCACCGGTCCGGGAGTGATAGTTGCCGGTTCATATGTAAAAAAAACCGAACGACAGATCAATCACCTCTTAGACGACCCAGAGGTGTGCGGGATACCGGTGCCGGTGGAAGAAATAGTGCATCGGCCCCAGGAGCAGAGACGATACACCCAGCAGCGCATCCACCGGGCCCTCTCGGAGAGAAAAAGCGCTCTGTTGTATTTACAGCGCTCACAGCGTCCAAAAGAGAGCGGCCAGGATACACTACAGGGTACCGGACAGAAAATAACAGACTTTTTCTGCCGCTGTGTAGGAGAGCTTGAAATTGAACCTGCCTTTGTGCTTGCAAAGGGCGGTATTACCTCCCATGAGGTTTTAAAGAAGGGGCTGAAAGTTGCCTCCGCCAGGGTTGCCGGACAGGTCATGCCGGGGGTCCCTGCAATACAAATGGAGCCGGGACACCCTTTTGCAGGTATGTATTATGTGATTTTTCCAGGGAATGTCGGTGCCGATGAGACCCTGGCGGAAGTAGTTGCTTTGTTGAACGGAACCAAAAAACATAAATAACGGGGAAAAGTTATGGGAGTAGTGTACACGTTAAGCGGCGGTGCGGCCTACGGCTATGCCCACGTGGGAGTCCTGAAGTATCTGGAAGAGTGGGGGCTGAGGCCTTCGGCGATTGTCGGTACTTCAATGGGGGCAATTGTCGGAGGTCTGTACGCCTACGGCTATGATTCCGCGCAGATCCAGGAAGTGGCCGATCAGGTACGTTCTATCGAGATGGTAAAACTCTTTTTTCCCTCCTTTCCGCGGGGAGGTCTTATTGATACCGATGGTATTAGAGACTTTTTTCACGGCTTTATAGGGGACGCCCATATCGAGGACCTGCCTACTTCCTATAGAAGTGTGGCGGTTGATGTGAAAACCGGGCAACAGGTAATTTTTGACAGCGGGCGTCTGCTCGATGCAATGATGGCTTCCATGTCGATACCGGCGGTGTTCAAACCCTACTCTTTTCAGGGGCATCAACTGGTTGACGGAGGTGTGCTGAATAACCTGCCCTGGAAGATTGCTGAAGAGTTCGGCCGGCTGCATGTGGTTGTTGATGTGGCCCCAAAGCGCCGTGAAATTCATGAAGAGCTTGTATATGCTTCCCAAATGTCCTCTCCTGAAGCACAGTCAGGAGTACAGATAGATACAGGAAGGGAGAAACACAGGGACGTAAAGCAAAGGAAGAATAAAGTTGTCGAGGGTACGGAGGAAATAGCTCATTCCAACCCTTCCGCGATGCGCCAGCTTGAAGACAGGTTAACCAGCGGGGCCTTTCGGGTCCCCCTGCGGCGATTGATGGATACTTTTCATGCCCGTGAGACCTTTGCCTTAAAAGATTTGGTAAACAGCTTTACCCGTCGTCCGGACCATAAGTCGCCCGCTCTGACCCTTCCCGAAGTTATTACCAACGTAATGGCCATTTTTAACGAGCAGCAGACCGTGGTCCCCCAGGGAGGGTTGCTTAAAACCTACGCCTATGTGCATCCGGACCTCTCGGAGTACTATCTTAACGATTTTAACAAAGCGGAGGAAATCACCGAAAAAGGATATTCCGATGCGCAGACTGATCCGCAATTTGTTCATCAAATCAGGACTATTGCGAAGAAAGCGAAGTCCAGTATCTAAAAATGACAGTGCTGTGGGCTCCTTTGCCGGCTCCTCCCATCCAGCGAAAAAGGCCCTATTGCTTTTTCTCTTTCCCCTCCTGGCTCCCCGAATCAAACACAATTGTTGTCCCCTCGATGTTGACCACATCTCCATCTCGGAGTTTTCGACTTCCGCTGATTCTGCGGTTATTCACGGTGATATTTCCCTCACCCGTCAGCGTATAGTCTCCCCCGGTCTCATCACGCATGATGGTGGCGTGTTCCGGTTTTAGGGAGGGGAGGCCGCTTATGGTCAGGTCCGCCCGATCGCCTCCGCCGATTACAGTTTTATTCTGGGTAAGCGGAATGGTGTTCGAACTGACCTTGGTACGGTACCCGGCCTGCAGCACTTCCAGGGCGGCGTTTTTCTGCAGTTTTCGGTAGCGCATAAACAACAAGAGGACCCATATCAGAATAGCCGCGGCAAGAACCAGCAGAATCAGAAACGGGTAGGGCTGCACGGGAATACCAAAAAGGGTCCCGGCGTAATAGTAACGTTCGGTTTCACTTTGTTCGCTGCCCCTCTGATATGCTATCTTTACAAATTTCCGTTCCGCCGGGATCATAGTTGCCTGATATGTGAGCCGGTATTCATTTTCAATCTTCTGTTTGATGTCACGGTATACTGAAGCAAGTTGTTCCTCGTTACGGGCGTCATATACATTTCCGCCGGACTCCCTTGCCATATTACCAAGGTTCCGGTCGCGTTCAATTCCAAAATGAATTGCATAAAGGGTAATCCCCTCCATTTGATAACTCCGCACCACCTCCTCCGGCTGCCGCAATTCGGTGCCGTATTCGGGGTGAGGGGTACCGGAGTGCGTGTAGTAGGGATAGTTTTCTCCGTCGGAGAGTACTACCACCACTTTCCGTCCGCGGTAGCCGGCCATTTTTTTTACAGAATCTTCCAAAGAGTGGTAGAGTTCGGTGTAGGCCTGTTCGCTTTCAGGCCTGCGGATAGAATCAAGCAGTCCCTCCAGGGCACTGGGGTCTTTCAGTGCCTCTGAGTGAAGAGTGAGGTCGGTATTGAAGGAAGCGACTGAAACCACATCTTTCGGATTAAAAGAACTGTCGACAAATTCTCTAATGGCCGTTTTTGCGTGGGTAATTCGCATTCTGTCCCTCTCTTCAGTAGGAGCGCCGCCAAGGGTGTCGTACATACTACCGGAATTATCGATTAACAGCAGGATATGGATACCCTGCTCCTTGTTGGGCTTTTCGGCAACTTCCTTAATTTCGGGGACCTGAGTATAGTTTTGTCCATCCGCCGATTCAAAGGCTTTAAAGTTTTCTCTCTTTAAACCGGCTACTGAATTACCCTCTTCATCATTTACGCTTAGATAAAGATCAACCTCCTGAGAGAGAAGGAGTGACGAACCATCAATTTGGGATATTGTCAATGATTGTGCTTCCAGCTGCCCGATGGAGGGGCCTGTTCCGATACTCAGAGCACTTATAATAAAAAAAACCGCTACAACTGCTTTGACTTTATTTTTCATGGCTTCTCTCCTATTCAGTCCGATAAAATAGTTTGGCCGAACCGATCTGAATGACGTCCTCATATTTGAGTAACTGTTCATTTTCTACCGGACGCTCATTTACAAAGATTTTGTGGACACCAGTGTTTTGCTCCGGGTCGTCAATTTTCTGCACATACACATCTTTTCCGCGGACCCGAAAACGGGCATGTTCCGGGGCTATATGGGCGTATCCGGTCAATACAATATCATTATGCTGCTCGCTTCCGATGCTGAGCCGGTTCTGGGCAAAGCTGTACTCTTTTCCACGCCTTCGGCCGTTGAGTACCCGCAGCACTCCCAGTGAAATCCGTCGCTCAAGCAAGGAATAACATACTCCGATTAAGAGTCCAAAAATTGCCAATCCAATGAGCCGGGTATACAGAAGCTCTGGATACCTAGTCCTCAGATATTCAATACTTACGCCGCCGAGTACTCCTCCTAGGAAGCCTCCGCCGACCCCTACCAGGCTCTTTTTCAACGAGCGGGCCCGCACACCCTCCGACACGCCTACCGCAATACCGAGAATAGCCCAACCAACTACTCGTGCAAGAGGCACTGCAATCAGTTGTTGTGTGTGGTAGGAGGTAAAAGCGTGCTGGACCACCAAAAAGAGGACTCCCTGACCGGCGATAAAACCGACAACACCACCGACCACTCCGGTGGCCATTCCCGTAAGGGTCCCGCCCACGATCTTTCCGCTTTCCTTAGAGGTGAGCCCCTCTCCACTGCCGAAGAAGGCACCCATCACTATACCGAACAGGGCCCCCTGGGCGATACTGAAGAAAAAATAACTGGGAAACAGCTGTTGATAACTGAGAATGAGCTCCATCAGGGGCCACGCCGCAGCTCCGGCCAGCAGTCCTAATATTGATATAACTAATCGTCTAAGTGCTGTAGACATATATTCCTCCTCTACTTTTCAATGGGGACAAGTCGCGGATTTACTATTAACGTGTGCTGTTCGGGGCGTATCATCAGACTAAAAGTTTTTGCCCTATATCCTGGGGCCTCAAAATGAAAGTGATACACCCTGCCGGTTGTAAGTTCGTCGGCGATATCTTTGCTCCAGGGCAGGCGCCGCCGGTCAAATTCAACCTCTATTCGGGTCCGGTCGGTAATGTTTTCCCAGGTTTCCCGGTCCTGCACAAAAAAATCAACCTGCAAAGGCAAAGCCCGGGGGCTTCCGGGATGAAACTCCAGTATCCGCCCGTTTTTGGTGTTGATATTTTTTTTCTGAAGGCTTCGCGGTTCAAGGTAAAAGCTCTTCCAGTGCAGGGTATTTTCAATTTGTAATTTTATACGGTACTCATCCTCCGGCAAGTACAGTTTTCGGCTGCGGAAAATGAGGTTGCTTCCCCCATTGGACTGAAGTGGAGTAAATCGTAAAGGGGCAATGTCCATCTCCGCCGCATTATCTCCGGTATCGGTAAAGAGGTGTCCTCGTATATAGTAATCCTCCGGGGCTTTATAGTTTTCATCTACAATAACCCGGAAGCGCAAAGAGCCGTATTCCTCCGACTTCATCCATTCGTGGTAATACCCCAAAGAATAGAGGGTCCCTCCGACGCCAGTCAGTAGTACCAGCAGTGCCGGAATTGCGATGAGTGCGGTCTTTAGCCGTGAAGTGCGGCGAGGGCTTATAGGCTCTACTGTTTTTCCTTCCACCGCCTGCTGCAGCTGGGCCCTATACAGTTCAAGGGGGCGGCGTTTGAAAAAGCGTTCCAAAAGAACCAGTATTTCATCCAGATTCTGAAATCTACGTTTTCGCTTAGGATGGATACTCTTTTTTATGACTTTGCGGACCACTTTATTTACTTTCGGATTGTATCTTTTTGGGGGAGGATACTTTCCTTTCTGTATAGCGGCAACCAGGTCGGCGGAAAACCCGCCGGGATAGGGCTTTTTACCGGTTACCGTTTCGTAGAGCATCACTCCCATCGAATAGATGTCGGCCCTCAGGTCGACATTTCGCGTATTTTCAAACTGTTCAGGGGCCATATAGGCGGGTGAGCCGAGGGTCATTCCTTCACGGGTCAGGCCGCTCTCGGCATCCTCAGAGGAAGTAGCGATCCCAAAGTCCACCAGTTTCACCTCGCCGCGTTTAGAAAGCAGTATGTTTGCCGGTTTGATGTCGCGGTGCACCACTCCCCGGTCATGGGCATATTTGAGGGCCCGGCAGGATTGGTAGAGAATATACAGGGCCATCTCGTTCGGCAGGTAGCGCTCCCGGCGTATCAGCTGTTCCAGGGAGAGTCCGTCGATGTATTCAAGCACAATATAGTGGCTCCGCCCTTCTTTAAAGTGATCGTACACATCGACGATATTGTCGTTTCGAAAATCCATCAGCAGCCGGGCTTCCCGGCGGAAGCGCTCAACAAAATCGGGGTTTCCCCGAAGGGTGAGCTTTTTAAGTATGACCGGCCGTTCAAGGGTAGGATGAATGCCTTTATACACCGCTCCCATCCCGCCCTGGGCGATTAATTCGAGGATCTTGTATTTTCCTATACTCTCGGGTATTTTTGCCATGCTACTCCTCCGGTCCTAGGTTCCGGCTTTTCAACTAGTTTCTACCACCAAATTTTTTTCTACCAACTCCTCATCGTATGGGAGTTCTATGATGTCCCTGCGGGGATCGGGAAGTATCCCCGGCTGAACAAGGGCGATACTATAGGTGCCGGGATTGTGTAGTTGTACATACTTGTCTCCTGCCCGCAGGTTGAATGTCCCCTGTACCGGCCGATGACCGCCGAAATAAAGCGCCTGTTCCGGATAACTGCAGTACTCGGAAATCATCCGCTCCACGCTGCCCTCCTCGGCCCCGTCGTTGGGGGTCCAAGTGAGCCCCAGGACCACATCGTCGTACTTCCGGTAGCGAATAACCTCTTCGGGGGTAAAAAAGCGCTGCGGTTCGGCATGGGAGATCATAAAAGTGCCGTCCGCCGCTATCAGTGGAAATTCGTGTTCCATCTCTGCAAAGGCACTGATGAACTCCTCCCCGTAAAACTTCAGCACCCACTCTTTAACCATTTCTCCTTCAAAAGCAAACTTTCTGAAGGGATGGTTACCTCGCCCCTCTTCATTCAGGATGTTTTCGTGGTTCCCCTTGAGATAGTGGAAAGACTCGGGGCTCATAGTTTTAAGATGCATTACTATCTCCATTAGCCCGAGGCTTTCGCGCATCTCTTCGTTCATCGCTGAGTGCCTGCGATATTTACCGGAAAACTCCTTAAAAGCCTGCTTCCAGCGCTGTGCTGCCCGGGATTCGGCGTGAAAGCCGTCCCCCACACATACGATTTGAATATCATCTTTTTGAAGCAACTCCCCTACAGTAGGAGCAGTAGAAGAGTTGGAATTCGGCCGGTAGGCCAGCACATGCAGCAGAAACCATGGCCGGGCATGAAGGTCGGGAATGATAATAGTAGGCCTATTATCTAGACGGATAAGCCCTCCCGGCCGGTTTTGCTCGTCATAGGGACGATAGAGCGGATCTTCGGACTTGAGCAAGTCTGTGGTAGTATGAATAAGTGCCGAGTAGGCCTCCTTGTCCGGGAGACCTTCTCGGCGGGCGATGTCGATAAGCTGCTGCATCCTACTCCTGGATTATGGTTTTGTTTACTTCAATAAAATCATCGGTAAGCATCTGGGTAACTTCCGCCAGCAGTTCCTCCTGCTCTTCGTCTTCCATCTCTTCAACAATAACTGCAATTTTAAAGATAGGTGAGCTCTTTTTTATCGGGCCGTTGGTGAACACCGCCCCTTCATCTATCTGTACATCCGAGGCGAGATCGGTGTTATCGGTTTCCGCAGATTCGGGGACATCGTTGCGCATACCGATGCTGTGATATGCAATAAAGCGGCCTTCATCACCCTTAGGCCCGAGGTTGATGAGGCTCCCGGAGTAGGTCATCAGTAGGGCGCCTCGGTCATCTTCAGCGTCGAATTCTTCGACCATCTCCATATCCCGCTCTTCTACCTGTTTTTCAAAGGTATCGAGCTTTTCCTGCCACCCTCTCTCGAGGCTATCGAGGGACTCTTCGGTATCGGGTAAACCGGCTGTTTTAACTAATTGATGTATGTGCTTTCTAATCTTCTCAGAAAAATCTTCTGCTCCCATACTTTCATACTCCTTTTTTGTATGATGTTTTATACCGGCTATGTGGTGCCGGTACATACTCGAATTTAGTACGATTGTGCTTGAAAAACAAGCCGCTGCGTCATTTCATGCCCTATTGCCATAAATTTTATCCATGTTTTTCCGCTGTTGTGCCATTTTTTGAAAAACATTCATTTTCGACGGCAAAAACTGGGTATACAATAGGGGAATGAAAGTAACAAGAGAACAAATCGACAATCTCCCGGCAGAAATCCGGGAACATCTGCACCAGTTAGTCCAGCGGGGTGAGCTAAAAACCGGCGGGCTGAAAACCGACGCCCCGGCCCAAGCGGCCGGCCCCAAGCAGGCGGGCCCCTCGGCTGCGGCAACCGGATCTTCCGACGGACAAGCGGCCGGCTCCGACGATGAGCCCGCCGGATCACAAGCCGGCCCCAAGCAGGCCGGGCAGACGGGCATCGAACCGGCTCACAAAGCCTCCCCCGAGTCAGAAGAAGCCCGCTTCGAGCGCATGGCTGCTGCCTGGATCGAAAAAGAGCAGCTGTTCAGCGGCCAGACATCGGCCCTGGATATGGAGGCCCTTCCCGAGGGCAGGCAGATAGAACCGGAGGACGAACGCGGCATGCTCCTGCTGACCAACAGCGGCTCCCTGCTCAGCCTGTGGCCGGCCACCGAGGGGCTGCGCGAGATGGAGTACGCCAGTATCCCGATGCGCAGCGACGTGCCCGAAATCCTCCGCGGCCGTGGCGTGAGCATCGAGGGCCCAGTCCGCCGCGGCAGCCCCGCCAGGGTCAACGATGGTCCCCTCAAAAAAACCTCGCCCATCTACAAAATCGCCGTTTTTCCGGCCGATCTGAGCAAGGACGAGCAGGCCAAGCGCACCCGCGAAGCCACCATTTTTCTGACCAACGGCTTTACCCGTATCAACAAGCAGACCCGCGCAGCCGAAAACAGCGCCGTAGAACATTTCAACAAACAGTCTATCGTAGCCTACATTGCCCAGCGCAGCGACCTTACCCAGAAAGAGGTCCGTCAGGTCATCGACGACTATCTGTCCATGATCGAAAGCGGCGTACTCCTTGGCGAATCGGTCAACCTGGGTCGCATCGGCCGTATCTCCATCAAGCAGCGCCCGCCCCAAAAAGCCCGGGTCGGCCGCAATCCGGCCACCGGCGAAGAAATGACAATCCCGGCCAAACCGGCCCAGGGCGTCCCCAAAATTTCCTTCACCAGCCACCTCAAGGAACGTGCTGCCGAGTTTGATTTTGAAGAGGAAGATCAGACTTAAGGATGTAGCGCTGGGGCTTTTTGCCGGTGGGAGCCCCCGCCGCCGCATTCCTTGCGGGCTTGACACGTCCCGGACTTGAAATCATACTATAAGTGTACACATACAACACATAGAAGGTATAGGTATGAATATCACCTTATCGGCAAATGAAAACCTGATAAAAAAAGCCCGCGAATACGCCAAACGACATAATTCCTCGTTAAACAATCTCATTCGCGCCCATCTTGAGCAACTTACCAACCAAATGGACCGAGAATCGGCGGCGCAGGAGTTAGAGAAACTCTGCATCGAATATTCCGGCGAATCACCTTCCGAGTATCGATTTGACCGGACAGAGGTATACAATCGGGAATAGAAATGGCGAAATACTTCATCGACACTAACATACTAATCTATGCGAATGATAAAAAAGACCGCTCTAAACAGATCAAAGCCGCGCGGCTTATCACAGACCTCATGAAAAGCGGGCAGGGTGTCTTATCCACTCAAGTATTTCAGGAATACGCACATGTGGCTCTAAGTAAACTCGGGCAAACTGAAGAAGTGGTTCTACGACAGCTCCATCTGCTCGAACACATGGAGGTGATTCAGCAATCTCCGGCAATGATTCGCCGAGCGGTAGAAATCAAAAAAACGTACAACATCAATTTCTGGGATGCCTGCATTGTGGCCAATGCCGAGTATGCCGAGTGCGACACCATCTATTCGGAAGACTTCAATACCGGCCAGTTTTACTCCGGCATCAGAATCAAAAACCCTCTGGCAGAATAGCTGCCATGGGATGCCTACACTTGCTTCTATTGAATTGAAGCGTAGTATTAATGTGGACCTGTTCACCCTGTCAAATGGATTACATCATGTTCTGAAAATGGCCCATTCGCGGGCATTGTTTTTAGCGAGACAGCCCCTGACAGGTATACCGCGGTCATGGAGTTTTCAGTAAAAAGAGATGGTGACAGATAGTATGAGATCACTTACCCGAGGCAGAAGGTCGCAACGCTGACAAAACCCGCCGCGGTAAAACAACTGTAAAGCAGCGGTAACCTTGCGCAGGCCGGAAGGGCTCCGGAAAAGAGCTCCAAGAACAAACAGGATTCTACGGGTGTTCTTTTTATCGATTCGTCTGCACAAGATGAACAAAAAAGGATCCTCCTCTCGCTTCAAACATGTATATGTATGCAGAGGGGCTGGCTAAACTTAAACAGCAAGGCTATTATGCCGGCTATCTATGCGACCCTGCGGCTGACCATACGTCCCCTGTTCAGTTTCCTGGGTGCGGCTATGGTGGCCCGTCGGATCCCTGGGCGTACTATGACTTGATCGACCCGGCAGTGATTCCCTTGATGATGTAGTTCTGCAGAATTAAAAAGAAAATAATGATTGGAACCATACCCATGATCAGTGTAGCCAGGGCCGAATCCCACTGGTTCAGGTACTGGCCGAAGAAACTGAAAATACCCAGGGGAATAGTGCGGATGCTTTCGTCGAACAGCACCAGCAGGGGCAGCAGGAAGTCGTTCCAGATCCACAGGGTCTGCAGTATGATTACGGTGACCACCATGGTGCGCATCAGCGGAAAGACGATCTGGAAAAAGCTCTGAAAGGTCGAGCAGCCGTCGATGTAGGCCGACTCTTCAAGTTCCTTTGGAATGCTCTTTACAAAGCCGTGCAGCAGAAAGACCGTCAGCGGCATGCCGAAGCCGAAGTAGATAACCACGATTCCCGGAATGCTGTTCAGCAGTCCGAACATCTTGGCCACTTTTACCATCGGGATCATCACCGATTGGAAGGGTATGACCATCGCAGAGACGAAGAGCACGAAAATCAGGCCGCTGATTTTGTGGGGCCGGCGCACCATCCGCCAGGCGGCCATCGCACCCAGCAGCACCATTCCGGCGATGCTGAAGGAGGTGACCAGCAGCGAGTTGAGGAATACTGTAGGAAAGGAGACTGTGTTCCAGGCTTTTACAAAATTGTCCCAGCGGATCGTGCTCGGCAGTGAGGCGGCGTTCTCAATAATTTCACCGAAGGGTTTCAATGAGTTGACAACTACGAAGTAGAACGGCGAAAGATAAATAAGCGCTATCACCAGTACTACCATTTCGATTACAAACAGGCGCGGGAAGTACTTATTCGTTATCATGCTTCCACCTCCCATTTTTTAGTAATCAGTACCTGAGCGGTGGAGATGAAGCCGACCACAATGAAGAACAGAATCGCCTTGGCCGAGCCGAGGCCGTAATTGTTGTATTGAAAGGCTTCATAGTAGATGTTCATTGCAAATGTTTCAGTTGAGCCAAAGGGCCCGCCCTTGGTCAGGGCGAAGATCACATCGAACATTTTGGTGGTCCAGGAGAGGGCCAGAAATACGCAGACGGTAATTGCCTGTACGGTCAGGGGAATTATAATTTTGGTGAGCATGTGCAGTTGTGAGGCCCCGTCTATGTAGGCTGCCTCTAAGAGCGTGTCGTCAATGCTGACGATGGCCGCCACATAGATCATCATGAGATATCCGGTTCGCTGCCACACAAATACTATCACCGAGCCCCAGAACCCTGTTATGGGAGTTCCGAGCCAGGGAAGTTCAAAAAAACCTATTCCCGTGAGCTCACCGATGCTGACAAAACTATTGGTGAAGATAAAGCGCCACACAAACCCGAGAATAATGCCGCCGATGACATTCGGCAGGAATATGATGGTACGCATCAGTTTGGCGTTTTTGAGCGGCAGGGTCAGCGCCAGGGCCAGAAAGAAAGCCAGCAGGTTGGCGAGGATCACCGAGGCGAGGGTGAATTTGAGCGTAAACACCGCCGAAACCCCGGCCTGTTCGTCCCCTTTGAATACCTGCAGATAATTGTCTATCCCTACCCATAGGGCCTCTTTGTTTACGCCGTTCCATTCGGTAAAGGAGTAATAGATACCCAGCACAAATGAGAACAGAACTATAAGTGTGAAAATTATGAAGCCCGGGCCGATAAAGAAGATATCCTCGCGGATATCCCGTAATCGTCTGTTATTCATATCCCCTTTCCTTCACGCTGTGAATACGGACGGGGCCTGCACTTTGACAGGCCCCGCAGATACTACAAATGATAGTAGTTTATTTCAGTTTTTGCCAGGCAGCATCGAGGCGTTCAAGGGTTGTGTTCCAATCCTGCCGGTCTGCAATGTAAGCCTGAATGTTGTTGGACACTTCGTTGGCAAAGCCGTCGGGGAATTGTCCGAATACCCATGGTATTGTCTTGTCCCGGCCGGCATACCCAAGGATGTCCTTTCCAACACCCTTAAGGCCCTGGGGATCAACTCCTTTGTAGGCGGGAATAAAGCCGAAATTTTCGGTCATGTACTTCTGACCGGTTTTACTGTTGACCAGATAGTTAAGAAAGTCTTTGGCTGCTTCCTGGACAGGTTCGGGGGAGGTTTTGTTTACCACAAAGTTGAAGGGAACCCCTACTGCAACACGGTCCATCTGTGCACTGTCGTTCAGGGGGATCGGCAGTAGTCCCACATTGGCATTCGGGTTGGCTTCAAAAATGGGTACTTCCTTCCAGACACCCTGCTGGATCATTGCGGCGGTTCCGTTTGCAAACATCTGAACCTGCTTGTTGTGATCGGTAGTCAGGGGGTTCTTCTCGCCGTATTCTACTGTCAGGTCAACAATGTTCTGGAGGTCCTGAAACAGTTTGTTCTCCGCCATTTTTGCCTCGCCTGCATTCAGCCTATCAATAAAAGCCTGGGGGTCGTCCTGTTGCGCGAAAGCAACATTGTACAGGTGCAGTCCAATTACCCACCAAGTGCTGTAGCCGGTTGCAAAGGGGGTGTATCCGGCGCTTTTAATCTTTTTCGCGGCCGCCTCAAGTTCGCTTAAAGTCGAAGGGGTTTCGTTGATGCCTGCTTCTTTGAAGATATCCTTGTTGTAGATGTACCCGTAGCCTTCCAGGTTAACAGGCATTCCCATTTGCTTACCGTTAATATTCAGCACTTCCAGTGCAAAGGGCACCGCATTGTCAATCCACGGTTCACCGGAGAGGTCGGCAATATAATCACTCCACAGTTCGTATTGACTGGGGCCTTCAACCGGAAAAATATCGGGACCTTCATCCGCGGCGAATTTGCTTTTCAGTATAGTCTGCCACTGGGTTCCTCCTCCGATGGTCTCGGTAGTTACCGTTACATTCGGGTTTTCCTTCTCGAAATCGTCGGCGAATTTCTTGTACTCCTCATCGAGGTACGGCTTGAACTGAAAGAAGTGCAGTTCAACCTCTTCGGCTTGCGCGGCCGCCTTTTCTTCGGTTTGAGCGCCCTGCTGCTCAGTTTGGGCTCCCTCCTGCTGCCCTCCTGCAAATAGCAGACCGGCTGCTGCTATAAGTAGTACGATTGTAGTCAAAAGTTTCCTACTCATAATCTTCCTCCTTTGAAAATCTAAAAATATTCATTCGGTTACCCTTCGGCACCGCATGATTCTCGAACAATCAAATACGGCTCTATCAGCCGCTGCATCGGCGGTGTGGTGCTGTCACTGTCGAGCATCCCGAACAGCCGCTCGCAGCCTAAAACTGCCAGCTGGTCTCGGGGCTGATGGATAGTGCTCAGTTTTGGTCTGAAATGCTTTCCGAATTCGATGTCGTCATAGGCCACCACCGCGATGTCCTTCGGGACCGACATTCCCAGGTCCTGCAGGGCCTCGATTGCTCCCAATGCCATGATGTCGGTTTGGGCAAAAATTGCCGTTACCTGTTTCATAAAATCCGGCTTTTCGCTTATAAGATTGTAACTGCTCTCAAAAGTGCCGTCACAGAGAACAATCTTTTCTTCATCGACGGGTAAATTGTTATCATCCAGGGCTTGTCTGTACCCTTCGGTTCGTTCCGTAAACTGATACTGCGGGCTGTCGAGCATGAGGCAGAGAATCGAATCATGACCAAGCCCGATAAGGTGGTTTGTAGCAATGTAACCGCCTTTTTTGTGGTCGACAAAAACCCAATTTTCATTCTCAATGTCGACATAGTACTGTTTTGCCTGCAGCAGGACAAAGGGAACACCGTTTTCATGGAGAAAGTTAAAATCCTCCTGCTCCATTTTTGAGTGAACTATTATCAGACCGTCTATTTTTTTACCGTTCACTAAATGACGAATATTATTGACCGTGTTGTTTCGGTTTTTACGAAATTTTACAATCAAGTCGTACTCGTGGTCTTCTAATTCATCCCTGATTTTGTTCATCAACAGGGTGAGGTAAAAGGAGTGTTGATACTGGTTAAAGTGTTCGGGAAATATCAATCCTATAATTCCCGTTTTCCTGGTAATAAGACTACGGGCGCTAGTGTTAAAACTGAACCCATGTTCTAGGGCGATTTCCTGAATACGGGCGCGGGTCTTCTTTGCCACAAGAGGACTGTCGTTCAGGCCCCGTGATACGGTGGAAGGGCTCACATGGGCAAGTTCTGCAATGTCTTTTATCGTTATATTCTTCTTCATATGCAATCGTTTGCAATACAATTACACTATAACGTTGAAAAAGCGGTCTGTCAAATTTAAAATACAGGAAATTTTGGGTAAATATGACACAGTAAAATGAAATACCTTGCAAAAAATCATTTTTTATGCAAACCTTTGTATTATAGAGTAAGAAATCTTATAAAGAAACCTTATTATTTTTAACCTTGAGGTGTTCTTCATGAATTCCCCACAACATTCATTTAATATTGTGTATATCCACACCCACGATACGGGCCGGTACGTAAGTCCCCACGGATATCCGGTTGAAACCCCAAACCTTCACGCCCTTGCCGCACAGTCGGTGCTGTTTCGAAATGCCCATTCCTCCGCCCCTACCTGTTCTCCAAGTCGATCGAGTCTCTTGACCGGTACCTATCCCCATGAGAACGGAATGCTCGGCCTGGCCCATAGGGGCTTTTCTCTTTACGATTACAGGCAGCACTTAGTTTCCTATCTTAAATCCGCCGGGTATACTACCGCTTTATGCGGCGTACAGCATGTGGCTCCCCGTAAAGGGATGATCGGGTATGACCTTGTGCTGGACGACTCGGATGAATACTTTGAACAGGGAATCGATGATCTATGTACCTATGACCAACAGAATGCGCGCTGCGCCGCTGAGTTTATTAGAACTCATGAGGATGGGCCTTTTTTTCTGTCCTTCGGCATGTTGAATACCCATCGCCCCTTTCCGGAGCCTTCGGAAACAGGGGGTGCATATGCACGTCCGCCTTGTCCGATTCCGGATACCGCCGATACCCGGAAAGATGCTGCCGGCTTCTATACAGCGGTGAAAACCGTCGATCAGTGTGTAGGGGAGGTCCTAGAAGCCTTGAGAAGTTCGGGGCGTGAGGAGGATACCCTTGTGTTGTGTACCTCAGACCATGGACCGGCCTTTCCGGGGATGAAAGCAACTCTGCATGACAGCGGCACAGGGGTCGTCATGATGCTGAAATTGCCGGAGGCGATGGGAAGGACTACCGTGGATTCCCCTCCCATGCCTCAGGTGTGTGATGCAATGGTAAGTCAGCTCGATATTTTTCCTACCCTCAGTGAAATGCTCGGGATACCTCCACAGCATTCATTGGAGGGGAGGTCTTTGCTTCCTCTTCTTCGCGGAGAACAGCAGGAGCTGCACCCCTACCTGTATTCGGAAACCAGTTTTCATGCTGCATACGAACCGGCGAGGGCCATACGGTCGAAGCGATATAAACTGATCCGCCGTTATTCTCCAATTGACCATAGGCTGCCGGTGAATGTAGATGATTCTCCAACAAAAGACCACTTTTCAATGCATGGGTACTTTTCTGAGACAGCAGCAGGTGAAGAGCTGTTTGATTTGGCCCTGGACCCTCTGGAAAAGCAAAACCGCGCCGACGATTCGGCGTATCACTCGGTCAGGGAGGAGTTAGGTGCCCATTTGAACAGGTGGATGGAACGTACGGGGGACCCTCTGCTGAAAGGCCCGGTGAAACCCCCGGCCGGCGCTGCCCTTGATTCTCCAGAAAGCTACAGCCCGGACTAACAGAAAGGGGGAGGTTATCCGAGCCGAACGGGGGAACTCCAAGCCCAGGCGCCGTTTTGCTGACGGGCCCGCACGTAGTAGTAGCCGGGCTCCCGGTCGATATCTTCTATTGAACCGCTCCACATAAACTCTTCTTCATAGGGAGCTCGGTGTAATTTGAAGGCCGGAGAATCAAAGCCTCCTGTATATCCGATAAAAGATCGTTGCAGCAGTTGTTGTATATCGACCCGGTATTCTTGCCCCCCAATCAGCATAACTACATGGGAATCCGGAGGGGTTTCAACTTCGAGGGCAATTCCCTGGGTGGCGGGGGTGGAGTTTGTCGGATTACCGGCGGTTTCAGTGGTGAGGGCAATTTTTAACTCATCAAGTTGTTCCCAGGATGATCGGAAACTTCCCCCCTCGTTCTCGGTTGAATCCAGGGGTGAGACCACTTCGCCGCCGCGAAAACGGGGATCCACCGATTTTATGCGCCCCTTCTCTACACCCAACTGAACATCCCACTTGAAGGGTACGTTTCTTTCTCCCCAACCGAGTTCGAGGTACAGCAGGGTATGAAGGGGATCTCCGCTGGGCTGCCGGCGGGAAAAATCCGGTTGAGAGAAGCGTGAGAAGAGGGATCCGTTCTTAATAATATCGACGTAATCCAAAGCACCGCCGGCCGTTAGTTCAAATTCTATCTGTCGTCGGGATTCAAGTGGTGTGTGAGAGCCCATTGCCGCACCATTTACCGCGAATTTCAGCTGCATCTTGTCGGAGGTGAGGGCATAGGTCCTCCTCTGATTGAGTGCATCCCAAATGGTATCTCGGTCGAGGTTTTCCGCCCATACTGCACTGAACCCATGGCCGTAACTGCCGGGGTGTGCGCTGTGGTGGTCGGTGTTCCCGAGAACACCGAAATGGGCTTGTGCAGAACCTAAACCGTAGCGCATAGTACCAATACCGGATCCGGGGCCCATGGTGTGCAGAAAGGGATGGTCGTTTTCGTCGGTCTCCGCGCATCCGTGCATTGAGAAAATCTCGACTAAGGGGAACACCCGGCTTGAAAACTTCTCCCAGTTTATCCCTCTGCGGCCGGGACTATAGCCGATATGATGGGGGAAGGCAAGATAACTTCGGCGTATATCAGGCCGGGTTTCCATCAATTCTCTAAGGGCATCAATAGAGTCGGGATACATGATCTCCGCATCAAAGTGTTTTGTGAGGAGAGTATAATCCCCGGCATCCATAGAGTGTATCTCAAAGCCGGGAAATACAAGATACTCACCCTGACGGTTGTACTCTTTCATAGTGCGCAGCACATCCTTCCACCCGGATTTAAGTTTGCTGAAACCCTTCTCATGAAAATCAATGATGTGGTCGATTTTTCCGTCCCGGGGGGGTATATCCGGCCAGTGAGCATGCCCGGTTATCGAACAAATATCGAGTCGCTGTCTCCCGTTCTTTAGCGCATCCTCCAGGGGGCCGTGGCCATAGGAAATATTACAGTGGTTGTGCAGATCGGCAAAATATACTTTTTTTCCGCTATACGTCTCCAAAGGGGACCTCACTCATATTGATAGTAGCTCCACCGGTTTCAATCGCCTGTTCAGCGGCATGGACCATTCGCAGCGACAAATGTCCGTCCCTTGACTGGGCAACCGGTGAATGTCCCTCCAAGAAACCGCGTATATCCTTGAGTAGTCCGATATCGGCACCGTTGTGGGAGCTCTCAAGATTTTTGTCGGAAGCGTCGATTACTTCGTGGCGGGCACCGTATTCGTTTACAATATCGATAGCCCCTGTATTGCGGACCAGCTTAATTCTGCCGGAAGAGCCGACCAGCTCGAGGGTCTCCTGATCTTCGGCAACCGGGCCGAAAATAGATAAGAAAAGGGTAGCTTTAATACCGTTTTTATAGGAAACATTTACCACTGCATGGTCAAAGATATCCGCATCGGGGTCGTACACGCAGTTATCCGCTCTCTCATCATAGGTGGGCGCGTCATACCAGGAGGGCTGTCTGAAAAGTGCCGCCTCATCATCATCGTACTCTTTTTCAAGTGTGTAGAATACGCCCCGTTCTTTGACGGTTTCACTGGGAACAACGCGGTATGGACATTCGCGGTCGCACTCCCGACATCGCTTCGGTGCTTCCGGGTCCGGAGTGAATACAGCGGAGCGCCCCCCCATTGCCTGCAGAACCTCCGGGCTGGAACCTGAAAACCAGTTAAACACATCAAAATGGTGGGAGGCTTTATCGTTAAGCGCTCCCCCGGATAGGGCTCGGTTCCGATGCCAACGCTGCAAATAGCGGGAGTAGGGAATAACCGACCGAAGGAGAATCATCTGCAGCTCACCGATGCTGCCTCCCTGAAGCAGTTCATAGGCTTTACGCCATGTGGTTTCATAACGGCGGGTGAATCCCATGATAAGTGGATTCTCTTCTTCTCTTTCCACCTGTATAATTTTGTAGGAATCCTCAATTTTAGTAGCGATGGGCTTATCCAGATATACTCGCTTTTTAGAGCGTAGAGCCGGCAGTGCCGATTCAAGGTGCTTTGAAGTGTAGGAGGTTATAAGGACCATTTCTACTTCCGGATCATGTATCAATTCGTTATAGTCGGTGTAGGTGCTGATATCTACCTTTCGCCCCTCTTCAAGGTATTTTTTTTCAAGGAAACTTTTCCCTTCCCGCAGGCGTTCAGGATAGATATCGGCTAAGGCATGAACAATAAACCCCTCTTGATTTACTCTTTCAGCCATCCGGGCCCCTACTGTATATACACCGCGTTCACCCGCGCCGATGATTCCGATTTTTACGGTTTGGTTCATCTTTGTTCTTCCCCTGTATGTGCTAATTCAGGTATTCTCATTTTGGAAGTCTTATGACTTCCAAAATGAGAATACCCACACCAACTTTAAGATAAACTACCTATCTTAAAAAAAATGTGAGCATTCGCAATGTGAAAAAATTTTAAAATTTTTCACATTGCGAATTGCTGGTGCTAATAGACAAGTGTGACAAAAAAAGGAAAATCTATCAATAAGAAGAAGAGAATACTAACCTTTTGTTTAGAATTGCTGTGGGTATAGATTTTTTCTTACAAAAGGTTTTTTATCATTGTATGCCCGAAAAACTCCCAGTAGAATAGTACTATGGTACATCAGAATCGCACATCCGGGTACGAAAAATTGGTT
>CAZDFY010000054.1:14243-22611 GCA_964504785.1 uncultured Sediminispirochaeta sp. | reverse complement strand
GGCCACAATATGTGTGGATGTGAGGGGCGGGAAATTCTCGCTGTAGGCGAGTGAGGTTTCTTTCCCACAGGGTTTGGACCAGTAGATTTAATTTCAACTGAGTTCTTCAATTGCCCATGAGGCATGTTCCCTCACTATAGGGTCGTCGTACAGAGTAAGCTTTTTTAATTCCGGGATGAGAAAGCCGGCCCCGGTATTGGCGGCAACAATGGAGGCGTTCCGCAGCAACTGGGATACCCCCAGGCGCATCAGGGGTGAACCGGCCAGCATCTCGACCATGTTCTCGTGGGTGCGGACCCTTAGAATACGGGATAAGTCTATGGATTCACCCGCGATATCCCGAAGAAAGTCTCCTTCCCCGGTGTCAGGGACATTTCGATTTAAGGGACACACATCCTGACACATATCGCAGCCGAACAACCAGTCACCAATTAAAGGACGCAGGGACTCTTCAATACTCCCCTTGTATTCAATCGTAAGATAGCTAATACATAACCGGGCATCAAAGACACCCTCCGACCCCAGCGCTCCGGTAGGACATGCGCGCTTACAATTTTCACAGCCCGGGGGACATAGGCCGCCTCTTTCAAAAGTCCGTGTATCCGGAAACTCACTTTTTTTCGGCCCCTGGGGCCCCTCACTGACGGAGTCGATAGATAGTGTACTCACTATCTCACCAAGAAAAACCCAACTGCCGTATTCGGGGTGAATCAGCAGTCCGTTACGCCCTACTTGGCCGAGCCGTGCCCTCTGGGCATAATAACGCTCATCCAGAGGTCCTGAATCTACAAAGGGCCTAAATTTTTCTCCTGGGAACTGCTGTACCAGGTCACCACATACGGCGGAAAGACGCTTTTTAAGTACCTTGTGATAATCCCTTCCCCAGGCATACCGGGTAATTCGTCCTTGTCCCTGGGGAAGCTGAGGATACCGGCGGGGACGATAATAGGGTAAGAGTACCTGAATCAGACTTTTTGCTCCGGTTAAGAGATCCTGGGGACTGTATTTCAACGGGGCATGGGCGGCGAGATATTTCATCTCACCATGAAGACCGGCGTTAATCCAGTTTGAGTAATAAGAACGCCTCCTGCTTGAGGGAGGTGTTATGTCGGTGACCCCAATGTGTAATAGAGAATGTTTTTTACAAATGTCGGCGATGTAAGAGTGTGAAAGGCCTTTCATCTCTCATCGCTGAAGGAAATTTGCTATTGCTGCATCATACTCAGACATCAGGGTAAAAACTTTTGCTGCTAAATAACGGCGGCTGTGAACCGAAAGACTACCCTCCACGGAATGTTCCTCCTGTACCCAGGAGTAATCTGAGGGATCACATATTACTACTACATCGTAAAAGTTTTTTGCAGCGGCCCGGACCATCGTCGGCCCGCCGATATCAATAAATTCCAGAAGCTCTTTCTCATCTTCAAGCTCATTGAGTTTTTCCTGGAAGGGATACAGGTTCACTACCACCCAATCTATCTCTTTGATGGAAAACTCCTGCAGTGTTCGCATATCCTCCCGAACACTGCGGCGGGCCAATATCCCCGCATGTACTACAGGGTGCAGCGTTTTGACCCTCCCGTCCAAGACTTCTGGAAAACCGGTAATTGCTCCAATAGGAGTCACGCCGACTCCGGCTTCCCTCAGAAAATGGGCCGTTCCCCCGGAGGAGACAATTTCGAGGTCCTGCTTCTGTAAAAAGGATGCAAAACTATCTAAACCGCTTTTGTCGTACACGCTTATCAGTGCTCGTGCCATCTATTCCCCCCCTTCATCGTCATAAAGATTACGGACCACCGCGTCCGCCAGACACCGCATCGAATCAACAACAGAAACCGGAAGATCCGGGTCGCCCTCATTCACCAGTAACTGCAAATCGGTACACCCGAGAATTACTCCGTCTGCACCCTTACCCTCCATTTCCTGCAGCATCTCTATCAATATCTGCCGGTCATCGGGTAATGTTCTTTCTGATAAAATCCTAGAAATCAGCTGTCCGAGTTCATCCCGTTTCTCCACAGCCAAGTGTACCGGAACCAAGCCCTGTTCTTCTAAAGCCGACTCATAAATTCGATCGTTAAAGGTTTTCACAGTGCCTAACACTCCAACCCGATCCCACCCGCGACTGCGGCACGCCAGGGCGGTTTCCTGAAGAATATTTAGCAGGGGAATACTGATAGCTCCCTGCAGCTGAGAATGAAATACATGCACGGTATTGCATGGAATTACGGCGAAGTCCGCCCCCGAACCCTCAAGCCGGCAAACACCTTCAGACAAAAGGGGAAACATTTCTTCCTCGCCCCTCCCATAGGCCACAATACTCTGTTCTACTTCAAAGGGTACGGGGATACTGTGAATCAATATTCTGGGATATGTTTTGGGATATACCTTCCGCGCCCGCTGAATTATCTCCATGTAAAATTCTGCCGTAGTGCCCGGGCCAAGCCCACCGATTATTCCTGCCGTACGCATGGTTCTACATTACGGTGTAAGGGCGACGAGGTCAAGCGGAGAAAAACTTCATAAAAAGCACACAGCCGCATAATTAGAATGAAACACGTAAGAACTGCCGGTATTTGTATAATCTTGTTCATTATATCAAATTTTATTTTCACATATTCAAAAACTAATGATATAATTGAGAGTAGAACCCCAAAATATCCAAGGAGGACACTTTGGACAATAATACTCTCTTGCTTTTAGGCGATGAAGCTGTCGCCCAGGGGGCTTTGGATGCTGGGACTTCCGGTTTTTATGCCTACCCCGGAACCCCTTCTACTGAAATTATGGAATATGTACAGCACTCCTCACAAGCCGCCGAAAAAAATATTCATCGGATGTGGTCGGCGAATGAAAAGACCGCGGTTGAGACCGCTATCGGTATGAGTTACGCCGGAAAACGGACTATGGCAATGATGAAACATGTAGGGCTGAATGTTGCCGCCGATCCCTTTATTAACTCCGGAATTACCGGGGCAAACGGCGGCATTATTGTAACCGTAGCAGACGATCCCAGTATGCACAGCTCTCAGAATGAACAGGACAGCCGTGTGCTGGCTAATTTTGCTATGGTCCCCATTTTGGAGCCGAGCAATCAACAGGAAGCGTATCAGATGTGTTTTACCGGTTTTGAACTTTCCGAAAAGTATCAAACTCCGGTAGTACTTCGCTTAACTACCCGTATCGCCCATAGCCGTTCAGGGGTAAAACGGGGAGCTCCATTAAAAGAAAACGAGCTCACAATGCCGGAGGACAAACGTCAGTTTGTATTACTCCCTGCAATTGCCCGAAGACGTTATAAACTGCTGTTGGAAAAACTGCCGGCTCTGGAAGTGGAGGCGAACAACTCGCCCTACAACCACTACTATGAGGGCAGCAACAAGAAGATGGGAATTATCGCTACTGGAATTGCCTATAACTATGTAATGGAAAACTTCCAGGACCAGCAGTGCCCCTACCCTCTGCTCAAGCTTTCTCAGTACCCGATTCCCCGGGCCTATATAGACAGAATGGTCAATGAGTGCGAGGAAATTCTGGTGGTCGAAGAGGGAATGCCCGTGGTGGAAGAAAAACTGCGTGGTTTACTTGACCGCGGCCCGGCGATTGTAAAGGGAAGGATGACCGGTGAACTTCCGCGGGACGGCGAGTTAAATCCAAGGCACGTTCGAAAAGCCCTCGGAATGGAGGCGCGCCAGTCGGCTTCAGCTCCGGAGGTAATAGCTCCCCGGCCGCCGGCACTCTGCCCCGGATGCAGCCATATTGATACCTACAATGCCATCAACGAAGCCGTCAAATCAGAATACGGCGACGGACACGTGTTTTCCGATATCGGCTGTTATACCCTGGGCGCTCTGCCGCCCTTTGAGGCAATCAACAGCTGCGTAGATATGGGGGCTTCCATCACCATGGCGAAGGGCGCCTCCGATGCCGGGCTTTATCCCAGCGCAGCGGTCATCGGCGATTCTACCTTCACCCACAGCGGAATGACCGGTTTGCTGGACGCGGTAATAGAAGGTTCCAACATCGTGGTATTCATTCTGGATAACTCTACAACAGCGATGACCGGCGGACAGCAAAGCCATGCCTCCGGCCGGCTGTTCAATATTTGCGAAGGACTGGGGGTCCATCCCGACCATATTCGCAGTATTATTCCTAAACGGAACACCCACGATCAATTTGTACAGATAATTAAAGAAGAGTTAGCCTACGAAGGGGTTTCCGTTATAATCCCGCAGCGGGAGTGTGTACAAACCCAGCTCCGCCGGGCCAAGCAGAAGAAAAAGGGAGGGGAGGCATGAAACTCGATATTATTTTAGCAGGAGTCGGTGGACAGGGAATACTCTCAATCGCGACGGTCATCGGCTACGCGGCGGTTGAATCCGGATTAAGTCTGAAACAGGCTGAAGTCCACGGCATGAGTCAGCGGGGAGGAGATGTACAGTCACACCTGCGAATTTCCGATAAAACCATTTACAGTGATTTGGTGCCTGAAGGTGCGGCCGATATTATTCTCTCGGTTGAACCGATGGAAAGCCTCCGCTACATTCCCTACCTTTCCCCTGAAGGCTGGCTGGTAACAAACACGACACCCTACAAAAATATTGCGAACTACCCCGATTTGGATGCAGTACTGAAGGAGGTCGATAAAGTTCCGCAGCATGTGGCAATTGACGCGGATGGGACTGCAAAGGACCTTAAAAATCCCCGGGGAATGAATATGGTGATGACCGGTGCCGCATCCCTCTTTATGGATATTGACTTTGAAAAGCTTAAAGAGGGCATTCGCTATAGCTTCGGTCGTAAAGGCCAAGAGATTGTAGATCTTAATATAGCGACTTTAGAAGCAGGTCGAAAGTTTGCCGAAGAAAACCGATCGTCATAAAAAGTAGCGGGGGTACTTATGGTAGTAAAAGAACTCATAAAGCCCGCCTCAATTGCGGTTGTGGGGGCGTCCAATAATACACACAAACCCGGTGGGAAGGTAATAGAAAACCTAATCTCCGGAAATTTCGACGGGCCTGTTTATCCGGTAAATCCGAAGGAGACGGAAGTGCAGGGCCTGAAAGGCTACGCCGGTATCGACGATCTTCCAAAGGTTGAGCTGGCAATTCTGGCAATTCCCGCCAAACTCTGTACTGAGACGGTACAGCTTCTGGCAGAAAAAAAGGGCACCAAGGCATTTATTATTCTTTCCGCCGGTTTCAGCGAAGAGAGTGAGGCCGGGGCTGAAATAGAACATGAGATAGTTAAAATTGTAGAGGACCACGGCGGCAGCCTGATCGGGCCCAACTGTATAGGGGTCCTTACTCCAACCTACAACGGTGTCTTTACCACCCCGATTCCGAAACTGGACCCCCGGGGCTGCGATTTCATATCAGGCTCGGGGGCGACAGCGGTTTTTATTATGGAGGCCGGCATTCCGAAGGGGCTTACTTTCTCTCAGGTTTTTTCCGTGGGAAACAGCGCACAGATCGGGGTTGAGGAGGTACTGGAATATCTTGATGAGAGCTTCGACCCCGAAAAAAGCTCTAAAGTGAAGCTGCTCTATATCGAGAGTATCAATAAACCGAAAAAATTGCTGAAGCACGCAAAGTCGCTTATTCGTAAGGGGTGCCGCATTGCTGCGGTAAAGGCCGGTTCTTCCTCCGCCGGAAGCAGGGCCGCCAGTTCTCACACAGGGGCCCTGGCAAGCTCCGATAACGCCGTGGACGCCCTCTTCCGCAAGGCCGGAATCGTGCGTTGCTACGGCAGGGACGAACTGACCACTGTGGCTTCAATCTTTATGCACCCGCCCCTGCCGGGAACCCGCATTGCAGTTATCACCCACGCCGGCGGCCCGGCGGTGATGCTCACCGACGCCCTCTCCCACGGCGGTCTAGAGATACCCCCCATCGAAGGACCGGCGGCGGATGAACTGAAGGAAAAACTGTTCCCCGGAAGCTCTACCGCAAACCCTATAGACTTTCTTGCCACCGGTACAGCGGAACAGCTGGGAGAAATTATTGACTACTGTGATACCCGCTTTGATAACATCGATGCGATGGTAGTTATTTTCGGCAGCCCCGGGCTGTTTGAAGTGTACGATGTCTACGAGGTGCTTCATAAAAAAATGCGCAGCTCCACGAAACCGATTTATCCGGTGCTACCCTCGATTATCAATGTGAAAAATGAAATCGATTACTTCCTTTCAAAGGGAAATATCAACTTTCCCGATGAGGTTGAACTCGGACGAGGACTGAGCCGGGTTTATGCTGCTCCCCTCATCGGCCGG
Organism: uncultured Sediminispirochaeta sp.; assembly: GCA_964504785.1. Classification (GTDB taxonomy): domain Bacteria; phylum Spirochaetota; class Spirochaetia; order DSM-16054; family Sediminispirochaetaceae; genus DSBN01. Next base: position 16,340 of record CAZDFY010000054.1, on the reverse strand, counting down.
GGCGAACCTGAACCGCCGGAAATCGACCGTCAGGCAATCCGGCAAGTTGTCGCCGCATCCGGGAAGGGCTACCTGAGCCCTGAAGCAGTTCAGCAGCTATTGGATGCGGCAGGAATACCCCGCGCCGGAGAACGGGTAGCCGTCGAAGCCGATCAGGCCGCCGAAGCCGCGGAAGCCCTGGGGTATCCGGTGGTAATGAAGGTAGTAGGACCGGTGCATAAATCCGATGTAGGCGGAGTGGTTGTGAATGTAGACACCGAAGAGAAGGTCCGCAGCGAGTTTGCCCGGCTCATGAAAATTGAGGAGACCACCGGGGTGCTTCTGCAGCCTATGCTCAGCGGGCTCGAGTTGTTTGCCGGAGTAAAATCCGAACCAGGCTTCGGGCATCTGGTACTGTGCGGTCTCGGCGGTATCTTCGTTGAGGTGCTTAAGGATGTTCAAAGCGGCTTGACCCCCCTCGGGCAAGAAGAAGCCCTGGCGATGATTCGCGGGCTTAAGGGGTATAAAATGATTGAAGGCACCCGTGGACAAGCGGGGACGGATGAGTACTTATTTGCCGATATCCTTATCAGGCTGGGAGCGCTTGTTGAAACAGCCCCGGAAATTACCGAACTAGACCTCAACCCGCTTCTCGGCAACCCCGACTACGTATGTGCGGTTGATGCCCGAATTCGAGTAGAAAAGGAGAGTTAGTATGAGTAAGAGAGATAATACTCCCATCAATGCGAAGGTGGTATCTGAAAAGATTAAAAACAGCGGTATTAAAAACATGGGAAAAGCCGGCATCCGTGAGCTGGTAAAACTGGTGTATCAGATTGAAGGGGAGACCGGAGAAAAGTATATCCGCATGGAGATGGGGGTACCCGGGCTTCCCGCCCCGGAAGTAGGCATCCAGGCGCAAATAGATGCGCTGAAAAAGGGGGTTGCCTCTAAATATTCAATGATAGACGGCCTTCCTGAACTAAAAGAAGAGGCTTCCCGCTTTGCCGAACTGTTTCTCAATATCAACATCAGTCCCGAATCATGTCTGCCGACGGTTGGTTCGATGCAGGGCGGTTTCGCGACATTTTTGGTGGCCAACCGGAACAACCATAATCGAAAGGGTACCCTTTTTATCGACCCCGGTTTTCCCGTACAAAAGCAGCAATGTAAGGTCCTCGGCCATGAATATGAGAGTTTCGACGTATACAATTACCGCGGAGCTAAGCTGCGGGATAAATTGGAGTCCTACCTGAAGGGCGGTCAAATCTCTTCCATCATGTACTCCAACCCGAATAATCCGACCTGGATTTGTTTTACCGATCAGGAGCTGCAGATTATAGGAGAACTCTCACAAAAATATGATGTTACCGTGATTGAAGACCTAGCCTACTTTGCCATGGACTTTCGTCATGACTATTCACAGCCCGGCCGGCCTCCATATCAACCCACAGTAGCCCACTACACCGACAATTACGTGTTGCTTCTCTCAACATCCAAAGCTTTTAGTTATGCCGGCGAACGGCTTGGAATGATTCTAGTTTCGGATGCCCTTTTTCACCGCACATATCCCGATTTGCTGCGCTACTATCCTACCGAAAAATTCGGTCATTCCCTCATCTACGGGGCCCTTTACACGCTTACCGCCGGTACGAGCCATTCAGCCCAATACGCAGTTACGGCTATGCTGAAAGCGGTAAATGAGGGAAAATACAACTTTGTGGAAAATGTAAAAGAGTACGGCACTCGGGCCCGGATAATGAAAAAACACATGGTAGAAAACGGCTTTAAGATTGTCTACGACCACGACGAAGACAAACCAATCGCCGACGGTTTTTACTTCACCTTTTCCTATCCCGGTTTTACCGGGGGCGAACTGGTTGAAGAGCTTTTGTATTATGGAATAAGCGCCATCAGTCTTGAAATTACCGGGAGCGACCATAACGAAGGTCTAAGGGCCTGTGTGTCTCAGTTTAGCCTCGATCAGGAAGAGGACCTAAAGGCACGATTACAACAGTTCCACGCCGACCATCCGATAGAATAGCTCCACTTCTCCTCCCCCGTAAGGGGGAGGGGAAAATACCCTGAAGAACCCGGCATCTGTGAGTCTGCATCTGT
>CAZDFY010000054.1:0-14143 GCA_964504785.1 uncultured Sediminispirochaeta sp. | reverse complement strand
GCATCTGTGAGTCTGCATCTGTGAGTCTGAAGCGGGTTTTCCTAGAAATAACCCCAAAAAAGGGGATTTTTGCCCCCCAAGTCTACCTATCTCCATATATTCTCAAGGCCCTTTTCTGGCTTTCAAAAATCTCTGATATACCTGCATCGGCGGCATCCAGCAACTTGTTGAGCTGAGATCTATCGAAGGTCCCCCTTTCGCCGGTCCCCTGCACTTCTACCAGTTCATCCTCCAGCTTGACGATGTTCATGTCTACCTCTGCCTGAGAGTCATGGGCGTAATCAAGATCACATACAACCCTCCCCTCTACAATACCGACACTTACCGCTGCAAGTCGGCCTTTGAGGTAGTGCTCGGGGCCGGAAACATCCTGCTCTTTTGCAAGGACCCTCAATGCATCATACAGGGCAACCCATCCCCCGGAGATTGCCGCAGTACGTGTCCCGCCGTCAGCTTGAATTACATCACAGTCTATAAGAATACTGACCGCCCCAAGTTTCTCTAAATCTACGGCGGCCCTTAAACTTCTTCCTATCAGCCGCTGGATTTCGGTGCTGCGCCCGTCACGTTTTAAAAGCTCCCGTTTCTTCCGGCGTCCGCCGGTACTGCCGGGCAACATGGCATATTCGGCTGTAAGCCAGCCCGAGCCGGTCTCTTCTAAAAAAGAGGGTACTCCGGACTCAACTGTGGCGGTACAGATAACCTTGGTATCTCCAAAAGAGGCCAGGCAAGACCCCGCGGGATGGATTAAGTAGTTACGGTTAAATTCTACTGAACGCATGAACTCTCCTTTTACTCTATTACACCACAACATCTTTAAGATACACTACCTATCTTACACAAAATGTGAGCATTCGGAATGTGAAAAATTCGAAAATTTTTCACATTCCGAATTGCTGAGTGCGCGAAACATGGACATGGGCATATCTGTCTATTATGCTCTTCTTAAAGGAACAAAAAACTATGTCGAGTATCCTGCTGATAGAAACTGAAACAGAATCACCGGTCTCACGTTATCTTCACGCCCTTGGCCACTCTATCATTCTAATCAAATTTAAAGAAGGGGCAGTCCCGCCTGACCCAATCGACACTATCCCTGATATTATACTATGGGACAGGAGCATAAATTTTTCACCACTCCATTTTATTCGGGAAAAGAGTGTAGCGGCGGGGAACATAGAAATTCCTGAAATTGTGCTTCTCAAAACCTATGATACACAATTTTTAGAATCCTGGCTCGGTGGAAACCATTACGGGTTTCTGGTGCGTCCTATACACAACTCATCCCTTGCAACACTGGTAGAAAACGCCCTCAGCCAACCGAAACTCCGAAAATCCTATACTATCGTTCCAAATCAGAACCACTTTCTTTCAACAGTAATCAATTCTCTTCCCTTTTCTTTTATTGTTATCAACTCAAAGACCTACGAGGTAGAACTTGCCAATGCGGAGGCAATCCGCCGCTCCACCGGTCCTTATACTCATTGTTATGAATTAACTCATAATCTCACACACCCCTGCTCTGGAAAGGACCATTCGTGTCCTCTTTTAAAGGTAGCTGAAACAGGAGAACCCTTCTCCACCTACCACCATCACCACACCTCCGATGGTAAAACACAATATGTGGAGGTAAAGTGTTATCCGATTAAAGATGTTTTTAATGAAGTAAGCCATGTAATTGAATATGAAACCGATATTACCGATTGGTATAACTACCAGGAGACACTTAAAAAGGCAAAACAGGCCGCCGAAGAGGCAAATTCGGCAAAATCTCAGTTTATTTCTACAATGTCCCACGAGCTAAGAACTCCCCTTAACATTATTCTGGGGTTCTCCGAACTCCTCTCCCAGGAGGAGAGCGACCAAAGCAAACAGGAAAAACTGGAAAGTATCGAAAGGGCCGGAAAAAATCTGCTGGCCATTATCAATGATATTCTGGACTTTTCTGAAATTGAATCTAATACACTGGAACTGAAAAATGAGCCCTTCTCACTACACAGTTTGCTTATGCACCAGTATACCTTTTTCAAACCTCAAATAAGTTCGAAGCAAATAGATTTTAACACTTACATAGATGATACTATGCCTCCCTTATTTTATGGTGATCAACATAGGGTCCATCAGATTGTAAATAATCTTGTATCTAACGCAATAAAATTTACCACTAAAGGCAATATAACTATTCAGTGTAAATACGAAGATACACAAGTGATGATTGAAATAAGCGATACGGGAATCGGCATCGCCCCTGAAAGGTACGGCCAATTATTCACCCCCTTTGAGCAAATCGACGGCTCAACTAACCGTTCTTTTAATGGGACCGGTCTGGGCTTAGCAATTGTAAAAAATCTCGTCGATGAGATGAAGGGCAGCGTCAAGGTTGATAGCGTTCCTGGAAAAGGTTCAAAGTTCACTGTGGACCTTCCACTAAAACCGGTTCAGGAAAATTTTTTATAAGGAGCTTTACATCATATGAGTGAAAGTAAAGAAAGCGGAGGCCTACACATCCTTGTTGCAGAAGATAATAGAGTAAACCAACAACTGATGAAAATAATACTTAAAAACTTAGGTCATACCTGCGATATTGCTCCTGAAGGCCGGACAGCTCTAGAATATCTTCACGCACATACCTACGATCTGGTGATAATTGATATTCATATGCCTGTGATGGACGGGTTTCAACTAGTAAAAAAGATTCGGTCGGACATTGATTTGAGAGAGCTCCCGGTATTCGCCCTTTCGGCGGCAACCAGCAAATCGGAAACTTCCAATTTACTCGAAGCCGGGTGTGATGATTATATACCTAAACCCATTGACACACATGAGCTTGAAAGAAAAATAAACGGTATAATCCAAAAAAAAGCTTAGAACTGATTTGACAAACAAGTTGATCCCCCCTATATTACAAGTAGTACTAAGTAATACCATTGTATTTTTGTGAGGTATACATGAAAAAGCATGAAATTATTTCCTTTAAAGCTGATCAGCAGCTAGTTGAGGCACTTACCCATATTCCCAACCGGTCTGAGTTTATAAGAAATGCGGTATTGCGGGCTATGGATAATATTTGTCCCCTCTGTCAGGGCACCGGAATACTCACGCCGAACCAAAGGGAACACTGGAACGAGTTCAACGAGCATCACAAAATAGTTAAGTGTGATGAATGCGATGAGATCTATCTCGCGTGCGACCGGGAACAGCACAACGGAAGTCCCTTATGAAAAAAGACCGCTCATATGCACTTCCCCTTCTTTTCCTTGGAATATTTACTCTAGGGTTTTCCCTCCCAGGGTTTCCACTCTTTGCCGGCGGGACCGCCGAAGGTGAAGATACGCAAAGCAAGAATAACAGCAGCAGCATACTTGCCTACGTAAGTATTCTCCCCCAACGCTATTTTGTTGAGCAAATAGCCGGTCCTTCCACAGAAGTCAGGGTAATGGTCCCCCCTGGAAAGAGTCCCGCAACCTACGAACCGAGCCCCAAACAGGTCACTACACTTGGAGGGGCGGATGTCTTTTTTACTATAGGTGTTCCCTTTGAGAAGGCCTTTATCCCGGTCATTAGGGATGAATTGAAGAATCTTGCAATCATTGATACCTCCCGGGGCATAGAAAAACGCTCAATTCATGGTGACCACGGACATGAAAAGGAGCTGCCGGACCCTCACATATGGTTGTCGCCTCCCCTTGTAAAAAAACAGGCCGTCCATATTCGGGACGCCCTCCTACATATCAATCCGGAGAAAGAACAGCTGTACCGAAGGAATTATCAGCAATTTGCGGAAGAACTAGAACAGCTTGATGCGGATTTAAGACGTATTCTGGAACCGGTAAAGGGGAGTACCATTTTAGTCTATCATCCGTCCTTTGGTTATTTTGCCGAGACTTACGGCCTCTCGCAAATTGCAATCGAAATGGGAGGAAAAGAACCCAGTTCCCGAGAACTGCAGAGGGTAATTCGCACTGCACAGGAGAAAAATGCCAGGGTTATTTTTGTACAACCCGAGTTCTCGAAAGCGAGCGCCCGGAAGGTCGCCCAAGCGATCAACGGCGTTGTGGTTGAGGTGGCCCCGCTTAAACCGGAGTATATGCACAATATGCGTTCCATTGCCCGTTCTATCCGCGACGGACTGGCGGAAAAGAAATAAGCACACAACACTTTTAGAGTAGACAGTCCCTCCGACTGTCCTAGAAGCTCACCGTAGAAATTTCCAATTAAGGTTGTAGGTTATGGCAAATCAAAATGTAATAGAAATAGAAAACCTGATGTTCCGCTATTCAAATTATCCCGTTCTTCATGATGTGACGCTCTCTATCCAGGCGGGTGATATGGTAAGCATTATCGGCCCGAACGGAGGGGGAAAAACAACTTTATTGAAGATCATACTTGGTCTGTTGGAGCCTGAATCGGGGAAAATACAAGTATATGGAGAATCTCCCCGTACACATATGGGATATCTCGGTTATGTTCCCCAGCATTCCCGGTTTGACGAGCAGTTCCCGATTACGGTATTTGAAGTAGTTTTAACCGGCAGGCTGGAGAAGCGGGCCGGGTTCTATACTAAACAGGATCGAAGGGCTGCGATTGAAGCACTGGAGAAGGTTGGTCTTTCTGAAGTTACCCGCCGTTCCTTTCAGGAACTTTCCGGAGGCCAGCGCCAACGGGTCCTGATTGCCCGTGCCCTGGCCGGACGCCCCTCAATACTGCTGTTGGATGAACCTACATCAAATGTTGATGCAGCGGTAGGCTCAATGCTGCATGAACTGCTGGAGGAACTAAACAAAACACACACTATTTTACTGGTGACCCATGACGTAGGTTTTGTGGATGATATTACCAACAGAGTTTTTTGTGTGAATAATCACGTACATGAGCATCCCGCGGATAAGCTGGATGCCTCTCTTATCAGTGCCGCCTACGGTAACCAGATGAGGATGGTCCGTCACGATATCAACCTTGAAAAGTCAAAAACGGTCCAAGAATAGAGGAGTTTTTATGTTACAGGAATTTTTTGCAGCATTAGCCGATCCAAGCGTCCCCTTTATTCGCTATGCCCTAATAGCCGGACTTCTTTCCAGTGTATCCTTCGGAATTATTGGCTCCTTTGTTGTCGTAAAGCGGATATCCTACATTGCCGGGGCAATTAGTCATGCCGCTTTGGCCGGTATAGGGGCTGCCCTTTATTTTAAACACGTCTATGGCTTGGATTTCCTCTCTCCCCTGCACGGAGCTATAGTCGCAGCACTTTCGGCAGCACTGATTATCGGACTGGTGAGCACTTATTCCAACGAACGGGAAGATACCATCATAGGCAGCATTTGGGCTATCGGTATGGCCGTCGGCCTGCTTTTTATCGCACGAACTCCCGGTTACGTAGATCCGATGAGTTATTTATTCGGAAACATTCTCCTTGTAGGCCGACAGGAACTGATCCTTATTCTCGTGCTCGACCTGTTGGTTATAGTTCTGAGCATACTCTTTTATCATCAGTTTCTGGCCCTTTCCTTCGATGAAGAGTTTACCCGGTTGCGTGGTATTCCTACCAGACTCTACTATGTTCTTCTGATCCTACTCATTGCCGTTACTGTGGTCCTCATGGTTACAGTGGTTGGTATTGTTATGGTGATTGCCCTCCTTACCATCCCCGCAGCTACCGCCGGTTTGTTCTCTAAAAAACTGTGGCAGATGATGGTGCTGGCAGGGCTATTCTGCGCATTGTTCACCAGCCTCGGTCTTGGTACCAGTTATGTCCTCGACCTTCCCTCCGGCTCCACCACTATTGTGTTCGCAGGGATCGTGTATCTGGGGGGACTCCTTTTTCGAAGGTTAAAGCAACTCACCTAGGTCCGCCCGGGTCCTTCATGTCCTTCATGTACTTCTTGCCCTTCGCTCCCACCAGGACTTCGAGAACACTGGATCCACCGACACCGACAGACCCTCTAGGTCCCCTGAAAAATCTTCCCACAAAACTTACCAGCCACGTTGCAATTTGTTGCGCAAGATGATTGTCCATGTTAGAATTACGCCGCACAATAAGAAAATTATCTGGAGGAACGGTCATGGAAATATCCACATACGTGCGTCCGCAATCCCTTGAGGAAGCGTACTCACTTCTCGCCGACAAAAAGGCCTTTCTTATCGGCGGGGGCGCATGGTCCCGAATGAATGCTCGAAAAGTTGACTTAGCAGTCGATCTCTCCTCTCTCGATTTGCGTTTTATAAAAAAAAGCGGCAATAAAATCGAGATAGGAGCTATGACGACCGCACGAGATCTTGAAACATCGTCCGAACTCAATGAGGCTTTTAACGGACTTTTTCGTAAGGCCCTTACCCACATCGTAGGAGTTCAGATGCGAAATTTGATCACCCTCGGAGGTACCGTGGGGGGTAAGTTCGGTTTTTCCGATCTTAACACGGTACTGCTGGCACTCGATGCAAAGGTTGTGCTTTACAAGCAGGGAGAAGTCGACTTTGAATCTTATCTCACCGAGAAATCGAAGGGTCCTGTACTGATAGAAAAAATAGTACTCGACACGGAAAATGTGCATGGCGCATATGAAGGTGTACGAATCAGCCGGACCGACTTTTCAATTTTAAACTCATGTGCGGTACAACGAAAGGGTGCATGGAGAATTGCCGTAGGTGCCAGACCCGGTGGCCCCCGGCTCTCGGGAAAGGCAGCCCAGGTACTCGGTTCTACGGAAAAACCGGCGGCTGAGTCGGCAAAAAAGGCCGGTGAAGCGGCTGCGGAGGAACTTGATTTTGGAAATGATGTACGGGGTACCTCAGAATATCGTACATCCGTATGTCGCAGCCTGGTAAAACGGGCTATTCAGGAGGTGGAGTAATGACAATTGAACTTAAAATAAACGGCCGACCCCGCCGGCTTGAAATTGAACCAGGAGATATGCTGGTCGATGTACTGCGGGATGCAGGTTACGTTGAAGTAAAGAAAGGCTGTGACAGCGGAAGCTGCGGTGTGTGTACCGTTCTTATAGACGGGACACCAATTCTCTCCTGTTCGACCCTGGCGGCCAAAGCAGAGGGACGGGAAATAACAACAGTAAAGGGCATCGAAAAAGAGGCCTCCGAGTTTGCCGACTTTCTTACCGCAGAGGGTGCCGACCAGTGCGGTTTTTGTGGACCCGGTTTTGCACTGACAGTGTATGCCCTTATGAAGGAAAATAACTCTCCCACCGAAGAAGAGATCCGTCACTATTTAGCCGGAAATCTGTGCCGCTGCAGCGGTTATGAAGGTCAACTTCGTGCAATCACCAAGTTCGTGGAGGCTAAAAATGGATAAGCAGTTTACAACGGTAAAACATGAGCGTGCTAAAATAGATGGAAAAGGACTAATAACCGGGCGCCCCGCATATACCGATGATCTAGCACCGAAGGATGCCTTGGTAGTAAAGCTCCTCCGCAGTCCCCACTCTTTTGCCAAAATTAAGAAAATAGATGCCACAAAAGCACTGGAACTAGCGGGAGTTGAGGGTGTCTACACACACAAGGATGTACCTCGGATAGCGATTACCCGGGCAGGCCAGGGCCACCCGGAACCCAGCCCTAAGGACAAGTTCATTCTTGATGAATATGTCCGTTACCCGGGGGATGAAGTAGCGGTAGTGGCGGCGGTGGATGAACATACCGCCCGCAGGGCAGTAGAGCTGATCGAGGTTGAATACGAGGTAATGACTCCGGTGATTGATATGGAAGAAGCTGAAACCAGTGAAACCGTAGTTCATCCCGAGCCGGAGGCCTACACCATGTTTCCTATGGGCTTCGAGCCGAAGAAAAACATCGCAGCTACCTACGACATGAATATAGGCGATGTAGATAAGGTGCTGTCCCAGTGTGCTTATACCCTGGAACAACGGTACTACACCCAAGCCCAGGCCCACGCAGCCCTCGAACCCCACGCATCCTACAGCTACTACGACCTGCACGGCAGAATAAACATCGTTACCTCGACTCAGAATCCCTTTCATACACGACGGATCCTCGGTGAAGTGTTTCAAATTCCCCTGCGGAATATTCGCGTGCAGAAACCGAGAATCGGCGGAGGTTTCGGCGGAAAGCAGCAGATCCACCTTGAACTCTTTGCTATGCTCGTTACATTGAAGACAGGAAAAGCTGCCAAAGTCGTGATGAGCCGAAAAGAGGTATTTGAATCCTCCTTCGCCCGTCATAAAATGCGCCTTGATATTCGAATGGGTGCCGACAAAGAGGGGAACTTAAAGGCCATCGATCTCCAGGTACTTTCCGACACGGGGGCCTACGGCGAACACGCGCTCACGGTTTTCACCAACTGCGGTTCAAAATCACTTCCTATGTACAATAAGGTAGAGGCGGTCCGTTTTGGCGGAAAAATTGTCTATACCAACCGAACTCCCGCCGGCGCCTACCGGGGATACGGAGCTATCCAGGGAAACTACGCCCTCGAATCAGCTATGAGCGAGCTGGCCCACAAAATGGGTATGGATCCGGCGGAACTGCGCGAGCAGAACATGATTAAAGAGGGAGAAACCAGCGATATTTTTAGAATCATGGGTGAAGGCGGCGAAGGGGTCGAAATGATAATTGAGAGCTGCAAGCTCCAGTACTGTCTCGACCGCGGCCGAAAGATGATCGGCTGGGACCCCAAAAACCTGCGCAGCGAAGTAAAAGACGGTAAAGTTCGCGGAAAGGGTATGGCTATCGCCATGCAGGGTTCCGGTATTCCCCAAATCGATATGGGTTCCGCCACCCTCGAGTTGCAGGACGACGGTTTTTTCAAATTGCTGATCGGTGCAACCGACCTTGGAACAGGCAGCGATACAATTCTTGCCCAGATCGCCGCCGAAGAATTGGGAGTCCCCGCGGACGATATCGTAGTATACAGCTCCGATACCGATCGGACCCCTTATGATGTTGGTGCATACGCGTCGAGTACCACCTACGTAACCGGAAATGCAGTTATCCGTGCTGCACAAAATATGAAAAAGGTGCTTTGTGAAGCTGCCGCAGAAAAGTTTGGTGTTGATGCCGAGGATATGGAGTTTAACGGAAAAGAACTGAGGGTCAAAGACGGTTCGAAGTCCATCGGTAAAATGAAGGACGGTACCCAATCGATCACCCTTAAGGAGTTCAGTTACGATACCCTCTACCACGAAGGGGCGAATATGAAAACTCTTACCGCCACCGGATCTTTTAGCGGAAACGTATCACCTCCTCCCTACATGTCGGGTTTTTGCGAAGTGGAAGTCGATACTGAGACAGGAAAGGTTGAGGTACTCGATTATGTCGCAATAGCAGACTGTGGTACTCCTATCAACCCCAACCTGGCCAAGGTACAGGTCGAGGGGGGACTGCTCCAGGGTATCGGCATGACCTTGACCGAAGATGTAGTACTGACCTCAAACGGCAAAATGCTGAGCAACAACTTTATGTCCTATAAGATACCTTCCCGGGAAGATGTAGGAAAAATGCGGGTTGAACTTGCGGAAAGCTACGACCCTACAGGTCCTTTCGGGGCGAAATCGGTTGGAGAAATCGGTATAGACTCCCCTCTGGCGGCAATTTGCAACGCCGTCTACAATGCTACCGGAGTTCGAATTACCTCGCTCCCCCTCACTCCTGCAAAGGTACTGGCCGCTTTGGAGGCACAAAAAAAATAGCGGGGCTTATCAAGAGCGAAATAAATATAGTAGAAATTAAGGGCACCCCTGGATTACAGGGGTGCTTTTTTTGTGCCGGCGGGGGTGCCCGCAACGCACATTAAAAAGCCCCGCAAGGGCTGCGCAAGGGCCGCGCAAGGCCGACCTTTTTTACCAAGCCATCTTCTTTACCAGGGCATCTTCCCGCCGGCCGGTATTTTCTTACCGTGTGCGAAGCAGCATCGATAGGTTGGTTTTTTTTGGATGAAAAAACACCTGATTAAAACATATCTGTCGGTCGTAGAGATCGTAGAATATCTCCTCCCACATCTGCATCGGGGTCTCTTCTCCAACCTCGAAAATTTCAGCAACCCTTCGGTTGGTCCCTGCCTTGAACCAGGCAGTGGCATAGGTAATGTCGCCGTCATAAAATCTCCGAAGATAATCGGTTAAGCGCATCTCATCTTTTCGTTTTGACAGCATCAAACGCATAGCCGCTTTTATTACCTGGACCCGGCACACAATCACCGGCCCTCCATCGGCGAGATATACCCAGTCAAAGGCAAAGACCTGGGTATGCTTAAATTGCGGCATATGTTCCAGCAAGTCCCCATTCGGTACGGAGAGAGAAATCCCGGATTGCTCAATATCGATATTCTCATAACGCCCCTGAAGCATATGATAAAAATCATAAGTAATGTCGAAACGCATGTTTAGGCTCAGCGCATGGGGATGTCCAAAATTGCCGCGGCCCTGCCAAGGTGTGATATATCCCTGCTGAATCAAATCGGCCAATGCCTCCCGTACAGTAGCTCGGCTGGTACCATATCGCTTGGCCAGATGCTCTTCGGGTTCCAGCCGGTTATTTCCAGGGCGCATAGTTCGAATTTCCTCCATCAACGCAGTGCGTACACGCTGATAGAGGGGTTTTTCCTCTTTTTTATTCATAGGCATTCCTTCCATGGGGTTCTTCACGTACAAAGAAAATAACAAGAAGACAAGAGAAACCCGCCGCCACAGCCGACACAGGTCCTAACCCCCAAACTCCTACATTTAAATATGATACAGGACCGGTACTCGCCGCAATAGTTGTGCCTAATAAACCTCCGGCAACACTCAAAGACATAATCTTACCCCGTTGAGGAGGATACTGCTCACTGAGGAGCGGAAAATTGCTGACCGTGGCTAATTCAAAAAAGAAACGGGGCATCAACAGGCTTATTAAAGCAAAGGGTAAACTGAAATTCAACACCGGCAACAGAGAGAAAAAAACTACCATTCCCCCCGCCCCTATAAGGACGCTCCTCCGTTTTCCTATTCTATCACCGGCAACACTCACAATTATGCTGCCCATCCAGTCGAACACACCCAACAAAAGGGCAACCAAGCCCAATTTACTCGGCGCTAATCCATATTCAGTCTCGAGCCATCCCCCGTGAATAATCATAATATGGGTAATTGCAAAGAAATTGAATACATTGACAAAAACTGCCGCCCAAGCCGATTTCCAGTGGGCGCCCAGATAAAAAAAACGGATAATTCCAGCCACCTTCGATCCCCGCCGCCCGGCATCGGTCCAACCGGGCTCTTCTGCCCCGGCGCCGGGTCCACCGCTCTCACCACTCTCGTCGGGTCCATCGCTCTCGCCACTCTCGCCGCCCTTGTACTCCGACCCGCCGGATACTCTTCCCCCCTCCGTCTTCGGGAGGGTACCCAGCAGCAGCGAGGAGGCGATCAGGCCACCGCCTAACACATACAACGGCTCGCGCCAAGAAAAGAGCTCAATAAGAACACCGATCAGTGCCAAACCGATAATACCCGCCAGGGCCCAGGAATATTCGACAATCCCGAGATAGCGGGAGCGCTTTGAATAGGGAAGCTTTGAACTCAAATAGGAATGAAGATTCGGAGTGAAACCGCCCTGCCCCAGTCCGGCAACCACCATACTGAGAATCAGCACGGGCAGCCCCGCCCCGGTGGACAACAGCAAAATACCCAGTCCGGCAAGCAGTAAACTAAGCCGCATAATCAGACGATACCCGATCTTATCAGCCAGATGACCAACCACCGGCGCCGCCAGCCCCATAATATTCCGCAGGCTCACAAGCTGCCCCATGGTGACCGCGCTCACCCCTACCCCGGCGGCATACACCATCAAAAAGGGGTTATACAGTTGAACGGAAGTATCAATAAAAAGTTTGGCGACCACTCCCACCGCCACTAAATAGCCTACACTGGACGTCCTCGATCTTCGTTGCTTTTGCATATATTCACCATTATTGAATGAGTTCGGGACCCTTGACTGGGTAGGGTCGGTTCGCTGGAGGTAAGCACATTCACGGAAAACCGCCTTACACCGCTTCTCTCCCCCCGTCTGAACCATCCCCCCTGGGTGCATGAAAGTACTCCGGGCATTATATCAGAAGTAAGGCGCGCGACACCATACATTCGTCCGATTTTGTTAAATAACTCTATCTCATCACCCTCAACTATCCCGTACTCCGCAGCGTCCTTCGGGTTAATCCGCACCCCCTCCTCAGCCGAAGGGGAAAACTCCTTCACATTGTCGAACTGGGAATTATTCCTGGACCGGTCATGGGGCGTCACCAGGCGCAGGGGGAACTCACTGCCCTCCGAATAGTGATGATACCTCGGTATCCTGTTTCCACCGGCCTCCTCTACCCCTCGGCAGGCGATCTCTATCTTGCCGGACTCCGTTGCCAGGGGATATTCGACGGGGTTGCGCGAAAAGTCGGAAAGCCCCACCCTATACTGATCTTCTCCCTCATAAATTCCTATTTTAAAAAATGCACTTTTATTACCGACCTCGCTTTCTCTCAGAAAAAGGTCCAGCCAGTCTTGCTCACTATTTCCGCCGGTAAACTCGTACTGAAAGCCCAAGCGCTCCGACAAATCGGCAAAAATGTCGTAGTCGTTACGCGCTCCCTCCACCGGCGGAATTACCGCCTCACTGTAATAAAGGTAATTGGTATGACTAAAAATGATATCCCGGCGCTCCACAAACGTGCTTGCCGGCAGCACTACGTCGGAGTAACGGGCGGTATCGGTCAGAAAATAGTCATGGCTCACCACAAAATCGGCCTTTTCCAGCGCCTCCACCGCCTTCTTGCTGTCTCCCCCCTGTACGGCGTAATTACCCCCGACGTTGTACAGCATTGAAATATCGGCGGGGTAGCCCCCGGAGCGCCCTTCGAGGACCGCATCGGCCCATCGATACACCGGGACGCTGCTGCCGGCGGGGTTTTTCGGTACTGGAAGCTTCCCGCAGCGGGGCTTAGTCAGCACGTTCCACTGCCCCGCCCCGGTGCTCCCGCCGAGGACCCCCACATTTCCCAGAGCCAGCTGCAGCGCTCCCCCCATCCGGTCCGCCTCCTCTCCGCCAAGGGTTCGCTGGATAGACAAGCCCGGTACCAGGGCCGCCGGAGTAGCGGCGGCATAGTGCCGGGCCAAAGCCTCTATTGTGCCGGCGGGCAGCCCGCACATCTCGGCGGCCCAGCGGGGGGTTTTCGGCGGTGTGCCGTCCCTCCCCAGGATATGCGCTTCAAGCTCATCAAACCCGTGGCTGTGAGCCTCAATAAAGCCCCTATCTTCCAAGCCCTCCGTAAGTATATAGAACAATAGGGCCTGCATGAGCGCTGTATCGGTCCCGGGGTAAATCGGTATCCATTGAGCGGCAAACCGGCTCACCGTGCGGGTCCTTCGGGGATCAATAACCACAATCGGTATTTTCCTCCGCTTCGCTTCGGTCAACACCGCTTCGGTTTCGGGGCTGAAACGGGTGTCCGCCGCATTGAAACCCCACAAAATGATCAATTTTGAATACAGAAGGGTCTTTACATCGATTCCCACCGCTTCGGTTCCGTACATATGGGGCTTAACAAAATCGGCGGCTTCGCTGCTGTAGGAACCGGCGGTATCGGTATAGCCCCCCGAACAGGCTAAAAAGCGCTTTGTTAAGGAGGCGGTGTTGTGCAAGGCCCCGCGGCAGGCACCGGAGCCGCCGATCCGCATAACCGAAGCAGGACCGTGCTCCCTGTGGGTGGTCCCCATCCGGTCCGCCACCAGCGAAAGGGCCTCCTCCCAGTCGGAGGAACGGAACTCCCCCGTACCCCGCCTTCCGGTTGCAATGAGCGGCCTGGTGAGACGGTCGGGATGATACACCACAGAGGGAAAAAGGAACCCTCGCATACACCCGTTCATATAGGGACTCCGATGGGGGCTGTTTCTTATTTTCACAAGGACCCCGTCCTCAACTACCGCTTCCAGGGGGCACCCGGTAATACAATCCCGGTTACAGGAAACCGGATATACTAGCTGCTCTTTCATTGCTCCATATTATGCAGAGATAAAATAACTTCAGCAATTCGCAAAGTGAAAATTTTCAAAAATTTTTCACTTTGCGAATACCCGCATTTTTTTCAGATAGGTAGTATATCTTAAAGATGGTGTGGGTATTCTCATTTTGGAAGTCTTATGACTTCCAAAAT
>CAZDFY010000053.1:9662-23064 GCA_964504785.1 uncultured Sediminispirochaeta sp. | reverse complement strand
TTTTTTTTGTCCGAAGGACAAAATAATAGCCTGGGCGTCCAGGCTGAACGTCCAGGCTATTGGAATGTAAAAACTTGTAATTCCTTTCCGAAAGTGTCATAATTAACTTTTATGGAGGAATTATGGCTGACTTTGATACGGGAAAAATAGTATTCGAAAGGGATGATCATAAAGTAGTTTGGCTTGGGTGGGATGAGGACGAGGGAGGAGGGGCTGTACAGACCAATCAGTTTCTTGTAATCCACAATGGGAAGGGTATTTTGATTGATCCGGGTGGAGTTCATCTTTTTTCCCGGGTCGTAGCAGTAATAAGCAATTATATTCACCTTGATAATATTGAAACAATATTTTTCTCGCATCAGGATCCCGATGTATCATCGGGTATTGCCCTGTGGTTGGGTATTACAAAAGCCGACATCTACATCTCACAGTTGTGGATAAGATTTATGCCCCATTTTGGGATAATCGATCAGCAACGTATGAAGCCAATACCGGATAGGGGAGGAGTAATTCCCTACGGTGCCGATAAGGAGATAGAGGCAGTACCGGCACACTTTTTGCATTCCCCGGGAAACTTTGCCGCCTATGACGATCAGTCGGGGTTTCTTTTTTCAAGCGATATAGGAGCTGCTGTCTTTGATAATGATAAATACCTCTATGTTGAGGATTTTAAGAAACACCTGCAGATAATGGAGGGGTTTCATACAAGATATATGGCATCCAATGCTGCATGCAGAAAATTTGTGAAGGCTTTGGAAGAAAAAAATATAGAAACTATTGCCCCACAGCATGGTGCCCTCTTTCCCAAGAAACATGTGGCTGAATTTTTAGGCTGGTTAAAATCGCTTCAATGTGGAGTCGATATTATCGACACAATTGAATCATGAGGCAAGGGGTGTTTCTATGAGTAATGATCAGGATATTCGTAACAACTATGCCGACGCCTTATCTAAATTTGTAGTAGGCTATAATAAATCGGTCATGATGCATACAGTAACTCAGCGTTCAATGAATATTATGGGCTCTCGCATTGATGGTGTACAAGATTCACTTGAAGATGTTGTAGCAACTTTTGAGGAAATACAGGCAACCTCTAAAAACGTTTCCGGGAATACTGAAGAGATCTCTAATAAGATGGAAGGGCTGGTAAAAAGCAATAGCACCCTCGATTCTGAGCTGAGTAAAAGAACGGAAGAAATCTCTGAAATGAGAAATGACTCGGGCAAACTAAATACGGTTTTCAAGGATTTGTTTGAAAAATCGAAGGAGATCCAACAGCTTACGGGGGCGATCCAGGATGTATCCGATAAAACAAACGTCCTTTCTATAAATGCTTCAATTGAGGCGGCCAGGGCTGGTGAAGCGGGGCGCGGGTTTAGGGTGATAGCAGGCGAGGTAAAGAACTTATCCCAGCAAACAAATGAGTTCGCCGAGACCATCGAGCAGCGGGTTGAGGAGTTTCATTCAACAGTTGAGGATGTGGCCTCTTACATTCAAAAGTTTACCGATCTAATGAAGAGTTTCTCTGATGATATAAGTGCTATTCGTGAGAGTTTTGCCCACAGTAAGGAAGAAGGCGACATGGTGGGCAATGCCTTGAAGGAGATTTCAGCGGCAAGTACGGAAGAGAGCCAGGCAATCAGGATGGGGCTTGATTCTCTGGAAGAAACTTTCAACTCCTTGAAAGATGCAAGCGTATTAATTAGGTCTTTACAGGACACGTACACCGGTTTGAGTGAACTTCTTAACCAAAAGCAATAGTTTTTCCATATAATTCTTTGACTATGGGTCCGGAGCCTACTATAGTTAAAGAAGGGAAGGTGATCCTTCCAACCGATCCGACCCCTTACCGATCATAGGATCTAAGTTGGAACCACCTTCCCTTTTCATTATACTAACGCTATTTCCCTGTTGTGAAAAGTCTTTTTTTCTTCCCGCCAAAATTACCCGTCAAAATTACCCGCCAATCGAACTACCTCTTATGCGAAAGGATACTTGAGGGGATTCATAAGATGTTTTGCGATCCGTTTTGCGAACCGTAAAAAAAATATATTGACATATTTAAAGGGGCACGCTATTCTTAAATTATACTGAACGTGTTCATAAATGAATACATTCATATATGAAGAGGTTCAAATAGATGTCCGGTTTTAGGGAAACAAAGAAGAAACGCAGACAGGAACGGATTTATGGGGCAGCAATTGAACTACTCTCGGAGAAGGGGTATTCCAATACCCATATGCGGGATATTTCTGAGAGGGCGCAGCTAGCCGTAGGTACTCTCTACAACTATTACTCCTCGAAGGCTGACCTCTACATGGAAATAATGGAGCACAAGTGGATTGAAATAGTCTCTTTGCATACACGTCGAATTGTACATCTAGTGTGCACAGGGGAAGATCTGTTTATGGTCCTCAAGGGGATTATTTTCCCGATATTCGATGAGATGTTTGACATCGGTATGCAGGATTGGGGAGAGCTGTTTATGGCCTTTTTCTCTTCTAAAAACTATATGGACCGAGGGGCCCGAATGGACATTGAGGCCATCAAGCAGTTTGAAAGTGTGTTGGGTAAACTGCAAAAAAGGGGCCTCATTCAACAGTCTGTCTCTCCAATGGATGCAGCTACATCGATGTATTCGATTGTTGCATTTAATGTGCTTGCGTTTCTCTTTATAGAGGGAATGAGTAAAGAGTACTTATATCTTAGCACAGAACAGCAGCTGCGACTGCTTATTGACGGATTTGGTTCATCGTCACAGAGGGAGGTAGAAGATGGGTAAGAATACGAGAAGTGCACTCGATCTGGTAAAATGCTTGTTTATTGTTATTGCTATATCTGTGTGTGTAACACCGGCGATCGCTCAGTCAAATGGGGACAACCGTCCTGAGATCGAGAAGGTTGTGGCTGCAATTGACAAGTTATACCGTCATGATTCCAGCCACACTGTAATGGAAATGGAAATCCATACGCCCCACTGGAGCAGAACACTTAAGCTTGAAGCCTGGTCTGAGGGAATGGATAAAACTTTCATACGGATTCTCCAGCCTCAAAAGGAGAGAGGTATGGGGACTCTGCGTATTGAGAACGAAATGTGGAATTACTTGCCGAAGACAAATAAGGTTATGAAGATTCCCCCTTCGATGATGATGAGCTCCTGGATGGGCTCTGATTTTAAGAACAATGACCTGGTAAAGGAGTTCACATTTACCGAGGATTATAATTTTGAATATGTTGAGCCTGCCGATGCAAAAGCAAATAGACTGTATCTAAAATGTATACCCAAACCAGGGAAGCCGATTGTATGGGGCCATGTGTTAATAGCGGTGAAAAAAGAGAGCTTTATTCCCGAGTGGGAGAAATACTACGACGAGCACGGGGAGCTCATGCGTGTCATGTATTTCAGCGAGGTAGAAAGCTTCGACGGAAAACGGCTTCCTTCAAAAATGGAGCTGGTGCCTCAGACAAAGGAGGGGCACAAAACCATCCTGCACTATATTGAAGCTGAGTTTGACCTTCCGATTACTAAACGAATTTTTACCCTCCGTAACTTGAGGACTTTTCGCCGGTAAAGGAGGCGCACTACATGCTCATTCTAAAACTTGCTTTAAGAAATCTTCTAAGGCAGAAACGGCGTACTGTGTATACAGGGCTAAGTATGTTCGTCGGCTTTGTGTTGGCTGGGTTTTTCATCGGTTGGGCCGACGGGACCTACAATCACATGATTGACAAGTTTACCCGAAATCGCTTAGGACATATCCAGATACACCAAGAGGGATACCTTGATAAGCCAAGCCTTTACAAGACCATCGGAGATCCGGAGAAAATTGGTAGCCGGCTGCAGAGCAATGAAAAAATTGAATCCTGGGCCCCTCGAATCTATTCCGCGGGGCTGGTCTCAATAACAGAAAAAAGTGCCGGGGCCCAAATAATCGGTATAGATCCGGAAAGGGAAGAACAGACCACTTCGTTCTCAAATAAAATTGTAGAAGGAAAGTACTTTTCGGGTACCGGAGAAGTGCTGATCGGCAAAGAGCTGGCCAAAATCCTAAAAGGCGGGGTGGGTGATGAAATAGCAATTTTCTCACAGGCCGCCGACGGGTCCATCGCTGAAAATCTGTACACAATTATCGGTCTTGTGGATACTGGAGACCCGCGTCTCAACCGAAGCGGTTTTTATTTGAGTCTTACAGATGCCCGTGAACTGCTTGTTCTCTACAATCAGGCCCATGAGATTGCCGTTACACTTGATGATTTGCGCCAGGTTGATACTGTGACGGAAGAGCTGAGAGGCTTTTTTGCTGATACCACTCTGGATGTTGCCCCCTGGCAGGAGTTTGCTGAGGAGTTCTATCGGGCGATGCAGGCGGACAAAAACGGAATGTACATCTCACTGGTGGTAGTGATTCTGGTTGTGGCAATTACTATTCTTAACACTATTTTGATGTCGGTAATGGAAAGGCAAAAAGAATACGGTGTCCTGAAGGCTATTGGAACAAGACCTCGAAATATAGTGTGGATGGTCATTACTGAGACGAGTGTGTTGGCCCTTATCTCGATTATTTTCGGTTCGATAGTTACTTTTTTTCTCAACCTCTATATGGCCGAGCATGGCCTGCATTTGGGAACACCCATCAATTGGGGGGGGATACAGCTTGAGTATATGAAGGGAGAAGTTAATTTTCGCAGCTTCTTTCTACCGGCAGTGACGGTCCTTTTTACATCCCTGGCGGTTTGTCTGTTTCCGGCGGTAAAAGCGGCCCGCACCGAACCGGCTGTAACGATGCGGGTATTTTAGGGGGAATATATGAGGTTTTACTTAAAAATGGCATGGCGGAATATTTTCCGTAATAGAAAACGTACCTTTCTGACCGGTTTGATCATTGGGATAGGACTTGCTTCAATCATGTTTACCGATGCAATTGTAGTAGGTATGAAAGAAAACATGATCCGCTCGGTGACCTCCTCTTTTCTGGGGGATGCTCAGATCCACAGGGAGGGGTTTCAAGAGGCCTTCGACAGCGAAAAAACTGTAGAAAATTATTCCGAGTTGCAGAAAATGTTGGAAAGTGATTCAAATGTAGAGCGATTTACCGAGCGTGTGGCATGCTTCGGTACCATTTCCTCTCCTTCCGACATAAACTCGATTATGCTCTACGGTATTGATCCTGAAAAAGAGCCGGAAATTTCCAAGATGGACGAGGCTATTATAGACGGAGGCTATCTAAATAAGGAAAACAACGGGGTGCTGATCGGTACAAAGCTAGCTGAACGGCTGGAGGTTACAACCGGTGATCGGATAGTCCTATCGGTAAGCAATGTACAAACTGGCGATTTAGCGCAGAATATGTTCCGGGTGGCGGGTATCTATAACATGCAAATTGATGAAATGGATACTTCATCGGCCTTTATTCCTATTGCCCAGGCACGGAAAATGTTAGGGGTGAAGGAAGGAGTACACGAGGTTGCGGTAAAATTCTATGATGTTCAATATGCATCTCGGCACGGGGCGGAGTTTTCTGCACACTACTCGATTGCGGGAAATAAGGCCGAGACCTGGCCACAACTGGTTCCACAAATGAAAAAGATGTTGGATATGACCGATTTCTCGGTGGGTATTGTTTTGATAATTGTATTTGCTGTGATTATTTTCGGTATTATTAACACTCTGTTTATGTCTCTGTATGAACGTATCTTTGAGTTTGGTGTATTAAGGGCGGTGGGTACCCGGGCGGCAAGCCTTAAAAGCTTGATAGTATTTGAAGCAGCTTCGTTGGCAGTGTATTCAATAGTGCTGGGTGTGCTGCTCGGAACACTTATTATTTACATCGGTTCTATTCACGGTATGAATATTTCGGGCGTGGAATTTGCAGGGGCTACCTTTACTGAAGAGATAAAGACCGTTTTTCGGCTGAGGCAATTTATACTGCATCCGCTTCTTATTTTCATTTTCACGGTGGCGGTGAGTTTTTATCCGGCCCGCTATGCCGGAAGAATGTCGATCACCCATGCCCTGCAGAAGACGCTCTAAGCAGGGGCTTTAAAGGTGGAAGAAAGTTCTGAGGCCCAGCCCACAGGCGTCCCACCACCCAGCCCGCAGGATATTAGGAGAAGGAGAAAAAAATGAGTTCAATAAGCGCCGATCTTAACGAAAAGAATGTGATTCTAGCTGAAAATGTGAAAAAAGATTACAAAAGCGACAGCGTAGTAGTGCATGCGGTCCGCGGGGTCGATCTTCATATTCAAAAGGGTGAGTTTACCGCCATCGTAGGGCCCTCAGGCTCCGGCAAGACCACTTTTCTTAATCTGATATCCGGCTTAGATACCCCCAGTGATGGGACAATTCTGCTGAACAATAAAAAGATTTCTTCCATGAGCGGAAATGAGCTCTCTGATTTTAGAAGGGACAACATTGGATTTATCTTTCAGGCTTATAATTTGATTCCGGTACTGAATGTGGAGGAGAATGTGGAGTATATCATGATGCTCCAGGGCATTTCTAAAGAAGTACGGCATGAGAGGGTAGTTGAAATCCTTGATAAAATGGGCATGAAGGGGTATGAAAATAGGTTTCCCAGCCAACTGTCAGGAGGACAACAGCAACGGGTTGCAATCGCACGGGCAATGGCCAGCAGCCCGGCCCTCATTTTGGCGGATGAACCGACAGCGAACCTCGATTCGGCTACCAGCACCTCTCTCCTTGATATGATGCGGGAGCTGAACGCTGAAACCGGTATGACCTTTGTTTTTTCAACCCATGATCAACATGTAGTCGATAAAGCCCGCCGGGTAGTAATTCTGGAGGATGGTAAAAATGTTCGGGATGAATTTAAAGAGTAAAAAACATATACACCTCGATTCGCCTGGCCATGGGCTGGGACTTAGCGGGAAGGTGTGGAGACGTCTGTGTGTAAGTCTGCTCCTCGTACATTGTGGGGCTTCCGCAGTATATGCCGTTGACGGCGGTGTGCACGGCTCCTTTAAGACCTTTTTCCTGGGCTTGCATAATCCCCTGTATCAGGAAGAACTGTACGGTCTTGCGGAGAATACCCTTAGGCTTGACGCGCGTATATATCCCTCGGATCTGCTTGTTTTTGAAGGGGCCTATGAAATTACCCCGGAGGTACATTCCGCTGCACTTGCCGAGAACGGGGCTGCAGATACTTTCCTCTCAAAGTCGGGGGGCTCTCCAGAGTATCGAGTGATAGATTTTAATGATCGTTTCTATCCGGTACGCACCCGCGACCTAAAGAACCTGTCGGTGTATCATAACCTTGATCGGATGTACGGATCGGTGTATATGCCCTTTGGAGACCTTTATCTCGGACGACAGGCAATTTCCTGGGGTAGCGGGCATGTGGTGAATCCGACGGATGTGATAGCCCCTTATAGCTTTACCGGACTCAATACCGAGGAGAAGCGGGGAGTTGACGCCCTCAGGCTTCGTATGCCTGTAGGCGCTATGAGTGAGCTGGATGTTGGCTATGCAGCGGGGGAGAATTTTCAATATAGCAAGAGTGCGCTTTTTGCTCGGGCAAGGGGCTACCTCGCTGAAACTGATGTGTCTGTGGTGGTGATGGATTTTTTTGAAAACCTTTTGCTTGGGGTAGATGCAAGCCGGGCTATCGGAGGGGCCGGCAGCTGGGTAGAAGCGGCGTATGTGCTTCCCAGGGGGGATACCGACGATCAGTATGCTGCAGCATCTATCGGAATGGATTACAACTTCGGACCAAAATTGTATGGATATGTAGAATACCATTTCAACTCCGCTGGTAAGAGTGATCCGGAGGAGTATCTGGAAGATCATATCGCCTACACCGAAGGGGCTGTGTATCTGCGGGGCCGGCATTACGCCGGCTTGGGAGGCACATATCAACTTATTCCGCTTATTCCTGTATCAGGATTGGTGCTGGTTAATTTCAGCGATGTATCAGCTTACCTTTCTATAAGCGCGGAATACAATTTTGCTGAAAATGTCTATATCACCGGTGGTGCTTTTATAGGAATAGGAGAAGCACCGGATACGGGCGGAGCCGGGGCTTTTGCTAGTTATAACTCTGAATTCGGTGCATATCCGGACCTCTATTACATTGCGGTAAAACTGTACTTCTAATAGACCTGCAGTAACAATGTTCAAAGTGGAAGAGTGCCGGTTTACAAATTTTGCCCCCCCTTTTCACAGGGTCCCCGGCGAGGGTTTATGCGAGGGTTTATTCAAGGATTCGTGCGAGCGTACTCGGTTGGTGGGACGATTAAATTATTTGTAAATTTCTGCATTACATACGATAATAAAAACAGTACAATGTGATATATACCTCTGCACGGAATCTGTAGTGTATTTTTGGAGTTTTTGGTAATGGTTTTTACGGGAAAAGGTTCAGCAGAAAAGGGCCCGGCAGGAAAAGGCACAGTTTTACAGTATAAGCGCGTGTGCGCGGCGGCCTTAATGCTGATAATACCCCTTATAGTATGTGCACAAACCGGGACCGCAACCGGCACCCAAACAGCAACTCAATCAGCCCCAGAGGCAACAACCACAGAGGCAGCCCCAGAGGGCGAAGTCAATAAGGAGCTCTCCTCAGCCCCGGCAGAAGTTGCGATACTTCCGATAATTTCGAAGGATGCCCCCGCCTACACTGGGCTTTTGATCACAAAGCTGCTTGAGCAAAACTTCAGCCGTACCGAGGTTTTAGCGCCGGTGGCTCTTCCGCGGAGTTCCGATGCTACAGAGGAGAATAAAAAACTGGCCGATGAACTTTCACGGGATCAGCTCACCGAAGAACTCGCGGCCATCGGTAACAGGCAAGGAAGTTCTTATGTTGCCGCCGGTACTATAAGTAAAGAGGGAATGCATTACAGTATTGAGATTATGGTGGTTAATGCGAAAAACGCCCGTTTAGTACTTGTAAGTGAAAAGACCGCGGTTGGTCTGGAGGATGTTGACCGGGTGGTGATGGATATTACAGAAGAATTTATAGCGGCGGAATTCTCCCCACCGGTGCAGGAAAAGGTACGGCAGATACGGCAGACTGAAGCCGAAGAGGATGAACAGTTTAAAGATGAGCTGGCGGACCTTGAAGAAGAATTGGAAGAAAGGCCGGAAGAGGATCCGGAAGAAATAATAGAGCGTTTGCCCGAAAAGGTTAAAGAGGCATTTATCGAAAAGGCAAAGGAAGAGGCAAAGGAAGAAGCGAAAAAGGAGGCTAAGGAGGAGGCCCGAGAGGAGGTTGTGCAGGAGGAAATTCAAAATCTGTACGACCAGGAAAAGCGGCAAAGGCAGGAAGAAAGGGCCCGTAAAATCCAAAAGTACTCTTTACTTGGTTTATATGGAGTGCGCCTTACCGCGGATATTTTTGATGCCCTATCGGTGCAGTCACGCATCCAGGAAGCTCAGTACTGGAGTAATTATATGATGATGCCCTATGCCGATCACAAAAGCTACAGTCTTTTAAATGATCGTACCCGGACCGAAACTGCTACCGCTTATATAAGTGGTGGAATAGCCGGAGTCGGGTTATCTGCGGCACAGTGGGTGTATTATCCCGACGTGTTTACTCTCACCTCCACCGGGCGCTCTATACTTGCGGCCTCTCAAGCTATGTATACTCTCGGTGCCATGGGTACCCTTGCGGCAGGATACTTTGGTATTGAAAGCATTATCTATTATAGTAAATATCAGGAGATAGAATATGCCGATTCAGGGCAGACTGGATTAGATGAGGCGTATGAAAAATACCGTTCCCGGTATGAGTATTATTCATGGACGCAGCTTGGGGCCTACTCGGTCCAAGCCGCCGGACTGCTGGGGACTGCGGTAGCATTTGCCTGGCCCGGTACAAGAGACCCCCTTCATCTTACCGCCGCCGGACAAGGTTTGGTGAGTGTTGGAAATATTTTGTACGGCGCTGCCGCTCTTGCACGAAATATATCCCTCAACTATGCGCTGCGAGAGACTGAGGATCGTATCTCCGCCCTTGGGAGGGGAGTCTCCGACAACAACAATTCGGCGGCGGCCTTCTACGAGACAGTCGCCGTGAGCAGCGGTATTACCGCCCTTACACTGTATGCCGCTTCGGCGGTAAGTACTGTGTGGGGCCTCTGTAAAACTTCAGGTGAAGCGTCTCCTCAACGGGAATATAATAAGTTTAGGTGGGGTTTTGTCCCGTACGGTACCGACGGGGTGAGCGTAAGCTTTCAATACACTATTAGGTAGATAGGTGAGAATGAAAATTTGCTATTATAAGAAACAAAAAAATCATGTGACTCCTTTGGGCCGAGGTACTGGGTATCTCATCTTACCGCTCTCGATAGGGCTTCCATTGTTGCTACTTTCATCGCTCATACTCTCTTCCTGCGACCCCTTGTATGTCGGGCCGATGGGCCGTTTTAATCCGCAGGATGAGTATACCAGCCTAATCCGTCTCGATGCGTACTCCTATGGCGAAGACGAAATTCTCCTAGGGTGGAATTGGCTTGATCAGGAGCGGGCCGCCCGTAAAAACTCCCCCCTGTTGGAGCCTCAATGGGATAAAATCGTGATAAAAGAAAAGAGAGGAAGTATGCCCACTTCACGACTGGGTGGCACGGAGATTTCGGTTGGGGATGATACCTGGTACAAGGTTTTTAACGACCTTGAAAACGACTCGGAATACCATTTTGCCCTGTGGCCCCACGAAAAAAACGGGGGCTGGCTGGCACCGGTATATATAAGACGCCATGTTGAATGGACGGGAACGAGCGGGGATCGTACGGCTACTGCACATGAAGCGTATAAGCTGAATCTTGATACAAACACCTATGTAAATATTGCCGAGGTTTCAGAAAGCCGTGCCGAGGTGAAGGAAAGGGTGTGGTATTTTCTTTTTTTTGATGGGTTTGACGAAGGAATGACGGTGAAGTCGGCGGAGCTCAAAATAAGTATTGATACCGAAAACAGCACTGGTTCTCTGATAGTGCATCCGGTACGCTGGACGGAGGGAGATTTCTTTTCTTCATGGCCTGAGGAAGAGGCGAATAGGGAGCGACAATTTGCAACAGAAACCTTTGTTGACCGCACTATTGATATAGATACTGCTGAATTCGACATGAGCGATGACGGGCGGCAGAGTATTGATATCACTGAAGTATTTCAGCGGGCGCTGTATCATGGAATTAACATTCTGGTGTTCCGTGCAAGCGAGGGTAGTACTGTCACAATAGACGCGACAGTTCCTCCCGAGATTACCTATAACGGGGTGTGGAAATGGTAAGGTCCAACTCTATTTTATTTTTGTCCACCGCCGCAGGCAGGATTTCAGCCTGTATACTTCTTATTCTCCTGATAGCAGGGTGCGATTTGTTTAATGTGCCTCCCCGGGGAAGGGAGAGGCCCGGTGACCAGGATGCGCAGATAACCGGGTTTCACGCGCTTCAGCTTGATGAGGGGGTTGTGAAGGCTCAGTTCGGTTGGAAGCCCCAAATTGGTGATAGTGATTCGGAGGAGCGTATTGAGGAGGCCCGTTTTTTCATGAGAAAGGACGGCCCCTATACTTTTCCTGCCCATATGTGGGACGGTGATACGCTGCAGGGCCGCACTCTTGATCATGAGACCGATGTGCATACTTACTCGGCCGAATGGACCGGTCTCTCGGCGGGGGATGAAGTGTGGGTTACCTTGTACTACCGTTCGGAAGAAAACTGGTATGCACCGCTGTACGACCGGGTAAAACTCTCAGAGCCGGCACCGGAGCCAGTGGCATACGAGGGAACTCTAGGGACAGAGTATGTGGTTGTGATTGATTCTGATAATGGAGATCGCTATGAGATAGAAGAATCGCAAACAGATTATTCTATTACGGAAAATCAGATAGCTGTACTGTTCTTTCACGATTTGAGTGAACCCGGGTATATTCAAAGTGCGGAATTAGATCTTGATGTGGTAATCACCAGTGGAAGTGGTACCGAATTGTCAGTTGCCCCTCTGTTTAGTTCCCGGAATATTGAATGGAATATTGGGGAGAAGATCGATAACGAGGCTGCGCTTTCCCTGGATCTAAGTTCACTCCCCGATTCTCTGCCCGTCGATATAAGCGATGTGATGAAAAGGGCAGCATTGTATGAAACCAATGGGATTGTGCTTTACACTGGTCCTGATTTAGAGGTCCGAATAAGCCGTAACAGTGAGGTGCTGCAAAATATCACCTATCACCCGGAAAATTAGGAGAATCGAATGTGGCACCTGCGAAGTTTTCGACACCTTCACCATTTAAGAATAGGAAGAATAAATCCCCTTGAATTGGTGAAGCAGGCGGTCCTTATCGCTGTTGGGAGTCTTGCCTTTGGGGCCGGGCTTTCCTGGTTTTTAGTACCCTATAAAATTGCACCTGGCGGAGTAGGGGGGCTGAGTCAAATACTTTTTCACTTTTTAGGCTTTCCCGTCGGTATAAGCATGATTGTAATGAATATTCCCCTCTGGTTTATCGGTATGTTTTTTGTAGGCCGGCAGTTCGGAATGGGGACTTTCGTCGGGTTTTTTACGAGTGCCCTGGCGGTGGACCTCCTTTCTCCTCGCAATTTATATCGTTGGGGAATCCTTCGCGAAATGTTTGAGAAATACAATATATTGCCCGATGGTTCAATTAAACCTCTAAATCAGTGGGCCCTTACCGATACTATTTTTGTAGCGGCAATTGCCGGTGCGCTGCTTGTCGGGGTGGGGATAGGCCTTATTTTCAAGGCCCGTGCATCTACCGGCGGTACCGATGTCCCGGTGGCAATACTGAAGAAGCACTTAAATATTTCAATGGGAAACGGCTACTTAATTGTTGAAACAGCGATTATACTGTTTACCGGGTACATGTTTCGGGATGTGAATATTGTGATTTGGAGTTATTTTGCACTGTTTCTTTCATCCCGCTTTGTTGATATCGTGACCGAGGGGTTGAGCCGGGTAAAAGCGGCCTACATAATCCCCGCCGGCGACGAGGCGGCCGAACGGATAAAAGATCGTATTTACAAAGAGTTAGACCGGGGAGTTACATATTTTCAGGGTATGGGGACCTATTCACACCTGCCGAAGACCATTCTCTATGTGACCTTTCACATTCGGCAAACCTCGAAGCTCAAACGTGTGGTACTGGAGGAAGACCCAAAGGTGTTTATGGTAATGCACGATGTACACGATGTGATCGGTTACGGGTTTCGTACCCGAGGACTTGAGATGTAAAGTGGAGATGTAAAGAAAGCGGGACGGGTAACACCCGCCCCGCACACAATATAACGATGTATATTGTAAGAGGTCGAATTTAATTTCGCCGGTCCTGCTGGCGAAACTCATTGAAGATGTCTTCCAGGTTGATGACCCCGAGAAAACGGGAGTGGGGATTGCCCCGAGGGGCCGATCAACATGGTAATTTTACCGGCT
>CAZDFY010000053.1:0-9562 GCA_964504785.1 uncultured Sediminispirochaeta sp. | reverse complement strand
ACCGGCTATTTTCTTATCAAATTCCTTAGTTAAATTTTTCAGCTCGATCAATTCTGTTTTATGCCTCCGGTGTATTACTTGCTTTTTTAGTTATATTTAAATGTAACAATTAGAATTATAATTTATTGCAAAAATAGGGTCAATTAAAACTACTGTTTCTTTTGAACAATATATGAATTAATTCACCATATACAAAACTTATGGGCTTTACAAATAAAATATTATTAAGTATTATAAATAATAGAAGTCTAAATAAAAGAGAGAAAATATGTGTTATTTTGCTTGTTATGTATTGATATTATTAAGAACAACAAGTATATTGATATGGGAAAAATACATACAGGCCTCTGCATTTTGAGAATGGGGGAAAAAAGTGAACGGGAAACGAGATATCAGCTATGATGTGCTGGTAACACTTCGTCAAATAATACGTGCAATTGATATGCACTCAAAGCAGCTCGTTAAACGCTACGGGTTAACCGCGCCTCAGCTCATGGTTTTAAAAGAAATTATGAATGATGAGGATATCAATATTGGGCGTGTAGCGAAAAAGGTAAGTTTAAGCCAAGCTACGGTTACCAATATTATCGATCGTTTAGAGACCAGGGAACTTGTCACACGTGAGCGCAGTTCCCAGGATAAACGCCGGGTTATTGTCAGAGTAACCGATAAAACCAGGGAAATCTTAAAAACTGATCCCTCTGTACTGCAGGAAGAATTTGTAAGGAAGTTTCAACAGTTAAGTGAATGGGAACAAAATTTAATCCTTTCATCAATCCAGCGGATTGCAAGTATGATGAACGCGGAGAATATTGAAATTACCCCCGAAATTGAGAATCGTTATATTTAACTGTTTATGGGGTAATTAGCTGTTGATCATGGGGTGTCTGGGTAATTGAAAAATCTTTCCAGCGCTCTATGCTCAAAGTAAAATGGATACAGGAACCTGTTTTAAGGGTAATATCCTCTTTTAGTAAAAGAAACGCAAATTCCTCAAGGGACGGATTGTGACCGGTAATAACCACATGATCCGCACTAGAGGGAAGCTGGCGAACAACATCGGCAATATCGCTCGTATCTGCTGCATATAACTGATCGTACAATATGATGTCGGAGGATGATCCTACTGCCTCAGCAAATATCTCGGCGGTTGATTGTGCTCTGAGCGCCGGTGAACTTGTCACTAAATCGGGAATACCCCATGCATGCAGGGCTTGGGGTGCAATTTTCTGGACCTGTAATATTCCCTTTTTAACAAGCTCCCTCTGAAAATCATCTACTCCATTTCCATGAGACTCCGCCTTACCATGTCGTAGAAGAGTTAGTTTTTTCATATTCTTACTTTACTATTATTTCAGAAAATTCGCCATCAAAAATATATACAACAAGGGATTTTTTCGATAAAATAGAGTACTTATCAATGTATTGCAGTGGAAGGAGGTGAGAACCCTCCACGAACCCGTCACTGTGTTGGGTGTACACTGTTTCATTTTGTCACTGGTATCACCGGGAAGGCGAAACAGCAAACCCTCAGTCAGGAAACTCTGGTACATTGTATGTGCAATCAAGCTTCGGGAGCAGAGTTGGTTTGCAGAGAATGTCTGGGCAGGTTTTTCAGTTCCGCGTGTCTTTTCATTTGTACGCAGGGTCTTCTTTTCTCCTGAAAAGGGGCGGTATAGATGAAATCCCATCTTCCAAGCATATGGATAAAAACAATAGGCATATCCCTTCTCTTGCTATGGGCCGGTAGTGGGCAGTATCTTTCGGCACTCAGCGTTCAATACGCCGAAGGTTTTTCTATAGAAGAGCGTAGGGGGTACACACTTCTTCATATACATCTTCCAGTCTCCGGAAGGGAAGTCTCCAGCACCTATGTAGTGGTCCCTCGGGACAGTGAAAAAAGTATTTCTGAAAAACAAATTCGAGAGACACTTTCCCTTGACTCAACGGGTCCAAAAGTTCAGTTCATTAAAACACCGGTAAAAAAGCTGATTCCCCTCTCAACAACATTTCTCCCGCCCCTAGAGCTGCTGGATGTCGAGCATGTGGTAAGCGGAATAGACAAATTAGACCTTATTTATAGTGAAAAACTACGTACTACAGTTGTTGAACAAAATATTCCTCAGGTAGGGAATGGCCCCTCCCTTGATGTGGAGAAGGTGGTGCATCTTAAGCCGGTTGTTGTAATGGCGAATTATACTCAGGGTGAGTGGAACGTAATTCCTAAACTGAAAAAAGCTTCTATTCCTGTTATTCTCAATGGTGATTATCTGGAATCGGACCCTTTAGGCCGGGCGGAATGGATTAAGTTTATCGGGCTTTTATGCGGCAGAGCTGCCGAGGCGGAAAAACAGTTTAACGACATAGCCGAGGATTATACATATTTAAAAGAGAAAGTTGCCTCTGCGCTTTCTCGTGACGCTGTTCCTCCGAAGGTGGTGATGAACAGACCGATGAACGGGCGGTGGGTTGTGCCCGGCGGCAAGGGGTACATGGCACAGTTTATAAAAGACGCCGGGGGAGAGTATCTGTGGGCCCAGGATTCCCACAGCCGCAGCCTTGTGCTTGATGTGGAGGAGGTATTCCTCAAAGCACTTCGCGCTGATTTCTGGCTGCACCAATACGGACGTACTAGCCTTGAAGATCTGGCCGGGGAGGACCAGCGCCTGGGCAAACTTAAAGCCTTTCAAGAAGGAAATGTAGTGAATAATGATGCCCGGATGAATGAGGCGGGGAGCAACGATTTCTACGAAAGCGGACCATACCGGCCGGATGTTATTTTGGCGGACCTTATTTCCCTGTTTCATCCCTCTCTACTGCCTGCACATTCTCTCTATTACTATCGGTATTTACAATAGGCGCTTTATGAGACGTGCAGTAGTGGTTCGATTTGCCTTGCTTCTGTTGGTAACTCTGTTTCTGTTTGCCCTGGATGTGTTCAAGGGGTCGGTAGCTATTCCCCTTGATCGGATATTTGAAATCCTTACGGTGCCTCTCGAAGGACTGCAAAAGAGTGGGGAATTAGCGACTGCCTACTCCGGAGAAAGGGACATCATTTTATTGTTTCGCCTTCCCCGGGCGGTTACATCCCTACTTGCGGGGATGGGCTTAGCACTGAGCGGTCTGTTTATGCAAACGCTCTTCAGAAACCCCCTGGCAGGCCCTTCGGTGTTGGGCATAAATGCTGGTGCGAACCTTGGTGTCGCCCTGGTCATACTGATATGGGGTGGTGCGGCGGGAGGTTTTGTGGCCGCCCTTCCCTTCGGCATGAAGGCCCTTGTCACGGCGGCTTCGGTACTGGGAGCGGGAGGTGTACTGGTGGTGATTCTTCTTGTGTCCCGTTTTATTGGTTCGGTGACTCTACTTCTCCTGGTCGGTCTCATGTTTGGATATCTGGCAAACTCTCTGGTTACCCTGCTGATTCATTTCTCAGCTGCAAGTCGGGTCCAATCCTACCTGCAGTGGACCTTCGGGACCTTCGGGGCCACAACCTGGGATGATATTCACATCATGCTTCCGGTAGTACTGGCGGCGGTAGTCCTGGGAATGTTTCTTATAAAATCTTTAAATGCCCTTCTTTTGGGTGAAGAGTATGCCCGAAGCATGGGAGTTGCGGTTATGCGAATAAGAATGACGGTAATAACGGCGGGGGCGCTGCTGGCGGGGGTTGTGACGGCCTTTTGCGGGCCGGTAACTTTTGTCGGAGTTGCAGTGCCCCATATTGCACGGGGGGTGTTCCGGACCGCCGATCACCGGATTGTCGTACCGGCAACCCTTTTGCTGGGAGGGGCCATCGCTTTGATCGCTGATATTGTAAGTCACCTGCCGGGGCAGGGTGGAATACTGCCCCTCAACTCGGTAACCGCCCTGTTGGGTGTTCCGGTTGTTGTCTGGGTGTTGATGCGTAATCGGGCCGGGCGAAGTTATATATAAGGGATGAGGTAAAATGGATACTTCTGTAATTAAAGCCCTCTGTATTGATACCGGGTATAGACATGGTTTTCGCAGTACTAAAAGAATATCGGAATGCCTTTCGGCAAATCTTTTTACCGGGGAGGTGGTAGGACTCATCGGCCCGAACGGCTGCGGCAAATCTACGCTGCTCCGCTCGTTATGCGGACTTCAGCCGATCCTGAAGGGAGCGCTGTATGTGGGGGAAAAAGAAATTGCCCACATGAGTCCTATTCAACTGGCACGAAAAATATCGGTTGTTCTCACCGGACGGGTGCATGCCGGGCATCTTAAAGCGGAGACCCTAGTTTCGCTAGGGCGCTATCCGCATACTAAACTCTCCGGCGGCTTGTCTTCCAGGGACCGGGAAGTGGTGGACCGGGTATTTTCGGCGGTGGGGGCCGAAGCGCTGCAGTATAGAACGGTTGACGAACTTAGCGACGGTGAACTGCAGAAGGTAATGGTTGCCCGGGCCCTGGCACAGGAGCCCCGTATTATGCTGCTGGATGAACCTACCGCTTTTTTAGATGTGACCCGAAAGGTCGAGCTGATGGAGTTGCTGAGAAATATTTCCCGCACTCAGGGTACCGCAGTTGTGGTCTCTTCCCACGATCTCGATTTGTTGATGCGTATCAGCGACCGGTTATGGCTCATGGATGAAAAGGGAGCCCTACATAAGGGAGAGCCCCGGGATGCCGAATTTGCCCGGCTCATCCGTTCGGTGTTCCATATTCCCGCCCATTACAGCTCATCTATAAGCTGAACTTGATTTAAAACTATAAGTCAAAAAATTCCCTTCTTTTCTTGTTGCGTTTTGTTGCGGTATTGATTAAACCTCCCAATCAGTGTAGATTTTTATGCACGGCCGTCGCCGACATGTTCGGTGACGGAAAACTACACATTTGACGAATAAAGGAGCAGATATATGGCTGGAGAATTAGTGGTAATTGCCCTCGGGGGAAACGCAATTAAACAGGCGGATGAGCAGGGAACTACTGAAGAGCAGATACTGAATGTTGATAAAACAGCGCGGCAGCTGGCCCATATTATTAAAGCAGGATATCGGCCGGTAGTAACCCATGGGAACGGCCCTCAAGCCGGTGCTCTCCTTATTCAGCAGGAAGAGGCGCGTGATTATGTGCCCGCCCAATCGCTTGCGGTATGCGGCGCAATGACCCAGGGACAAATCGGCTGGATGATGCAGAACCGTATACGTTACCGTTTGAATGAGGCGGGAATCGAGCTGCCTATCTGCTCTGTGGTCACCCAGGTTGAGGTAAGCCGTGAAGATCCCGACTTCAAGGATCCGTCTAAACCTGTAGGCCCTTTCTATACTCCCGATGAGGCGGAGAAACTGAAAAAAGAAAAGGGCTATATTGTACGGGAAGTAAAGCCGGGGGTTACAAAAAGTTGGAGACGGGTAGTTCCCTCGCCGGAACCGATATCTATTGTTGAGCAGGATTCAATTGAGAAGCTTGTAGAAGCCGGTGCTGTGGTAATTGCCTCCGGAGGAGGAGGTATTCCGGTTAAACGGGAAGCGGACAATAGTTTTACCGGAGTTGACGCGGTTATTGATAAAGACCGGGCTGGTTTTAAGCTTGCCGAGGCGATAGACGCCGATAAATTTGTAATTCTGACGGATGTAGAGAAGGTCTACATAAATTACAACAAGCCCGATCAGAAGGCACTCGACAGAATAAGCATCAAAGAAGCCGAGGCGTATCTTGAAGAGGGCCATTTTTTAGCAGGGTCAATGGGTCCGAAGGTGCAGGCGGCTGTCCGTTTTGCAGAATGGAGCGGTAAAGAGGCTATCATTACTTCCCTTGATAAGGCCCTGGATGCGCTGGAAGGGAAAACCGGTACTCACATAGTACAAAACGCATAGAACGAGAAAGCGCGACCGAGAGGAGCTTTTTTTAGAGGAAAATAGTATGATCCGTGTTTAAATAGCCTCAGTAGTGTGGTATTATAAATTCGAAATTTATCGATATAACACGCATTGACTGCAAAAAGGGGTAACAATCATGAACAAAATTGCGGTTGAACTAAATGAGACACTGCAAGGTACAGTTGCCGGGAGATTACTATCAGACTTTGGTACCCGGTTTTATTTTCCAAAAGGTATTATTTCACAGTCCGGAGAGGCGAAGAAAAAGGCCACTCACTTTAATGCTACCGTCGGTATGGCAACAAAGGCAAATAAGCCGATGTTTTTACCGAGCATTCAAAAACTAATCACCGGTTTATCGGAAGATGAGATTTATCCTTATGCTCCCACCCCCGGAATGCCGGACTTGAGAAAAGCCTGGAAGGAAGAGATGGAAAACAAGAACCCATCTTTGAAGGGGAAATTAACCTCCGATCCTTTAGTCACCTCGGGACTGACCCATGGAATAATGGTGGCCGCCGACCTTTTTATAGAAGAGGGAGAAAAAGTGGTAGTCCCGGATATGTTCTGGGGCAATTACAGGCTTATTATTGAGGGACGCCGTCAGGCGGAGCTCGTAACTTTTCCTTTCTTTGATGACGATGGCGGTATTAACCTCAAGGCCCTTGAACAGGCGCTGCGTGGGAGCGGAAAGAAAATTTCCCTGATACTGAACTTTCCAAACAACCCTACCGGTTATTCTCCTACAAAAAGTGAAGCCCAGGCAATTGTAGATCTGCTGCATACCCTTGCCGAAGAGGGCAAGGATGTGCTCTGTTTTATTGATGATGCCTATTTTGGCCTGTTTTATGAGGAAGATACCTTCAAGGAATCATTGTTCGGTTTACTGGCTGACCTTCACGAGCGCATACTTGCGGTGAAGTTCGACGGCGCGACAAAGGAAGAACTTGCCTGGGGCTTTAGAGTGGGGTTTATCACCTATGCGGCGAAGGGCATGACCTCGGAACAGTACGAGGCGATGCAGAAAAAAACAATGGGAGCAATCCGCGCTTCAATTTCCAATGCAAACCGCATGGCCCAGAGCCTCATGCTCAAGGGGCTTCAGAGTTCCGATTATATTAAAGAAAAAGACTCCGCCTTTCAAATACTTGAAAAACGGTACCGAAAGGTGCGGGAGGTCCTCGACACCTTGGGCAGCGACAGCCCGCTTACACCACTCTCTTTTAATTCAGGTTATTTTATGACCTTTACTTACAAGGGTGATACTGAGAAGCTGCGGGTGCATTTGCTTGATAAATACGGTGTTGGTACTATCGCCATCGGTACGAAGTATCTGCGGGTTGCCTATTCGAGTGTAGACCTAGAAAATATTGAGGAACTCTACACTATTATTGATAAAGCGGCACGGGAGCTGCTCTAACTACAGCTGCTGTAAGTACAGTTGCTGTAAGTAGTTCGCTGATTTGCAGAGGAATATACGAAAAAGCATGGGCCTCCAGGAAGAAGAAAAAAGCTTAGACATCACACTTAAGACAAAGCTTTATCTGACCGATTCCGAGGGTACCCAGTTTATGGGAATCGGTGTGTTGTGGTTATTGCAGCACACCGATTCTTTTGGTTCAATACGCAAAGCAGCAGCCCATATGGACCTCTCTTATGTCAAAGCCCACCGAATGCTCACTGAACTTGAGAGGCATTTGAACTTTAAGGTTGTTGATAGAAAAAAAGGCGGAGACCGTCGGGAAGGAGCTTCACTTACCCCCGAGGGAAAGTTTTTTGTTGAAACCTACGACCGCTTTCAGGGAAAAGCAAAACAGCGGATGGCTCCGCTGTTTGAAGAATTTATGGATGAACTTAAATCGGGGCTTGAACAACTTGACCGAAGCCCCTCTAAAAACCAAGTACCCGGCGGTGGCGGGCGTCCACAGAAGGGCTCACGCTCCGCAGATTAAAACTACAGAAACTCTACTCCCGCTTTACGGTACTCTTCAATCATATCATCAGGCCAGACACTTACCTGCACCTCTCCAATGTGCGCTTTCTGCAGCAGAAGCATACACAGACGGGATTGGCCGATACCTCCTCCTATTGAAA
Organism: uncultured Sediminispirochaeta sp.; assembly: GCA_964504785.1. Taxonomy (GTDB): domain Bacteria; phylum Spirochaetota; class Spirochaetia; order DSM-16054; family Sediminispirochaetaceae; genus DSBN01. Next base: position 1,629 of record CAZDFY010000053.1, on the reverse strand, counting down.
GGGGGATGCTGCCGTCAATGACCCCCGCCTGAAACTCGAGTCGGGACCGTTCTTCCATACCCATCTCCTTCAGCTGTGCCTGCAGGGATTCCGGGGATACACGGATTCCCATCGAGGAGAGTTCAAGTGCCTTTCCCCGGGTGGGGTCAAGGACAATAATATCTCCATTCAAGCCCATAGTCCCTTCTTCGTTGATAGTAATCCAGTCGTCATAGTCGGCGGCACGGGCATCATGTCGGTCGCCGGAGCGGAGTTCCCCGCCGATACCAACGAGAAAATAGGCACCGTATTCGTGGGCCGCCTTGTGCTCCCTCTCTTTCGGGGTGAGGTCGGGCCAGCGGTCTTCAAGTTCCTGGGTATGTACAAAACTTATTTCCTTCGGCAGCCGGGGCTGCAGTACGGAAAACTCCCTGCTCACTGCTTCTTCAGTTTCAGTGAGGGCACGATAAATCTCACGAACAGTAAACTTCAGATATTCAAGAGTACGATGATCGGCGGTAATTGTTTTTTCCCAGTCCCACTGGTCTACATACACGCTGTGGATCTCACTCACGTCCTCGTCTTTACGAATGGCATCCATATCGGTGTAAAGGCCGGTATCAGGGTTGAATTTGTAGCGCTGCAGGGCCATTCGCTTCCATTTTGCCAGGGAGTGAACAATTTCCAGGCGGTTGGGGCGGTGTTTCACATGAAAGCCCACCGGCACCTGAGTTCCCGCGAGATCATCCTGCAGTCCGTTGCCTACTTCTATAAAACGCGGGGCGCTGACCCTTTGCAGGCTGAGGTGCTCTGCAAGTTTGTGTTCAAATGTATCCTTGACTAATTTAATCGCTTTTTCCGTATCAATTAGATCCAATTTAGGCGTATACCCTTCAATCATTAGTTTTTCTCCTTGCTTTTTTCTGTAAGTGTAAAATAGCAAATAATTTGCAATAGGAAAACCCGCAAATATGTGGTATGGTATATTAAAAAAGGAGCGAAATATGCCGGTAATACTTTCTTGGCTTGGACATGCGAGTTTTCTTATAAGTGGTTCTTCTACAGTGTATATTGATCCGTGGAAAATAGACGGAGAGCCCCACGATGGTGATCTGGTGTTGATCAGTCATAGTCATTACGACCATCTGTCTCCGGAGGACATCCGTGCTGTGTCTAAAGAGAAGGGGCGGATAGTTGGAAGCCGGGATGTGGTGGAAGATCTTGGGTATGGAGAGGTACTAACTCCAGGGGGTGAATATTCCTCTACTACATTGAAGGTGGAGGGTGTTGCCGCCTATAATGTTGAAAAGGAGTTTCATCCAAAAGAGAACGAGTGGCTCGGTTTTGTTATTGAAATAGACGGCAAGCGGATCTATTATGCCGGTGATACGGATGCGGTAAAAGAGATGGAGTCCCTTGAAAATATTGATGTGGCACTGCTGCCTGTAGGTGGAACTTACACCTTCAGCGCTGAAGAAGCCGCCGCTGCGCTATCGGTCTTTAAACCCCGTAAAGTAATTCCCTATCATTGGGGAGTTGTGGTGGGACACCGTAAGGACGCAGTGAAGTTTTCTAAAAAAACCGATGTTCCCGTTGAAATACTTTCTCCAATGGACTCAATTTATCTGGACTAAGAAGAAAGATGGAACA
>CAZDFY010000052.1:0-23147 GCA_964504785.1 uncultured Sediminispirochaeta sp. | reverse complement strand
GTAGCCGAAGGAGCGGTTCTGCGGCTCTTACTGCGCGGGGTGGCGGGCAGGGTAATTCCGCAGGCCGCCCACAGTAGATTCGACAGCTGTTGCTCAGAGAGCGGGTTGGACTTCCATTTGCGCTTTGACCGGCGGGCTTCCAGTGCCTTCATCAGGGGGAAATCGAGATCCTTCTGGGGCGGTGGTAATTTGACTGTGGTTTGCATGATGTTCAGATACCTACCTTTTCTTTAGAAGCTGGATGGCGGGATAGGTGCCGGCCGGAGAAAAACCGAGCTTCGTTGCCAGGGCGGCGGACTCACGGTTCATCGCGTCCCAGTGGCATTCGAGGCCGCGCCGGCCGCACTCGAGAATCATCCGCCCAGCCAGCCGGGTGGCGATTCCCCGGCGGCGGTAAGCGCGGTGTGTGTCGATCTCGACTTCAATTCCATTCGGGTACATTGTATAACAGCCCACTCCGCCGGCGATATTTCCATCGATTTTGGTAACGAAGCCGAAGCCCCCTAACATATTGTTCGGCGGGGCCATTGTGTTCCGAACCAGATCGGCCGACCATTCCTCCGAAAGGAGCTGTGTTACTATCTCTGAATCTATCGACACTACCTCGAACCGATCGTCAGGCTCAAAGGTTTCTCCCAGTTCCTGCGCCTTTGCGGGGGACATCGCTTCAAAAGCGGTGCGGGTGTAGGCGTTCGCTGTAAAGGCGTCGTCCTTCTCGATTGCCGGCAGCCAATCCGGAGGCGGGGCCATGAGGTGCAGTTCGTCGCTCTTTCTTAATTCGGTGTAGATCTCGGCATCGAAGTCGCCGCAGAGCTCTACGGAATCGCTTACCACTACTGCAGCGCTTGTACCGTTTACATACCCGCATCCGGTAATACCGCCGGTAAATGCCGCAGAGAACTGCTGCTGTGGAGGAGAAAGCTTGACTTTTGATAGTGTGGTGAGGAAATCTTGCGACTCGTCCGGTTTGTACTGTTTCAGCATGTGGTTATACCAGTTCCTTCTTCACGATATCCCATAAAAACGCAGCACCCGCAGGGCCAGGAGGGTGTTCCAGCGGCTCGGCTGACCGGTAGGCTCCATTTCGAAGTGGACCTGGCCGGGATGGGCGGCCTGCAGCGGCCAGCTGCCGTCCCGTTTGCAGCAGGCGAGATAGCGGGCCCCCCAGCCCTCAGCGGCTATTCTGGCCCGTAGTTCTGGGCGATGCTCGTCCAGCAGGTCGCGGCGGGTTTGATACTGAATGGATACATCGCCTGCCAAGAGCTATGGGATGAGCTGTTCTACCATGACGCTGCGTCTCAGTCCTCCGGTAGGACCAGAAGGTTCGTTAGGGTGGGTATCTTTGGCATACTTATCCACCACTCACACTCCTTTTTGGAACAGCGATTTAAGTATGAGCTTCCGCAGGTTATTCCATTGCAATTATACACTACTTGTTACACATGGCGAAAGATCTCAAAGCAGCCCGCATTGGGCATCACGCTTTTTCCAACATCATCATTAGGGGATACTCTCTATTAGATGTACACCTTGTCTGCAGGTTGTTCAGTACCAAGGATGCGCTTGTTATTATCGATCATTTGATCAATGCTCATCGGCAGCTCACGTTTTTTGCCGATGAGGTGAACCAGCGGGTAGAGTGCCGTAACACGCTTTTTTTTCTGGCTTCAAAATTGAATGCGCTCGGATAGGTGATAACGGTTTGTACTGGTTGCTTTGAGCTGGTGGTAAAAATCTCGAACCAAGCTGTAGGTTTCATTAGTTGGAAACCGATCTTTATGGTGAAAATGGGGTGTCGATATTTTCAGGGTTTGGATGATTGGACTAAAGTCGTACCGCAGTTCTCCGCGGCCGATGTCGAACAGCTCTACGGTCTGGGAGTCCCGTTCAAACATGATGGAAACTACCCGGCTGTTTCTGTGCAGTACTTGAAGATACGCCTAAAGGTGATTCTAAAAAGATAGCGAAATAGTCAATTTTTTTATGGTTTGACAAATCCAATTTATTGCCGAAAAATGAAATATATTATCCCTTTCATTTAGTTGGAGTAAAGTATGAAACGGTGTGCGCTGTTGGTGATCGGTATTCTGCTGCTTGGGATCATGAGCTGTACGCAGAATGAGCAGGGGGAGGATGGGCCGGCAACAGCAGACCAGGCGCAGACGAGAGAGCCGGTTGTTTTAGAAATGATGGTCTTTGCCAATGAAGGGATGATGAAGAACTATGAGACAGTTATCGGTCGATTCAATAAAAGCCATGAACATATTAAAGTTGAAATAAAGAACGTATTTGGAGAAGATTGGACTGACTACGAACAGACGATGCGTTCGTATTTATTGAGCGGAAAATCTCCGGATATTGTTGATATCTCTGTCATTTATCGGAACTCCATGATAGAAGAGGGGCTGCTAATGGACCTCATGCCCTTTGCCCGAGAATCGGGGTTTGATTTTGACCTGTACTTTCAGAATCAGTTTGAGGGTTTGTTAAAAGAGGGGGCTTTATACGGGATACCCTCCGGTGCCCTTTTGATGGGGGTTTTTATAAATAAGGATTTGTTTCAGGAAGCCGGGGTGGAGATACCTTCCCCAAACTGGAATGATACCTGGACATGGGAAGAGTTTGCCGAGGCTGCACGTACAATCCGGGCCTTGAGTACAGAGGATGAGCAGGTCTACGGCATGACGACTTCCTTCACCATCGGGTGGATACTACCCTTTCTAATGTCGTCGGGGGCGGATTTTTTAAGTGTGCAAGGTGCTCCCTGTGATGCCGAAGATGTCCGCATTGTGAATACCCTCGACTATATTCAGGGATTGATGTTTGAAGACGGGGTGAGTCCATCCATCATGGAGCTGCTTACAGTTCAGCCTTATCAATATTTTATAAATGGTGAGCTGGGAATGACGGTTGACGGCAATTGGTGGATGGAAGCGTTTAGAGACTCCGCCGGTTTTGAGTGGGGAATAGTGCCTATGCCGATAGGAGAAGTGCCTGTTACCGGCATGTATGTGGACTGCTGGGCGGTCCCGGCTGCGAGCGATCACGGCAGGGAGGCCTTTACGGTGCTGCAGTTTTTCCTGGAGGAGGAGCAGCAGAAGAGCGGGATTATGAAGGGAATTCCGGTGTTAAAAACTTCGGCCTACGAAATATACAGAAATCGTTTTCCCGGGCTTTCAGAGGAGGAGATCGATGTATGGTTCGAGGGGATACGCTACGGCCGGGTACCGGCATATTTCACCGGCTGGTCGGAATTTCAAAATGAAACACAAGAGGTTTTTCGCCGGTTTGGTTTGGGTGAATTAACGTCACAAGAGACTGCGCAACAGCTCTGTGAATCATATACGAAGCAGAATACTGAACAATCGGAATGATGAAAGAGTAACTATGAGAGGTTTATCCCTACTTCGAATGCGGAATCAACTGCTGGTTACTTTTTTTGTATTGATTCTCTTTTCTATTTTTAGCACTACTTATTTATTAATAAACCGGACTAATCAACTGGTACGCGAACAAACAGAGGCGTATTACTCGGGCACGGTGAATCAAACCATAGTTAATATCAATAACACCATCGAGACCATTGATCAGTACTATCAGCACCTCTTGTCGAATCGTTTGGTTATGGCGGGACTGCAAAACAAAGACTTTGGCATTGATCCCGGCAGTTATGAGACTGTGGTGTATCTGAAGGACTTGATGTTTTCACTGATTATGAGCAGCGAGAGTCTGGACCTGATAGTCTACATCTCAAAACAGGGCACCACGATCACTTCTACCAGCGGTGTGATTCTTCCTGGGATTTTTAGATCTTCCGAGTATGAAAACTTGCCTGTGGTCAACCGGGTTTACAGCAATCCCAGCGGGGCAGTCTGGCTTGTGAATGATGAAATAGACTCTAATCATTTGTACTATATGCGTGGTATACGGGACCCTGACTCCGGGGAAGTTTTAGGCATTCTAAATCTTGCAATCAAGACCGGGGTGTTCCGTGATCAGATCAGCGGCTTATCAATAACGGGGGGCGGCGTTCATATTTGTGATGAACAGGGAAGAATACTATTCAGCTCAAATCCTGGGATGGAGGGAACCAGATTTCCCTATTTTCGGAGGGTTGAGGAAGGTGGAGGGAGCCGACGTTTAGAAATCGATGGAAAACTCTATATTACAGATAAGACTATTAACTCCTGGGGGGTTATCTCGGAGGTTTCGACGGCACGATTGTATGAAAATGTAAACAAAATCATACAATGGGGGATCCTAGTTGCCCTTATCAGCCTGTGTGCCGGAACTTTGCTGAGTGTCTATATCGCACGTATGTACACCCGGGACTTAACCCTTTTGGTACAGGCGATGGAGGGTTCTACCCGCGGTCGGTTGGAGCCGGTTTCTATCTACGGCAGCAATGTGGAGTTCCGAAGCCTGGCAACTGCATACAACTCAATGGCCGGAAATATCAGTCAGCTGACGGGAGACTTAAAAAAGGAAATTACCGAAAAAACAAAAGCGGAAAAGGCCCTGCAGGACCTGAACGAAACCCTCGAGCAAAAGGTCGCTGAAAGAACAACGCAGCTTGAGGATTCCCTGGAAGAACTTCGCCTTACCCAGAAACACTTGATAGAAAAAGAGAAAATGGCCTCCCTTGGAACTTTAGTCTCTGGTATTGCCCACGAGGTAAACAACCCCCTTAATTATATTACAACCGGTATTGCCGCAATGGAAAAGGTACTCAATACACGCGAGGAGGACCCGCTCGTTGAGGAGTTGTTCGAGAATATCAAAATCGGCGCTGTACGGACTTCCGAAATTGTGAGTCAATTGCGCCAATACGCCAGAGGGGATGAAGAAGAGTATAGTCAGTTTGACATTCATGAGTGTATTCATTTGGCCCTGAAACTGCTGCATAATGAATATAAACATACTATTCTCATAGAAACCGATTTCGGTACTGTTCCGCCTATTTTCGGTAATTCTGGTAAGATCAACCAGGTAATGGTAAATATCATCAAAAACAGCATCGATTCGCTGAAACAAAAGAGAGATGGAGAGAAACGTATCAGTATTACTACACAACAGGATCAGCTTCGTGGTGCGGCCTATGTACGGGTTGATATTTGCGACTCAGGACGGGCTATTCCGCCGGAAATACTTGAAAAAATCTTTGATCCCTTCTTTACTACAAAGGATCCGGGTGAGGGTACCGGTCTTGGGCTTTCAATTTCATTTAATATTGTTCAGAATCATCTGGGCGAAATTCATACTGCCAATACTGAGGCGGGGCCGAAGTTCTCCATATATCTTCCGGTAAAAGGGCAGCAGCATGGATAGCAAGGGGCAGATAAAAATTCTCTACATAGATGATGAGGCGATCAATATCCTCAACTTTGAAGTTTTATTCAATGATCGGTATAAAGTATTTACCTCATTGAACATTGACGAATCGATAGAATTAATAGAAACGGAAAAACCGGATATCATTTTCTGCGATCAAAAAATGCCTGAAAAGAAGGGTACTGAGTTTTTCAATGAGTTAGTTGACCGTAAGGTGCCCGGAGGAGAAGTTCCAAAAGTTATAATTACCGGGTATGTTGAAAATCAAGAGATTAATGCATCACTGAGCGGTAACATAATCTGTGATATTATATATAAACCAATTCAGGAAAATCAAATCCACGAGATAGTAGCGAAGTATGTGGGGTATTAGAACCCGAAGGACAGACTGGTTGAATTGCCTGCAGTAGCTATTCTGCAAAAGCGGGTCTCACATTGAGGCCACTATCACTTCGATACCCAGGTCCTTGAAGCGCTGCAGGTCTTCCTCGGAAATGGCGGAGTCGGTGATGAGGTAATCGATGCACTCCAGTCCGCCCAGGACGGCGAAGGAGGTTTTGCCGATTTTACTGGAGTCGGCCAGCAGGTAGACTGTGTGGGCGGCTTCAATCATAGCCCGTTTTACTGGGATGTCGTTGAATCCCGGATACATCAGGCCGGCTTTGAAGGCCACCCCGGCGGTAGCCAAAAACAGTTTGTCGACATAGGTGTCGGAGATGAACTGGGCGGCCTTTTCTCCGGTAAGCGAGAGGGTCGGGGCTTTGAACTCGCCGCCGGTCATGTGTATTTCGTGGCTCGGTTCTTGGCCAAGCAGGAGAGTGATATTGAGGCTGTTGGTAATAACTTTGAGGTTTTTTCGGGATACCAGGTGTTTGGCCGCTTCGGTAATGGTGGACCCCGAGTCAAGAATAATTGAATCGCCGTCTTCGACAAACTCCGCGGCCTTGCGGCCGATGGGGATTTTTTTGTCCATGTTGTCAAGATGGTGCAGGGAAAGCTCTCGCACCCCTTTGGAGAAATCCTTCAGAAAGGCCCCGCCGTGGTCGCGGACTATTTCGCCGTCACTTTCCAGTTTCATCAGGTCCTGACGGATGGTCGGCTCGGTTACCCCAAAGGTCTCGCTCAAGTAACTGACGCGGGCATTGCCGTTTTCCCGGATGAGTTCAATTATTTTTTGGCGGCGCTGTTCTGCTAGCATCGGGCTTACAGCGTTCTTACCGTTTTTTTCCACATTTGATACGCTTCCTGCACTTCGGTCTGTTTTTGTGGTGTATAGTCAATAGAAGTGTAGGGTATTGCAGCAATTTCATCAATACCGGAATAAATTCCCGCACCGAGCCCCGCCAGCAGGGCCGCTCCAAGGGCTGAGGCTTCGGTCAACTCGATGGCGGCCACCGGAACCTCCAGCAAATCGGCCAGGCGAGGCATCACAAAGCTGCTTTTAGTAAGGCCTCCATCTACCTGCAGCCGGGAGAGTGCAATCCCACTGTCAAGTTCCATTGCATCGACCACGTCCTTTATCTGGTATCCGATGGACTCCAGGCCGGCTCGCACTACATGGGCTTTGCCGGCGGCAAAGGTCAAACCGGAGATAAGGGCGGTTTGGTCCATTTTCCAGTAGGGTGCCCCCAAACCTGCAAAGGCGGGGATTAGGCAGACTCCCCCGTTATCGGGGACGCTTTCGGCCAGGGCATCGGATTCGTGACTCTCCTGGAACAGGCCCATCTGATCTCGCAGCCAGGTAATGGTGGAACCGCAGGAGACTATAATTCCTTCAAGGGCGTAATCTACCCGTTCTCCGGCACTCCAACAGACTGTTTCTACCATTCCGTGTTCCGACACCGGCCGCTGACTACCGGTGTTCATGAGGATAGACGAACCGGTTCCCAGGGTGGCTTTTGCGGTGCCCTTGCTGATACAGCGCTCGCCGAAGGCCGCCGCGTGGGAATCGCCTATCATTGCAGTTATAGGGATTGGGCGTTCAAAGGTGCCCTGAAAGCTGCTTTCGCCAAACCGGGCGGATGAGGTGTGCAGCTCCGGAAGGCGGAGCCCTTCGGCCGAGAGCATCTTCAGCATGGGGGTATCCCATTCAAGGGTGTCTAAGTTCATGAACAGAGTACGGGATGCATTGGTATAATCGCCGGCATAGGCGGCGCCTCCGGTAAGGCGGTACAGCAGCCATGTGTCGACCGTGCCGAACAGTACTTCTCCCCGGCGGATAGCTGCCGCGGTTTCGGGTTCGTTTTCAATAATCCATGTAAGCTTTGTGCCGGAAAAATAGGGGTCGACCATCAGGCCTGTACGCTGTTTCAGTTCCGCCGCTACTCCCTCCCTCTGCAGCCGTTCACATACCGGGACCGAGCGTTTACACTGCCACACTACCGCAGGGCGCAGGGGCCGGCCCTCTGTATCCCACAGCAGGAAGGTTTCCCTCTGGTTTGATATTCCGCAACAGGCGATGTCCTCCCGCCGGCCACCCTGCGCCTCATAGGCGGCTACTGCATCGCCCGTCGCCTGCAGGACCGTTGCATAAATCTCCTCCGGGTCTTGTTCCACATAGCCCGAGACCGGGTATGTGGAGGCCAGGGCGGCGGTGGCCTTTGCGTGAACTTTACCCTGGGGACTGAAGAGTACCGCCTTTGAGCCACTGGTACCCTGGTCGATTGAAAGAATTACTGTAGCCATTATCTCTTTTCCCCTCCGGCGAGCTCTTTGACGGTTCCGACTATACCCTCCGCATCCAGCCGGTAGCGCTTTCGGATTGCATCGGCCGGGTCGGCAGGGGCAAAGCTCCCTTCATCTATTCCGGACCGCTTTAGGCGGGTCCCCAACTGCTTCTCCGCAATTACCTCCGCCACCAGGCTGCCGAGCCCGCCGTGCACCGAGTGCTCTTCTACGGTCAGTACGGTTTTATGGGCCCTCAATATCTGTTCAAGTTGATCGTAATCCATTGGTCGAATTGAGGACACCCCGACTACCGAGGTGTGTATGCCCGCATCTTGTAGTGTTTCGGCGGCTGCAAGGCAAGGATGGATCGATGTACCCAGAGCCATAATAACAAGCTGTTCTCCCTGCCGGTGGAGGGTCAGTTTTCCAGGGAAAAAGCCCTCTCTTGTGGCCGCAAGACTTTCGGCGGATATAGAATCCAGCCGTACATACATCGGCCCCTCATTATGCAGCATGTATTGGAATAAGTGGGTGGTTTCTTGTGGATCTTGGGGCGCAAAAATTGAAATGGAGCCGAAGCCCCGCATGATTGAGATGTCGTCGATTGAGTGGTGGGTCGGCCCCAGGGCTCCATAGGCAAAGCCCGGATTCAGGCCTACCAGCTTGACGTTTGTTTCGGAATAGCAGATATCGTTTTTCACTTGCTCATTCGAACGGCCGAGCAGGAAGGGGGCTGCATTGGCGGTTATCGGAATCATTCCCCCCAGGGCCATTCCGGCGGCGGCCCCTACCATATTTTGTTCGGCAATGCCCAGATTTACTAGTTTTTCTGGAAACTGTTCCTGAAAGGGTTTGATTTTTGAAGTAGAGGTAGAGTCGCTGACCAGGACCACTAGATTGGTTCCGGCTTGGGCCTCCTCTATTAAAACATCGACCATTGTCTCGCGCATTCCCTTTTTCATCTTATTCAAGCTCCTTAATTGCTGCAAATACTTCATCCCCGACGGGTATACGATGATGCCAGGCTGCTTTATCCTCGATAAATGAAATTCCCTTGCCCTTTGTCGTACGTGCCAGGATCAGTTTCGGCTGTCCGTTATCTCCCTGTACAGTGTTAAAAATGTTCAGAAGGTCTTCAGGGTTGTTCCCGTCGACGCAGTGTACTTCAAAACCGAAGGCTTCCCATTTTTTTTGTAGAGGTTCCAGCTGCATGATGATTTCGGTCCTGTCGGCAAGCTGCAGTGTATTGCGGTCAAGAATAACAGTTAGATTGTCCAGCTTATAATGTGCAGCGGCCATTGCCGCCTCCCAGTTGGAGCCCTCCCCCAGCTCGCCGTCGCCCAGCAGAACATAGGTTTTCCAGGGCAGCTTTTGCTTTTTAGCAGAAAGGGCCAGGCCGAAGGCAACCGGAAGGCCGTGACCTAAAGCCCCGGTATTGAATTCGACACCGGGAGTTTTTTGTCGTACCGGGTGTCCCGGCAGGTGGGAACCGGCCTGTAAATAGGTCTGCAGCCAGGGCTCATCGAAAAAACCGGCTTCGGCCAGGGTACAGTAAAGCCCCCCTACTCCGTGTCCCTTGCTCAATATAAAGCGGTCCCGATCTGGATCGCCAATGCGGGCGGGGTGTACGCCTAATATGTGAAAATAGAGAACCGCAAGAATATCCGTTTCGGAGAGATCGGCCCCGGTATGCCCGGCACCGGCATGGGAGTTCATCTCTATTATTTTTTTGCGGATTCTGCGGGCCTTCTCTTTTATTTGATTCGGTGAGAGTAGATGGCTGTTTTTCATGTATCCTCCCTAGAGTAACACCTGAGTATAGATTAAAGATAGCATTAACAAAAAAATATGTCAATTTTAACTTTTTTTAATTTACGGAAAATTTTCGAATATACTTGAAATAACAAAAAATATGCCTGAATAAAGAAAATAATAGTAAAATAAATTTGACAAACGAAAAATACCGTGGTAATAAGAAAGGTAGATACAAATAAAAATGCCTTAGGAGGGAAAAAGGTGAAAAAGACAATGTTTCTTTTAGTTTTGTTTTCGTTTGTTTTTGTTGGTGCATGGGCCGGAGGTCAGCAGGATGCCGAATCGCAGGGAGAAAAAGAGAGTAATCTTATCTACATTATTACGCCTTCCCATGACAACCCCTTCTTTAAAACCGAAGCCGTTGCCGCTGAAGATGAAGCAAAAAAGCTCGGTTACCAGACCCGCGTACTGAGTCATGATGATGATGCCAACCTGCAGGACCAGCAGTTCGGAAATGCAATTGCCGCCGGTGCTGTCGCTATTATCTGTGATAACGCCGGAGCCGATGCTTCAATTGGGCCGATCAAGCGCGCAAAAGAGGCGGGAATACCCACCTTTTTAATTGACCGTGAAATAAATGAGAGCGGTATTGCGGTAAGCCAAATTGTGTCCAACAACTATCAGGGCGCTGTAATCGGCGGTGAGAAGTTTGTTGAACTCATGGGGGAGTCGGGTAATTATGTCGAGCTGGTGGGAAAAGAGTCCGATACCAATGCCGGTATCCGTTCAAAGGGATATCACGAGGTAATTGATCAGTATACGGACCTGGAAATGGTAGCCCGACAGAGTGCCAACTGGAGCCAGACCGAAGCCTACTCAAAGATGGAATCTATCATTCAGGCTAATCCGGATATCAAAGGTGTGATCTGTGGAAACGATACCATGGCTATGGGTGCAATGGCCGCCCTTAATTCTGCCGGAATGGGAGATGTAATAGTAGTAGGATTCGACGGATCAAACGATGTACGTGATTCCATCCTCGCCGATGATATCAAAGCCACCGTGCTGCAAACCTGTGCCTACAATGCCCGTTTGGCGGTACAACAGGCGGACAAATTCATCAAAACCGGTTCTACAGGTGCTCCGGAAAAGCAGCTTACCGACTGTGTACTCATTGATAAGACTAATGCCGACAAACTGGATAACTTTGTACTCAGCGAATAATCTATGTGAATTATTGTACACAAAGGCTGGAGGGGATTATTTCTCCTCCTGCCTTTTATTGCATACAGGAGATCAACTATGTTTCACAAAGTAACCTATACTATTCACGCTTTTCTTGTGATCGCCTGCCTTTTGGCGGTTGGCAGCTGCACTGTTGTAAGGCATGACGAACAGTCGGAGCCGGAGGAGGATGGACTTTCGATATATTTTGACAACGGTGAATTCGATGCAAAGCTCTATGTAGAGTCTGTATGGGAAAAAGCGGTGCTGCCGCGAATCGAAGAAGAGGCAGTTGAAGCTGAGGTGCTGTTTGATACTCTTAATTCCAATCCAGCCTCTGCAATTGAGAAGTACGGATACAGAATTGAAGTAACCGCGCCCTACAATTTCATGGTCAGGGGAAGAGCACCCATCACCCAGGCTAATGTGAAGTCAGCTGCATCTACCGTCTCAATCGATAGGAGTGGTCCCGACGGCAAGCCGGTTGAAATTCAAATCGGACCCGTATTAAAGGGTACAGCTGTAAGAGATTCGATGGATTTTATACGTTTTGAAGATTTTACCAATCAACTGGAGTTTGCAAATATTTCCCGTGAAATGAACAACCATATAAAGGCCAATGTTCTCTCATCCCTTGAGCGGGAAGAACTGGTTGGAACGGTAATTCAGTACTTAGGTGCTTTTCAGTGGCTTGAGGGTAAGGGGATACTCATTACACCAGTTGATCTGAAGGTGGAGGATTAACAATGCCGATGACACATACAGATGGGGCAGATGAGGTAGTCCTCCGAGCTGAAGGGATTTACAAACAATACCCAGGAACCCTGGCTCTGAACAATGTCGATTTCAAAATATATAAGGGCAAGGTGAATGTGCTTGTGGGGGAAAATGGGGCAGGTAAATCAACCCTAATGAAGATAATTGCCGGTGTCGAGTATCCAAGTGCCGGAAAGATTTTCCTTGCCGATAAAGAAATTCATATTACATCTCCTACCCAGGCGGCGGAACATGGAATAGGTATTATTTATCAGGAGATGAACCTCTTTCCAAATCTAAACGTCAGTGAAAACATATTTATTACCCGAGAGAAAACCGATAGGGCCTATAAGATTGATCGATCCTATCAGGACGATTACTCACGGGGTTTGATGGAAAAACTACACCAAACAATTGATCCTCAGGCACTGGTCAGTTCTTTGCGTATCGGTCAGCAGCAGATTGTGGAAATTGCAAAGGCTCTTTCACAGGAAACAGAAATTTTAATTATGGACGAGCCCACCTCGGCCCTTTCTACAGCTGAAGTAGAAATTCTCTTCAGTATAATTGACGAGCTGAAGAGCCATGGGGTTTCAATCATCTACATTTCACACCGCCTCGAAGAGCTGCTGCAGATCGGCGACTATATTACCATTCTTCGTGATGGAAAAAAGGTGGCTGAAGATAATATTCAATCTATCAGCCTGGAGTGGATCGTTCGGCAGATGGTTGGCGGTGATGAAAAAGAGATTTTCTACGATGAGGATCATCCCATTGGAGATGTGTTGATGGAGTGCAGGCAGATAACACTGCCCCATGAGAGCGGTGCGTACGCGGTGAAGGATGTATCGTTTACCCTGCGGCAGGGGGAGATACTGGGTATTTACGGTCTTATGGGGGCAGGTAGATCTGAACTACTGGAAACTCTAATGGGAGTGCATCCCGAGGCGTATGGTGAGGTTTTCATAGGTGGAAGAAAAGTAAAGAGTTCTACGATAGGCGGGCGTATCCGCGACGGTTTTGCTTTGATTCCGGAGGACCGCCAACGCGAGGGCTTGGTAAAAACCATGAGCGTTTTGCACAATATGACCCTCGCCAGTCTTTTTCGGCTTGCTCGCAAGGGGATCCATCTTACCCGAAATACCGAAGAAAGCGAAGTAAACCGGCTTATAAGGGAGATGTCCCTTAAAACCGCCGGAACCGAGGTACTTGTCTCCAGTCTCAGCGGCGGGAATCAGCAAAAGGTAGTAATCGGCAAGAGCCTGCTGACCCAGCCAAAAATACTACTGATGGATGAGCCAACCCGCGGAATTGATGTGGCGGCCAAGGGTGAGGTGTTCTCAATTATGAACAAACTGGTACAGAAGGGCCTTTCCATTATCTTCGTTACCTCGGAGTTAATGGAGCTGCGTGCCATTTCAGACCGCATATTAGTGATGTCAAAGGGTCAACTCACCGGCAGCTTCCTAAAAAAGGATGCAAGCGAAGAGGTCCTGGTAAAAGCATCGGCGGTCGGTCATCTGACTACAAATAAAAGGACTTAGCAAGGAAATAGCGAGGAGCATAATGAAAAAGAAAAACATACAGCTAAAACTGGTAAAAGACAATAACGTATCCCTGGGAATGGTTCTAATGCAGGCCAGAACCTTCATTGCCCTGTTTATTCTGACTATTGCCTTTACTCTGCTGCTCTCAGACAAGGGAATCAATTTTTTGTCGCCGATCAACCTAGTTACCATTACCAAGCACGTGGCTATCACCGCACTGCTGGGGATAGGAATGACTTTTGTTATTCTCACCGGAGGAATCGATTTGTCAGTAGGATCTATAGTGGGTATCTGCGGAATGGTAGCCGGAGGTCTGATTCATAAGGGTCTGGTATTTCCGATGTTCGGTCTTACCATTTATTTCAATGTGTGGATTATTGTACTCATTACCGCTATATTTGGTATGCTTATAGGGCTTATCAACGGGATTGTTATAACCCGATTTAATGTAGCACCCTTCATTGGTACCCTTGGCATGATGTACATTGCCCGCGGCTTTGCCAATATTCTTTCCGGAGGATCAACCTTTCCCAATCTCCAGGGAAAAAAGGTGTTCAACAATACGGGTTTTGAATTTATCGGTTCCGGAAAACTCTTCGGTATACCGATGTCTATTTGGATCCTTCTGCTTATTCTGCTTTTCTCTATCTATGTTGCAAAAAAGACTCCCCTCGGGCGCTATGTGTATGCCATAGGCGGAAACAAGAACGCCGCCGAGTTATCCGGGATAGGGGTTAAAAAAATTACTACCCTGGTATATGTATTTTCGGGATTCTGCTCAGCCCTGGTCGGCATTATCATCGCCTCCCAGCTGGTTGCCGCCCATCCGGCAACTGGAGAAACCTACGAACTATCTGCTATTGCTGCAGTTGTGCTTGGGGGGACCAGCCTCTCCGGCGGCATAGGAACAGTAGGCGGTACTATCATCGGCGCCTTTGTAATCGGGGTTTTAGCAGACGGCCTGGTAATGATGGGAGTTTCTGAGTTTTGGCAGAATGTCATTAAGGGCGTTGTTATTATTGCAGCAGTTATCTTTGACCAGCTTCAACAGCGCATGAAATCAAAGGCCGCTGTAGCGACTATTAATACTGAGGAAAAGAAATCAGCATAACAATTAAATTTTACCTGTGGAACTTGCCGGCCTGCTGCCCGGGTTTTACGCCACCCGTCCGCTTTGAAGGAGTTCGAGAAACAGGTCGGTGAGGCGGGGGTCGAACATCACCGCTCGCTTTTCCTGGAAGAAGGTGAGGATTTCGCTGTAGGACATACCGGCGCGGTAGGGGCGGTCGGCGGATAGTGCATCGTAGACATCGGCTATACAGAGGATCCTGGCTATCATGGGGATAGCTTCGCCTTTCAAGCCTGCGGGGTAGCCGCCCCCTGCCCACTGTTCGTGGTGGTATCTGATTCCATCGAGTACTTCCGGATTGTCGGGGATGTGGCCGAAGATCTCCGCGCCGGTTTCAGGGTGGGTTTTAATGAGGGCGTACTCTTCGTCGGTGAGGGCACCCGGTTTGTCGAGGACCTGCTCGGGGATGCCCAGTTTTCCGATGTCGTGGAGCAGGGCGGCAATCGAGAGCTGGTTGAGCTCGGCCGCGGAGAGACGCATGGCCCGCCCGATTATTTCGGCAACCTCGTGTACCCGCTCAGAGTGTCCGGCGGTCCAGCGCGACTTCGCATCTATCGAGGCCGAGAGTGCCTTGAGGGATCCGTAGAGGAGATTTTCCTTCTCTTCAACCTGCAGGAGGCTCTGCAGCGCCACACCTATCTGATCGGCCAATTTGGCCACAAGATCGATTTCTTCTTCGGAAAATCCGTCGGTTAAATCGGAGCTGACTAGTAGTGAGCCGTAGAAGGTGTCCTTCACATGTATGGGATTGTTAAGCAGCCATACTGTGCTTTCGGGGATGCAGGTGGTGATTTCTTCGGGTAAGACCGCCGACTCCCTCTGCTTCAGGGAGCTGGTCTGAAGATATGCTTCGACTTCGGCCCCTAGGTGTTCATCGGGGAGGATACTGTCTTCATATTCCTGCTCTTCTCCACGCTGCTGAAGGGGTTGGGTGAGGATTTGGAAGGAGTTCTTTTGTGAATGCCTCAGCAGGAGTACAACTCCGTTTTCAGGGTAGAGGGCTGCAGTAAAATTGGTGACCCGCTTCATCAGATCGCGCCTGGAGACGGAGGAGAGTACGACCCGGTCGATGTGGTTCATAGTTTCCAGGGTGTCCGACTGTTTTTGGATACGGGCAATGTGAGTGGTATTTTCCTGCATCAGATGGTCCAGTACCCGGCTCAAACGGGCGATACTGTCACTGCCTTTAAGCGTGAATTTTACAGATCGGTCACCTTCAGCAGCCCGGGCTGCGGTGTGTGCCAGCCAGTTGATTGGCTTGATGATTTTTTGTACAAACAGCTGACTTAGAATGAGGGAAATCAGGGTGATTGCAAGGGTGAAGAGCAGGATAGTTTGCACCGGATTGCCCAGTATCTCCGAGAAGCCTTTTCGGCTCATTGTAAATTTGAGTATGGAGGTATCCGAGGCAACTCTTATAAAAAAGGAGAATAAATCCGACCGTCCGTAAAATATGCCTGTCTCCCGGGCAAAACCGGTTTCCCCTGCGCGGACAAGTTTATTTTCAAAGCGCTGTGCCTCTTTTGTCTTCAGCCGGTCGCGCAAAGCTCCCGTTTGATCCTTTGTCAGTACCGCCGTACGTGTCCACTCACTATCTTGAAGGCTATACTCGAACAGACTTACCTGCACTAAGGACTGCTGCAGCACGCTTACATCCCGCAGAACCGGAACCTCACGGACAAATTCTTCATACGTCCCTTTCTTGAGAACCTCCACAGTGAGCCGGTCATGGGTGGTGAAATAATCGGTGACCTCGGAGCGGTAATGATTCATGAGATCATGGGTTGCGCGGGTGGTAAAAAGAATAAAGGTGATGTAGGCAATACAGACCCCGAATACCGTAAAAAAGAGGGTGAGCTTTATTCCGAGGGGCATTCGACTGCTGCTGATTTTCCGCGAAAAGTACATAGGTGCTGCAATTATAAAGAGTAGACATATTAGAGTCAATTAATGCTATGTGGGGGATGGCAGGTCCTGGCCTCGGTCAAGCTAATTGCTCGGGCATGCATTCCAGCCATTGCCTCCGGCAAGCTCGTTGTTCGGGCAGGTGAATTCGAGCGCTGGGGGGGGTGCTCCCGGCTTGATGTTATATACCGATCGGTATATAATGAAGGAATGGAGACACGGAACGTGATTCTGGAGCGGGCGCTGGAGCTATGGGCGGCCCGCGGCTACGATGCGGTGGGGGTGCAGGAGTTGTGCGAAGCCGGCGGGGTGACCAAGCCGACTCTGTACTACTACTTCGGCAGCAAGCGCGGGGTGCTGGATGCGCTGCTGGAGCGTTATGCCGGGCCGCTGCTGGAGGATTTGCGCGGGCCGTCGACCTACCGGGGGGATTTGACCTGGTGCCTGGAGGAGAGTGCGCGGGTCTTTTTCCGGTATGCGGTGCAGTCGCCGGTGTTTATGCGGTTGTTTCTGTTTTTGCGGAATGCCCCGGCGGAGAGTGAGGCCGCCGGGCGGGCCGAGGCGTTCCTGGACGAGGTTACGGACAATTTCATGTATATGTTCCGGTATGCTGCCGAGGACCACGGGAATATGCGCGGGCGGGAGGAGGCCTACGGATTGTCTTTTACCGGTACGGCGCTGACCTATGTGCGGCTGATTCTGGACGGGAAGATAGATCCGTCCGAGGACCTGCCCTACCGGGTGGTGCACCAGTTCAGCCACGGGATTTATTCGTGAGGAGGAACAAATTATGAACACCATAAGCACAGCAACGGACCGCCGGGAGTGGTGGCGGCAGAGCATTTTTTATCATATATATACGCTCGGCTTTTGCGGGGCCCCGGAGTGGAACGATTTCTCGTCGCCCGCCGAACCGCGGCTGGAGACGGTCGTCGAAGCAGCAGGTCATATTCGGGATCTCGGCTGCAATGCGGTGTATCTGGGTCCGTTGTTTGAATCGACTTCCCATGGTTATGATACGGTAGACCATTACCACGTGGATCGGCGTCTGGGGAACAACGATACCCTTCGGAGTGTAGTGCGGCGGCTGCATAAAGAGGGGCTTCGGGTAGTCCTGGACGGGGTGTTCAATCACACCGGCCGCGATCACTTTGCCTTTTATGACCTGCGGCAGCGGGGGGCGGCTTCGGCATATCGAAACTGGTTCAAGGGGGTCGATTTTTCTACTGACAACCGCTTCGGCGACGGGTTTATCTACCGGGCCTGGGAGGGGCACGAAGAGCTGCCGGAGCTTAATCTGGAGAATCCTGCAGTGCGGGAGCACCTGTTTGGGGCGGTGGCGCAGGTGATCGATGATTTCGACATCGACGGACTGCGGCTGGATGTGGCCTACGCCCTGCCGCCGGATTTTATGCGGGAGCTGCGGGGTTTTACCGCAGAGCGGTCGAGGGAGCGTGATGCCCGGGGGTGCGGTCGAGCGGACCAGCGGTCGGCGACTGCAGATCGGCCGAGGGTGCGGGCCGCCCAGAGCAAGCAGCGGGCTGGGACAGCCGGAAGCGGCCAGTCAGCCCAGGTCGACCAATCTGACCACGTCGTCTGGAGGGAAAAATTTTTCCTACTGGGAGAGATAATCCACGGCGAGTACGACCGTTTTGCCGTCGCGACGGGGCTGCACAGTTTGACAAACTACGAGACCTACAAGGCCTTGTGGTCGGCCCACAATGACGGAAACTACTATGAGCTGGCCCACTCACTGGAGCGGAACTTCGAACTGAAGGGCGGTGGACAAGGCTGTGGCGGGCATTCCGGGGCCGAGGATGACTTCATGCCGGTGCTCTACAACTTTGCGGATAATCACGATGTAGACCGGGTGGCCTCGAAACTAAAGGACTCGCGGCATTTGTATCCACTGTATGCACTGCTGTTTACCATTCCGGGGATTCCGTCGGTCTACTATGGCAGCGAGTTCGGCATAAAAGGGCGCCGGGATAAGCATTCTGATGGGGCCCTGCGGCCTTCGTGGCGGGAGGTTGTGCGGCGCCGTGGTGCTGCCGAGCCGGCAGTAGGTACAGCAGGTACAGCAGATAAAAGCGAGGACAATTCGGCGTCAGGGCTGAGCGACTTTATTGCGGAACTGGCGGCGGTGCGCCGCCGCTCGACGGCTCTGCAGGCGGGAAATTACCGTCGCTTGTATCTGGACCATCATGTAATTGCCTTTGAACGGGGTACGGAGGAAGAATTGATTGTAGTGGCCGTCAACTCTTTAGGCGAACAGACCACAATTTCGATACCAGTTGAATCCGACAGTTCAGCTGCAGAGGATATGTTCCGGCGGGGTACCTTTTTTCCGGTGAAGGACGGGGCCCTGGAGCTTAGCCTGCCGGCATATGGAAGTGCAGTTTTTAGGCTCAATATTATAGGGGAACGGTGAGCGTGTATCTGAGGCAAGAGTTATTGTAAACGGATCACCGAGGCTCATGGGAGTGACCATGGAGGCCCTGCTCTGCTCGAGCTGCAATTGGATTTCATGTATAGATAAGAAATTATCGAATTGCCGTGCCCCCGTAGAGGACGAAGCGCTCCTTGAACCGTGCGAGGTGAGGCCACACTGTTCTCTGCGCCTCAGGCAATATTTCGTAGTTATACTTGCTAAAGTGAAAGTTTTTTTTAATACTAGAATAAAATGGATAATCCCTCAGAGAAGGACATTGAACATAGACTCCTTTACGAACGTTCTTTGTCTTCTGCGATTATCGAACTGAATGCAACCGGTGATAGGGCGGTAACCAAGGCTCTGGGGCATATTCTCTCATGCTCAAAAGCCTCCCGTATTTATATCTTTCAAAATTTCATCGATGAAAATAATTATTTATCCATGGGGCAAGTCTTTGAAATCTGTGCCGACAACATCGAACCACAGATTGGAAATGAAGCACTACAACATGTTGTGTACAGCAAGGATGGTTTCGAACGCTGGAGGAAATATTTATCCGGAGGAGAAATCTTATACGGCAAGATTGCAGACTTTCCTGAAGAAGAACGTACTATCCTGGAGGCCCAGGGAATAAAATCCATCCTCATTATTCCAACCTTTGTACGAAGAGAGTGGTACGGTTTTATCGGTTTTGACGATGTGTTAGAAGGCCGTGAATGGAGTAAGGATGATATTCTCCTCTTACAGACTTTCTCACAGATGCTTGGCACCTTTTTCGAAAGGAAAGAAAGGGAACAGAAACTGCGTTCGAGAAAAGAGCAGTTCGAGCTGGCGGTGAGAGGAAGCAATGACGGTATCTGGGACTGGGACCTGCACACCAATACTCTCTATCTTTCGGAGAGATGGAAGGGGATGCTCGGATATACGGATACTGAACTGGAAAATTCATTTGATACGTTTCTCACACTCCTTCATAAAGATGACAAAGAAAGAGTTCTCCAGTATGTGGATGAATACCTTAAGGGAAAACACGAAAAGTATGACGCCGAATTCAGGCTGAGGCACAAGGATGGGAGTTATCGCTGGATACGAGCCCGGGGAGAAGCCCTGTTTGGATCAGACGGGATACCCTACCGAATGGCAGGCTCTCATTCGGACATCACCGAGAAAATCGAATCGGA
The DNA here is from genome assembly GCA_964504785.1 of uncultured Sediminispirochaeta sp. Taxonomy (GTDB): domain Bacteria; phylum Spirochaetota; class Spirochaetia; order DSM-16054; family Sediminispirochaetaceae; genus DSBN01. Next base: position 3,218 of record CAZDFY010000052.1, on the reverse strand, counting down.
AAGAATGCTCCGGGAAGGGGAGGCCCAATTTAGAACCATTTTTCATAATTCCCCTCAGCCTATGGCGCTGACGGCATTGGAAAGCGGAAAAATTATCGAGGCCAACGATACCTTCTGTAAAAAACTGAATGTTTCAAAGGAATACATTCTTGGCCGGACAACCACAGAATTGAATTTTTATTCTCCAACTGACCGTGAGAAGTTTACTCACGAACTGCGCACCCATGGAAGGGTCGACGGTTTGGTAATGGACTTTCACACTTCAGAAGGTTACACACTAACTGCGAAAATGTTTGCAAGCTTTATCACGGTGAACGCGCAAGAATATATTTTAACAATATTTGACGACATTACCGAACAGAGACAGACGGAAGATGCCCTGCGAACAAGTGAGGATAAATTTCGTAGTTTTGTCGAAAACGCGAACGACATTGTATATGCTCTTTCAAGGGACGCCGTTTTTACCTATGTTTCGCCGAATTGGAAAGATATCCTCGGTCATGATCCGGCGGAAGTGCTTGGAAGAAGAATCGATTTTTTTATTCATCCCGACGATCTGAACAGGTGTACGTACTTCTTTGAAAGAGTTTTGGAGACAGGAGAAAAACAAGAAGGTATCGAGTACCGGGTTTTACATATAAACAATGAATGGCGCTGGCACATGTCCAACGCCTCCCCAATGAAAGATGAAGAAGGTAACGTAACTGCCTATATCGGCATTGCCCGGGACATTACAGACCGGAAAGAGGTGGAAGACGAATTAGTCAAAGCGAAAGAAGCGGCGGTAAGTGCCAATAAAGCGAAATCCGAGTTTCTCGCCAATATGAGTCATGAAATACGTACCCCTTTAAACGCGGTAATAGGGTTTTCCCAGCTCCTGCAGGAAACTCCCCTTTCACAGATCCAAGAGCAGTATGTCGACAGTGTAACCTCCAGCGCCCAGGCCCTCCTTGGAATCATCAACGACATCCTCGATTTTTCGAAAATTGAAGCGGGAAAGCTGGAATTGGAATTGATAAAAACGGACATGTACGAGTTACTCGAACAGAGCATTGATATTATTAAATATGCAGCTGCAAAAAAAAATTTGGAAGTTCTTTTAGATATTGAGCAGAATATGCCCCGATTCGCGGTAGTAGACCCGGTACGATTGAAACAGATTTTGGCGAACCTTTTAGGTAATGCGGTGAAATTTACCGAAGCCGGGGAGATAGAACTAAAAGTAGGATTTGAACAACAGAAGAAAACCGCCGGAACCTTTCACTTTTCGGTCCGAGATACGGGAATTGGAATAACAGATCAGCAAAAGGAGAAACTGTTTAAAGCTTTCAGCCAGGCGGACAGCTCTACTACCCGAAAATTCGGCGGTACCGGACTGGGGCTTATTATTTCAGAAAATATTGCCGGGAAAATGGGTTCAAAACTCAATCTCGATAGTACCCATGGAGAAGGCTCCACCTTTTATTTTGACATAGAAACGGAAACTGAATACGGTAAAAAACTTATCATAGGAAAAATAGAACATATTGACCGCTGTCTGATTATTGACGATAACGAAAATAATCGAGAAATTCTCGAGCACATGATGGCCGCCTGGGACATAGCATGTACAAGCTGTGAAAACGGATTTGAGTCCTTAAAGATAATCGAACGAAGCAAACCCTTCGATGTAATTATCTGTGATTATCATATGCCCTACCTTGACGGCTTGGAAACCATTAAGAGGATTCGGGATAATTTGGAACTTTCATCGGAAAAACAGCCAATCATACTGCTCCATTCTTCTGCGGATGATGCTCAGCTGGTGGAGCAATGTAAAGATTTAGGGGTCCGCTGGCGGCTTACGAAGCCGGTGAAACAGAATGAGCTCTATACGAAGCTTCTCGATCTGTATTCCAAGGATTCGGAAGAGATGGCATTGAAAGAAGATGCACGAAAGGAATCAAAGACCCGATTTCAGGAAAACACGGCGATAACAGTACTGATTGCCGAAGACAATGCGATTAATATGCTGCTTGCCAAATCCATAGTGACTGCCGGCATTCCTTCCGCAAGTATAATTGAAACTGTGAACGGTAAAGAGGCGGTGGAGCTGACGGGAAAGGAAAGGCCGGACATTGTGTTTATGGATGTACAGATGCCCGAGCTTGACGGGAACGATGCTACAAGGGAGATTCGGAAGCATGAAAAGAAAAATCAATTAACTCCTATTCATATTATCGGGCTCACCGCAGGAGCCACGAAGGAAGAAAAGGAAAAAAGCCTCCGTGCAGGTATGGATGATTTAATTACGAAACCCATTGATATTGAAAAATTTCGACAGGTCATGCAAAAGTATGGCCTTGAGTTTTAAGTGTAACCGGCTTACTTCAATAACACAGCAGCTGGAACAATCGATAGGAAAAGGAGATATGGAGGAAGCTAAGAAAGCATTGGAGAAAATAAAAGAAGAATGGGACATCCTCGATCCCTTGATGAAGGTTGAATAGAATTCCTGGGCCCCCGTGGACACAGTGCAGCTGCTCTTCTTATAATGGTACTAGAAAGATACAGAAGGAGAGAGGACATGGGATTATTTGATACGGTCATTTTTGATGAACCAAAGATCTGCAGATCCTGCGGTGCGACGATCGACTCGGTCCAGACAAAATCATTTTCTCCTGCCCTCAGGGAATATCGGATAGGAGACATTGTAAACGGCTCGCCAATGCTCACCGGAGTGATTGTGGAGGATCTGTTCTGCTCAAGCTGCAACAGTGTCTCCCAGGAAGTCTACTTCTCTATCTGGCACACCCTTCTGGCGGGTGTATATAATACCGCCGAAGAGGCGGAAGATCGTCTCCTCCATATAGATAGGGCGGAGCTCATGGATTTTATTGCCCGGCATCAGAAGGATGCAGAAACCTGGCATGTTCGATTTGCGCGGCTCTATGGAGATCTCAAAAACTGGTATGAGTATCAGCGTGCACACAAAACTGAGGATATTGCGGACCGTGATCCGAGGTTCCTCCGAATCCATGAACTCCTTGAGGCCGAGGACCCTCTGGCGGACCTCATCGAGGCTCATCGTCCGGTCAATCCCGAAGACGAGAGCGAACTCAACCCGGCGGATTGAGGATTTTTGGTTCTCAGGGAATTGGCAAAATAACATCTCCCCTTCACATCTGTTATGGAAGTGTAAAGGTACGTATACCGGAAATCCAACTCCAATGTCCCCT
>CAZDFY010000051.1:6299-24086 GCA_964504785.1 uncultured Sediminispirochaeta sp. | reverse complement strand
CAATGACGGGAATGAGGAAAAGGATAAGAAGGAATGCCCTCTTCATTACATCGTCACTTTACCTCTACGCTGGTTCGCTGCGTATAACTTAACAGCGACTGCCGTGACAAAACAAGTGCATTCCTACTGTGAGCCAGTGGGGGGTTTACTTAAATCTTAACTTAATTATATACCCGGCTTTTTCATACGTAAAGCGAGACTTTATAAAAAGTAGTAAAAATACATTCGATTTGAATCGATCAGCTTATAGATTGATAGAAAAAAGCATTGACAGATTAATTATCCATGTTACCCTATAGTCATGAACAGTATATAAACCACCGTTCAAATAATGAAACATAATAATGTATTAATAACTCTGGAGGATATATGGATATAAAAAAAATGGTCTCTGAACTAAAGGACGAGCTGATTTCATTGCGACGTGATTTCCATCGTCATCCAGAAATCGGCTTCGAGGAGTGGAAAACTCAGAAAAAAATTATCGAGTATCTTGAACAGCTCGATGTAGAAGTGCAGCCGATGGGTGGGACTGGAGTGCTTGCATTATTACGGGGAGCTCAGGAAGGAAAAACCATTTTGTTAAGATCAGATATAGATGCGCTTCCGGTAAAGGAGGAAACCGGGCTGCCTTTTAGTTCTGAAGAAGAGGGCAAAATGCACGCCTGCGGACATGACGGGCATATGGCAATGCTGCTGGTCGCCGCAAAAATTCTGTCTGGAATGCGCGATCAGCTGAAAGGCACGATAAAGTTTGTGTTTCAGCCGAATGAAGAAGATGCCGGGGCCTACAAAATGATCGAGGAAGGGGTGATGGAGAATCCGAAGGTTGAAAATGCCTTCGGCGTACACCTGTGGTCGCAGACTCCTTCGGGAAATATTGATATTGTCCCCGGTCCTCAGATGGCAGCGAGTCATTACTTCTATTTAACTATCAAGGGAAAAGGCGGCCATGCGGGCTTTGCCCATGAATCTATAGATCCAATTTTTGCCGCCACCAACATTGTTCAATCCGTCCAGGCTGTACAGACCAGAGAAATCAATGCCCTCAATCCTGCAGTTGTAATGTTTACCGAGTTTCATGCCGGAAGCAACATGACAATTGTACCGGAGAAGGTGGAGATGAAAGGGTCTATACGCTTTCTCTATGAGGGGGGAGAGGAAATCCTCGAGCGTTTCGAGCGGATCATCAAGCACACCTGTGATGCCCACAGAGTAGATTATGACCTCTCATATAAAGTTGGAAATAACCTTCTTTCAAATGATACAGAAGTAACTGAAGTAGTTCGTGAAGTGGCAGCCGAGGTGCTCGGCGATGCTTCTAAGGTGACTGCCGATATCAAAACGATGGCCGGTGAGGATTTCTGCGATTACCTGCAGGATGCGAAGGGCGCGTTTGCCTTTGTTGGGATCAATAATCCGGATGCCGGTTCCGATTATCCCCATCACCATCCGAAGTTCAATATCGACGAAGATGTATTACCGATTGGAACCGAACTGCACATTAAAATGGCGCTTCGCCTACTAGGTTCATAATTGATATGTAGCAAAACGGCCGGTTCGGAATAACCCCGTACCGGCTGGCAATATTTTTTGGAGGTAGAATATGGAAAGTATTCTGAATGCCATCTACGCAGTGTCTGGATGGCTCTGGGGACCGCCGCTCATCATTTTGTTGAGTTTCGGCGGCATCTTTCTTACTATTCGTCTTGGTTTTTTTCAGTTCCGCTATGTCGGATATATTCTGAAAAGTACCTTTGGCAGTATCGGAAAGAAGAGCGAAGGTGAAGGAACGGTCACACCCTTCCAGTCCCTCACTTCCGCTCTGGCTTGTACTGTCGGAGCCGGCAACATTGTTGGTGTTCCTGCTGCTATCATGTTTGGAGGACCCGGTGCGGTGTTCTGGATGTGGGTAATTGCTCTGTTAGGAATGGCCTCGAAGTTTACCGAATCGGCATTGGCGGTACATTACCGTGAAACCAACGAAGAGGGCGAGTACGTCGGCGGGCCGATGTACTACATGACCAAAGGGCTAAATATGAAATGGCTCGGCGTGTGGTTCTCGATTGCCCTCATGCTCGAGGTTATTCCGAGCGTCATGATTCAGGGTAATGCAGTAGCTGAGTCTGCCAAGGTAAGTTTTGGGCTTCCCCCATGGGTAACCGGTCTTATCGTTATGATAATTGTGGCATTGGTCATTATCGGTGGAATCAAGAGAATCGGTAAGTTTGCTGAGAAAGTAGTACCTGTGATGGCCGTGCTGTATGTCGGTGGTGCACTGCTCATTCTTATCCTGAGCATTTCTCAATTGCCCAGCGTTCTCTCCTTAATCTTTAAGTACGCCTTCACTCCAGCCGCGCCAATCGGCGGTTTCGGGGGAGCGGCAATCGCAACGGTTGTCCGCTGGGGTTTTGCCCGTGGTGTTTATTCAAATGAAGCCGGTGTCGGTACCGCTCCGATAGCGCATGCCGCTGCTACTACAGACCATCCTGTTCGCCAGGGTATTTGGGCTATGGTAGGGATTCTCATCGACACCATCATTGTATGTACCGCAACCGCATATGTAGTGCTGGCCTCCGGCGTATGGACCGATAAGGGTGCTGCAGAAAATGCATCCGGTCTCTCGGCAGCTGGTTTTGAAGAGTTCCTAGGGCCGGCCGGTGGAATGATTGTGACTATCTCACTTATCTTCTTCGTTATTTCCACCATCATTGTGCTCTCCTGGTACGGTGAAAAACAGGCTGAGTTCCTCTTTGGCCTTAAAGGTGCGAAGGTCATGAAATACATCTATGTAATCGCCGTATTCTTCGGAGCCGTTGGTGCAATCAAGGCAATCTGGGGCCTGGTAGATATTACGCTTGCACTGGCGGTCATTCCCAATATGATTGCCATCCTGCTGTTAAGCGGTAAGGTAAAACAGCTGAAGGATGAGTTCTTCAACACTCCCGGCAAGTATTACCTGAAAGATAAAGAGGATATGAAAGCCTCTCAATAGAGCACCATTTTCCTTCTGTTTGGCCGCCCTTTCCGGGCGGCCTTTTAGTTGTAAGATTTAGTTTTGGGTTTTATTTATGTGTGTTGCGGCCGAGGTGCACCACCGGTACTCGGGGCGAGATAGAGCAAGTGATGTCGTAATTAAGGGTACCAGCTTTACTGCCCAGTTCATGCGCGGTAATTTCCTCTTTCCCCTGACGGCCGAGCAGCACTACTTCATCGCCAACCTTCACATCGGGAATATTGTCTACACTCACCATAAACTGGTCCATACACAGTCGTCCGCGAATTGGGACGCGTTTACCTTTTATCAGTACCTCGCCAATGTTTGAAAGGCTGCGGAAATAGCCGTCTTCATAACCCAGGGGTATTACGGCGATCTTCTCGCCCTCCTCAGCGAAATACACGGTGCTGTAGCTCACCCCGTGTCCGGCGGGCAGAGTTTTTAGGCTCGCTATCCTGGCCTTCCATGTCAGGGCCGGCCGGATTTCAAAGGGCATTTCAAAACCGAGGGAGGGGCGCATACCGTAGAGGATAATGCCGGGGCGAACCATATCCAGGTGCAGCTCCGGCAGCATGACGAGTCCCGGGCTGTTGGCAACGCTCTTCACTGGTATGCGAATTTCCGCCTCTTCGAGTTGCTGCAAAATTTTCTCAAACGTGCTCCACTGCATTCGCGAATACTCTTCGTCCGCCTCATCCGCCCGGGCCAAATGCGTCATTATTCCCTCTACTTCGATATGGGGAATTTCCACTATTGCCTTTACAAAATCAACTGCATCCTCCGGAAGCGGACCAAGCCGGCCCATTCCGGTGTCGCACATGATAAAGACTTTCTGTCGGCTTCCGTTGCGGCGGGCCTGAGCAGCCAGTCCGATTGCTGTATCTCGATTTCCAATGGTTTGGATAAGATCGTATTCAGCGATCAGCGGATATTGCTGGGGCAATACCTCCCCGAATACATGGATCGGCAGTGTGATGCCCGCCTCGCGCAGCTCCACCGCCTCCTCCGGCATAGCCACTGCAAGACGGTCCATCCCCTCTTCCTGCAGTGTCCGAGATATCTCCACCGCACCGTGACCGTAGGCATCAGCCTTCACCACTGCAAGCATTTCAATCTTTTGGCCGATATGTGCCCGGATTTGGCGGTAGTTGAATCGGATGGCATCATGATCGATTTCTGTCCAGACCGGTCGGCTTGGCAGCATAAATAAACTCCTTCAAACGGCAATAGTGTAAATAATAAATAAGTAAGATCAAAGAGACGGGAAGCACCTATCAGCTCACTATAAAACTCAGTCCTCCTGCAGCTTCTGCTCAAAGCGTTCGCGCACCTTCCCTCTCAGGGGGTTTTCTTCGCCGGTCAACATAGTACGCAGGGCGGCCATCTCATCGGCGGAAAAGGTTTGTGCATTCAGCACATGCTGCTCAAAAGCTTCGCAGGCCATTGGCGCAACCCTTTTGGTAAGCTCAAAGATCTTGTTGGCATATTCGCGGATTTCCAGCTGCGCGTGGGGGTCCATTCTGAGTCTTAAAAAGTGGAACAGGTTGTGGAGGTCCATTTGCCAGTACCACTGGGTGTACAGGCTGAGGGGAAGGTTGATCCGCGCCAGCTCCCTCGCAATCCCCTGGTCGATATAGCCCATATAATCCTGGTAAGCTCGCTTTTGCTGGGCCGCCAGTTCACCCTGGATTTCCATCTGGGTCTTTGGATCCAGGGTCTCGCCGCTGCGCCCCTGTTTGTTGTCGTCGCTCTGCAGCGCAATATGGTCGCCGGCGGGAATGTAGAACTCCTCCTCCATCACGCTGTAACGGCCGGATATTTCATTGATCCGGGCGGTCCTATGACGGATCCACTGGCGGGCCACAAACAGCGGCATTTTCACATGGAAGGTCAGCACCACCTGCTCAAAGGGTGAGGTATGCTCGTTCCGCAGCAGATAGTTGATAAGGCCGCGGTCCTCGCGGTAGGTCTTGGTGCCGGCTCCATAGGATACACGGGCCGACTGCACAATCCGTTCATCTCCGCCCATATAGTCAACCAAGCGGACAAAGCCTTTGTCCAGCACGGGAAACTCTTTATCCAGGATTTCATCTGCTTCGGGAACACTACTACGGGCCATTCCAGTACCTCACCTAAATAAATTAGAACCGTTACATCATAACATGTTCAGCCCGGCGGGGGTAGTCGGTAAGCTCATCTCATTTAAAAATTGCCCCTCTGCACGTCCGCAGCGAGGGGTTCCTTTTCTCCGTCAAAAAACAACGGTACCACAGCGATTCTAATTTTGGAAGTCATAAGACTTCCAAAATTAGAATACCTGACGGTACCACGTAAGAGTTGACAGTTACTAAAACATGAATGTAAAATAATAATGACTGCACTATGCTGTCATATTGTGCATGCATTAAAAAACGGGGGTGGGCTACAATGAAAAACCTCACAATACGCGGTGTCGATGAAAAGTTAGAACGAGCACTTAAAGAGAAAGCACAACAAGAACACATGAGCATGAATAAGCTTGTTATTCGAATACTGCAAAATAATCTTGTCAAAGACAAGAAATCAGAGATTCTAAAAACTTACGATGATCTCGATCATCTTGCCGGTACATGGAGCGACGCCGAAGCCCGCGAGTTTGAGGAGTACATTACCCCGTTTGAACAAATCGACGAAGAGATGTGGAAATGAGAAAAGTATGCATCGACACTAATATCTACGCTGCTTTCAAGAAAAAAAATACCGATGTGGTAGAGGCCTTCCGCAGTTTCGATCTTATAGGCATCGACAGTGCGGTACTCGCTGAACTATATGCCGGTTTTGACATGGGAAGAAAAAGCAAACAAAACCGAGAAGAGCTTACCGATTTCCTCAACTCACAAAGAGTTATTCTCTACTCACACGACATAGAGACTGCAGAGTTCTTCTCTCACATTTTCCGACAACTCAGATCAAAGGGTACTCCCATTCCTACCAACGACATATGGATAGCAGCATCCAGTATGCAGCACGGGCTGGCACTCTACACTTTCGACCGTCATTTCTCATCAATCGACGGTATTCTTCTGTACGAATGATAATAAATCCTTTGAAAGCGCCTTTGAACGCACCCTCTTTATTTTATTGTACCTGGGCGAAGGTGTAATGCGTTTTTGCGGCAGTGTCCTGGGCCAACTCGACCACTACATGCTTTGTTTTTTATTCATACACTTCACCCTCTCTAATGAGTCCCCTGAAAAAAGGCGATAACAGCTTGCTACGCTATTTTTAATTCATTGCATAAAATGCATTTGAAAAATACGCCTTGGAATTTGGCATCCTTTTTTCAGGGGACATTCTAATAGTATAAGACATTCGGGAGTTGAGTATATGGCCGATCTCTATGTATGAAATTCAGCTATGAAATTCAGCCAAATAAAACTCCCGCTGGGTGAACATCGGCCATTCCTTCCACAGAATAATCCCGGCCAATAGCAGGGCAAGGACCGTTTGTATCACCCTGGTTTCAAGATTCATCTGAAACAGCTCCCCGGAGACATTCCCGAAGTAATGGATAAGAATCGCGCTCAGCGTGCTGCGGCCGGTACGGTAATAAACCCAGCTCATGATGATGCTGCCGGGAATAAAAGCCACTATGTATGCGACCAGGGCCGGCGGGTACTCTATCAGGCCCATTTGAAACGAACCCGGCATAAAATGGAGGGGCAGGTGCCATATCCCCCAAAAAGCGGCCAAGGCAAGGCTTGCCTCAAGTAGATTCATGCGTGAGCGCAGCGCATCTAAGCCGTAACCCCGCCAGCCCAGCTCTTCGGGCAAGGGGCCGTACAGCATAGTCATCACCAGAAACACCAACGGAGCCTCTGCCACATAGCCTGAAATACGGAACTGGTCCAGACTGCCTCCCCACTGGGTAGACAGTAGAATTGCCGCTCCATTGATGATCATCTGAAAAAAGATAATAAAGACCCACCAAGGGAGGCCGATCCGCCTCGGGTCGAATGCCCGGGACCAGAAATCACGGATAAACTGCCTGTTCCTGGTAAAATGAACAAAAATAGCTGCAACCACTGTCGCACTGGTACCGGCCACCAGCATAAAGGGAATACTGAAGTCCAGCCGGCCCCGGCGCATCCCCACTGCTAAGGTCCACAGCGGGATCCAGGTCACCGCAAAATCAATCGCAAAGAACAACCAGGGACGGTACCGTCCCTGCTCATTCTCATTTCCTAACAAAGACTTCCGCTTTTCTTCTACTTCTATTTTGTCCGCCATGTCGTAACTCCTTACATCCGTTTTACTACGACTATAACGGCGTTCCTTTGCTCATAAAATACGGAGGCTTCCGTATTTTACAGCAGGAAACAGTAAGGAATTCTACGTAATCCCTTTATTTTCTGGTGGTATAGGTCCCTTTCAAGCCGTAGGTATCCGCCCAATGGGCGATCAGATTAAAGGCAACCTGCTGTGCCTTTGCAGAATCAATATCTCCGTTTATACCAACCACACGGTTCCGTGGGAAAAAGCACGCCCCATAGACAATAGCCTCGTCGGTGGCTACATCGTAATAGCTGTTATTCAGAGCGCAAAATTTACCACCAATATAAAAGCCCTGCTGGGGAATATAATCACCCTTTTTCACAAACTCAAAGTCTATATTCTCCTTGCTGTTCAAATCCTCATGGCATACAAAATTTATTTTATAGGTGATCTTCATTTTTCTCTCCTTAGATTTTTTCTCCGTCATGGTGCATGCATCGCTATACTCTACAATCGATCAAATTTTTCAATAAAAGTACCGTCGGCTATATCCTCAAAGGCATCAATGTAATATCTGCCGTCCTTGAATACTATATCAACATACATTTTCTCCCCGGGCAAACGAGAGGCCACTGTCATTTGCACCTCTCCTTCAGTCTTTTCTTCGTTAAAATCAATAACATCAACGTACACAAAAAGGGGAGTAAGATACGGGTAAGAACGTTCCTTTTTGAAATTTTGAACAAATTCTTCCTCCGAAATAAGACTTCGCAGCTTAGGGGTCAGAAGAGGATAGATATCGGAAGGACGGTTATAGTTGACCGCCTCGGTAAATTCCTTCAACCTTCTCTCGGCGATAAACTGGGAGGGAGAATGAAAAAAAACAATTAACCAGAGGCAGGCCCCAAGAACTATCACGGCTGTTGCCGGCGCAAGTATCACAGGCGTTCGTACTTTCATATTTACTTTTCTTCTCTTGAATAGGGGATGGTAAAGGCCGCTGGAAACTCCGCCTTCTTGGAAACTCCCACTAACACCAGTATAGTCAGTATATAGGGGAGGCTCAGCAGCAGCTGATTCGGAATTTCCACACCAATTGACTGCAGACGCATTTGGAGGGCATTAGCCCCACCGAATATGAGGGCGGCGGTCAGAGCCCTATAGGGATTCCATCTTGAAAAGATAACAACCGCTACCGCGATAAAGCCCCGGCCGGCAATCATATGATCCATATAGGTATTCATGAAGCCTATGGAAAGAAACGCCCCACCCAAACCGGCGTATACACCGCCTATAGAAACACAAATATAACGTATCAGGTTCACATGGACTCCCTTAGAGTCCGCCGCACGGGGATATTCTCCCACCGCCTTAACTTTCAGCCCAAAGGTGGTTTTTTCAAGCACAAACCACGTAACAAGGACCAAAGCCAGAGCAAGATAGACCATTATATTGTGACGAAAAAGAATCGGCCCTAAAACCGGAATCCGCGAGAGAAACCCAAGATCCAAGTCGGAAAAGGTTTTTATCGTCGGCGGAAGTTTTCTTACCCCAAATATTACTCTATAGAGGAAAGAGGCAAGGCTTGCCCCCAGGATACTCAACGCAGTACCGGCGATAACTTGATTCGCTTTAATGGTAATACTTAAAAACCCCATTATAAGGGAATAGAGAAAGCCGAAGAACATCGCAGAGAGCAGTCCGACCAAGAGACTACCGGTAAAAAAAGTACCGACAAAACCACTCAAAGCACCTATTATCATTATTCCTTCAATTCCCAAATTAAGTATTCCCGATCTCTGGGTATAAATCTCCCCAAGGGCGGCAAACAAAATTGGTATGCTGATTCTTATGGTTCCGGCTAAAAGACTGATAAAAAATCCTTCGCTTAATATACTACCCAATGGTTTTCTCCTTCTTTCTTTCGTACACAACCTTACTGATAACAAAAATGATAACCAGCCCCTGGATAATACCGACCAGCGAATAGGGGACCCCCTCATAGCGCTGCATAGAAGCCCCTCCAACCGACAAGGCGGCGAAAAAGAGGGCGCCGATACCAATCCCTATAGGATTTAGCCTTCCTAGGAGGGCCACCACAATCGCAATGCTGCCGAGGTTGCCGGCCAAATTTTCCTGCAACCGATGGTGCAGACCGAAGACTTCCACCCACCCGGCAAGCGCTGCAAACCCCGCCGAAATCATCATTGTCATAATAAGATGCTTTGGAACATGAATTCCGCTGTAGAGGGCGACATCTTGATCTTCCCCAACTAATCTAATTCTAAATCCGAGTTTTGATTTCCAGAAATAGATCGTAAGTACCATCATAACAACAGCAATAACAATCCCGAAATGCAGACGTGTACCGGGGATTACCGTCATCAACCGTAGGCCTTCGGGGAGAATCGGTGTCTGTGGAAAACCGAACCCTTCAGGGTCCATCATTGGTCCGTTCACCATGTAGGAGAGAATATACAGCATAATGTAATCGAGCATCAGGGTGGTAATTACCTCGTTGGCGTTCAGTTTCGCCTTCAGCACTCCCACAAAACCACCGATCAGCAGACCTCCTAGAACCGCGGCAATAAAGGTGATCGGCAGAAGGATAATCGGCGGAAGGTCAAGATATAGTCCGACTGCAATCGAGGTTATCGCCCCAAAGGTATATTGGCCGTTTCCTCCGATATTCCAGATCTTACATTTAAAAGCAATTGAAGTTCCCAAAGCCATTAAGAGTATAGGAATTGTTTTTACCAGGGTCTCTGCGATTTTATGGGTGTTGCCGAAGGCCCCGCGAAAAAGCGCCCCGTATGCCGCAAAAGGGTTGTGACCGATAAACGCAAGCATAAGGCCGCATACAAAAAAAGCCGATAAAATCGCAAGAATTGAAGCTAACGCGTCCTCTTGAAAGGATTTTAATTTTACTAAGTTGTCTTTCATAGTTTAGTTCTCTCTCTTTGCCTTTATACCGGCCATCATCAATCCGACCTCCTGTACATCCGCATCGTTCTCCACTATTCCCATAAGGGTACCGTTGTAGATAACAGCGATCCTGTCCGAGAGCTGATAGATTTCCTCCAAATCGGCGGATACAAGTAAAATGGCGGTACCTTCGGTTTTCTGGTCGAGTATCTTCTGCCTCACATATTCCATAGCCCCCACATCCAGCCCCCTGGTCGGCTGGTTCGCAATCAAAACCTTTGGGTGCTCCCCCAGCTCACGGGCGAGGATGACCTTCTGCTGATTTCCCCCGGAGAGGTTTTTCACCGCTACCCTGGAATTAGGTGCCTTTATGTTATAGTCCTGGACAGCTTTCTCGCCCACCTCGTGGATTGCCTTGCGGTTTAGCAGCATTTTTCCGGAAAATCTGTCGGAAAAGTAATTTTTAATTATTAGATTATCCTCTATCCACCAGCCTAGGGCCAAGCCCGAACGCTGTCTGTCTTCGGGGATATGAAATACCCCTTTGCGAATATAGTTCATAGGTGAGGTGCCATGCATCGGCTCGCCCCCAACCAGAATCTCCCCCCCATCGATTTTTCTCAACCCCGTAAGAACTTCGCACAGTTCCTTCTGACCATTCCCGTCTACCCCGGCCATTCCAAGAATTTCTCCTTCTCGGATTTCAAAACTCATGTCGGATAAAATTTGCACTCCCCTCTCGTTAACCGCCGAAATATTATTGACTTCCAGCTCCGCCTTACCGAGAGGGACCTCACTCTTTTCAAAGTCAAACAGTACATCCCTGCCGATCATCAAACGGGAAAGCTCCTCCTTTGTCACCGATGTATCTATAGCAGTGGTACCGGCGTTCTCTCCGTTTCTTAAAATAGTAACTTCGTCGGTAATTGAGAGGATTTCTTCCAGCTTATGGCTGATCAGAATAACCGATTGCCCCTCCTTTTTAAGCTGCGTAAGTATTTCAAAAAGCTCCTCAACCTCGCTGGGAGTGAGCACTGCAGTCGGTTCATCGAGAATCAGGACCTTCGAACCGCGGTAAATTGCAGTTAAAATCTCCACCCTCTGCTGAGATCCGACGGAAATATCCTGAATCCGTTCGTCCGGATTGATTTTAAAACCATACTTCTTTGAAAGCTTCAGTATATCTTCACGCACCCGATTTTTATCCAGAAGGGGGGCCTTCTCCGACTTCATTCCAAGCATTATATTTTCAGTTACAGTCATCGGTTTCACCAGCATAAAATGCTGGTGGACCATACCTATTCCAAGATTCATGGCATCGGTTGGATTTTCAATGTGCTGTTCGCTGCCGTTCACAAATATTTTGCCTTCATCCGGCTTGTGAAGCCCAAACAAAATATTCATCAACGTCGTTTTCCCCGCTCCGTTTTCTCCCAGCAATCCATGAATTGAACCCTCTTTCAGAGTAAAAGTTACTTCACGATTCGCCGTTATGTGCCCGAAATTTTTTGTCACCCGCTCTAAATGTACCGCCGCACTCTGTTCCTGCTGCATAATCACGCCTTTATATGAAGGTGGGACCGAGAAACAAATCCTCGGTCCCACTTGAAATACATACCAGTAAAACTATTTCTCGAAATGGGGAATCTCAATAGACCCGTCAATAATTCCCTGTTTCGTCTCTTCGAGTTTGTCCTTCACATCCTGAGGTACCTCATCGGCAAAATCGTGAAACGGAGCAGTTTCAATACCGCCGTTTTCCACAGTAAGCCAATAGAATTTTTCTTCGCGAGTAGTGAAGTTATCTTCATTTATATCGGTGATGATTTTTTTGATCACCGGAGCCCAGTCGTATACAACCCCCGAAAGCATATTCTCAGGGGCAATTGGATACTGGTCAACCACATTCCCAAGGGCAATTTTACCCTCCGCTTTGGCTGCATCAACAACTCCCAAGCCGATTCCGTCGCCGGAGTGCCAGATTATATCAGCACCGGCCTCATACATAGAAATCGCACCTTCCTTCGCAGAGGCGGCATCCCGCCAGTCACCGGTGTACAGCTCCTGGATCTCAACAGTAGGGTTCACCTCTTTTGCCGCAAGCTTATACGCCTCGTGGCCCCGAAAAATCTCCGACACATCAACTCCGCCGACAACCCCGATTTTGTCGGTTTCCGTAAGCAGACCGGCCAAAGTACCCATCAGATACCCTCCCTGAGCAAGTCTAATATCATACACACAGGTATTGGCCCTGGTCTTGAAACCAGTCCCGAGGGCGAAATTTACATCAGGAAACTGCTCCGCTACCTTCACCAGGGGTTCCATAAACTGAAAACCGTGACCGAAAACAAGGTCGTAATCCTCTGTAGCAAAGTCTCTAATAGCAGGTTCGATATCGGCGACCTCGTACACTTCCTCAACATAGGTAATTGAAACCCGGTCGGCCCAATCCTTTTCAACAACCTTCATACCTTCGTACATTGCTTGATTCCAGGATAGGTCGTCTACCTTACCCGGTAATATCAAAGCAATCTTCATTTTTCCGTCTTCAGCCTCTTCTTGTGCTCCACCGCCGAAAACCCCGCCGATTGCCACTAATGCCGCCAACAGCATTATTACCACTCTTTTCTTTTTCATACGTCCTCCTTCAAATTTATATACAAGCCAAACCCTCTACTATGCAACAAAAGGTTTTAGCTTTATACGATAAGGTCAATAATTCGATGATTTTTCACATCAATCAGCCCCATATCAGTAAGCCCTAATTCGGGTACCGTCGGGAGCGAAACAAAGGAAAGCGTCATAAAAGGAGAGGGCAATCCACAGCCCATACTTTGCGCCTTCCTATTGATCTCTATCATATGGGCCATCACTTTCTCAGAATCCTCCAGGCTCATAAGTCCTCCAAGGGGCAGCGGCAATATCCCTTCCACCTTTCCCTTCCGCACCGCACAGAACCCTCCCTTGCTCTTTTCAAGCTCAACCGCTGCCTGATAGATGTCTTCGTCGTTGGTTCCCACCACTACAATATTGTGGTGATCGTGGCTTACCGATGAGGCAAGGGCCCCTTCTTTCAACCCAAACCCTTTGATAAATCCAACCCCCACATTACCGGTCTTACCATAACGCTCGATCACCGCTATTTTGAGTATGTCCTTCTCTATATCAGGCTTGACCTCTCCGTCCTCGACGGACAGCTCCTCTATACTCTGAAAATTGAGTATTTGATCGGTGTAGATATTGATGGTCTTCACCTGTACCCTCTCTCCCTCAGCGGACAGGGCAAAACTCTTTTTGCTCAATGAGGGTGATACATGTACCGTGTCCATAAGGGTGTCCGGATAACTTCCCTTCTCCTGTACAGATACGGCCGACCCCTTTTCCGCGACCACTTCTCCACCCTTGAGTACCATTTCCGGAACTATCTTATCCATTTCCGGAACCAGTACTATATCCGCATACTTTCCGGGGGTAACAGTTCCCAGGAGGTGATCGATCCTAAAATGCCGGGCCGCATTTACCGTGGCCATCCGGACCGCATCGAAGGGTGAAAGCCCAAGGTCGATGGATTTTTGAATATTGTAACTGATGTGTCCTTCACTCTTAATATCGTTGACATGTTTGTCGTCGGTACAGAACATCATAGTGTCGGTCGGCAGGTTGTGTTCCAGGATGCCCTTTACCAGGGCCTCGACATTACGCTCCGTACTTCCCTCCCGCACAATTATTTTAAGGCCGAGGCGCATCTTATTGATCAGTTCCTCTACCTCGACCGTTTCATGACAGTCGGAGAGGCCGGCGGCGGCATAGGTATTTAGATCCTGCCAATTTTGGCCAATGGCATGACCATTACAGATTTTCCCCATTTCCTTCGCGGCGATAATCTTTTCGATATACTCCTGCAGCGGTGGATTAACCTTGGAAGGGTCAAGCTCTCCGAGACTTACGGTATTACCCTCGCGCATAATATCCGCAACCTCCGCCGGCCCCATCACCCCACCGGTAGTTTCAAGGCCCGGTGCAGTGGGTACCCGGGAGGGCACTTCGATAAACATCCGGTAGGCAAGGTCCTGCTTCTGCGCAATGAGTATCCTCAAACCCTCAACGCCCGCCACATTGGCAATCTCCATGGCATCCACACACATGGTGGTAGTCCCCCAGGGTACAATAACCTCCGAGAGCGCTTCAGGGGTGAGCAGGGTTGTCTCTATATGCACATGGGAGTCGATAAACCCGGGCAGCGCCACCGCCCCCTTTCCATCGATCTCTTTCTTCGCCTTTGCTGTGAAATTCGGGTTCAGTGCCGCAATCACTCCATGCTTAATGAGAATTTCCGCAGGATAGACCGTCCGGGTGAACAGGTCCGCCACGCGAACATTTTTTATGAGCATATCCGCTTCAATCGTCCCCCGGGATGCTTCAATTATTTCCATAGCCTCGTCAATTTTACGACCCATATAGCTTCTACTCCTCTTGCCGCATTCCTTCGGCGGCGAGCACAATCTGCTCCGGTGTTGCCGGATTCTTCAGAACGCTCTTCTTTTTATGATCGGATATGGACTCAATAGCATCCTTTATCGCAAAATAGGTTGCCAGACCATACAACAGGGGCGGTTCTCCTATGCCCTTCGAACCAAATATGCTGGCATGCATATTTTCTGAGGGAATCAGTTTTACATAAAGGTTGTCGGGTTGGTCATTGAAAGCCGGTACCTTATAGGTGGACATAGTATCGGCGAGGTTACGCCCCTCTCCGCTAATCGGGATCTCTTCCATGGTGCACAGGCCGTAGCCCTGCATGAAGCCCCCTACAATCTGGCCCCGGTCGATGTTTTCATTGAGGATTTCACCCCCCTCGTGCAGAATAAAGGCATCAAGAATTTTGGACTCTCCGGTGAGAGTATCAACCTCAACATGGACCAGCGCGTGGCCGAATACAAAATAAGAGAAGGGGGTCCCAACCCCAGTCTTCTTATCGTAGAAAAGACCGGGAGTAGCGTAGTGGGCCTGAGCGCCCAAGTTGTAACGGTTAAAGTAGCAATAGTCTGCCAACTCTTCAAAACTGTGCACCAGATCAGTCGCCCTTCGGTCCCACCATTTATCATTTTTAAACTCGATGCCCTCCGCCCATGGGGTAAGGTCATATTTCTCTTTTAAGAACTCCGCAGCGGCCCTTCGCATCTCCTCTTTTATCTTCACTGCGGCCAGATAGGCGGCATAGCCGTTAATATCCGTACCGGAGGAGGCGGCGGTAGAGGCCACGCTTCCGATACGCTTGGTATTGGTACTCTCACTGCGTATACGTTTCATCGATACACCAAGAGTCTTGGCCACCACATAGGCCACCTTTGTGTGCAGGCCCTGGCCCATTTCGACTCCCCCGTGGTTCAAGCTGATACTTCCATCGGCATAAACCCACACCAGGGCATTCCCCTGGTTGAGAAAGGTGGCGGTAAAAGCTATACCGTACTTGATGGGCAGAAACCCCAAACCCCGTTTAAGGTACTCATTGTTCGAATTAAACACCCTGTCCTCTTGTTTCAGCCGGGCATAGTCCGACACATCCAGAAGATTATCGAGAAGCTTTTCCGAACTCACCTCATAGACCCTCTGTCCGTAGGGTGTGACACTACCCTCTTTGTAGAAGTTGATTCGCTCCACCTCGTGACGCTCTTTCTTTAGAAAAGCGGCAATCTCCTCGATTACATACTCCCTTACAAAGGCGGCCTGGGGGGCCCCAAAGCCCCGGAAAGCGGTGTTTTCAGGCAGGTGAGTCTTGCATCCACGGCCGATAATTTTTACATTATCGTATTTGTAGGGACCGTCGATCCCGAGCATAGCCCGCTCGACAATCGGTATTGTAAAATCCTTGTAGGCCCCTCCGTTTGCATTAAGCTCTACATAGTAGGCCTGTATTTTTCCCTTTGAGTCGAACCCCACTTTGTACTCTGTTTTGAAGGGATGTCGCTTACCGGTCCACCTAAAATCATCCTGCCGGGAGAGTATCAGAGATACGACCCGCCCGGTGAGGCTGCACGCAAGGGCCGCCATAGCCGCCCACATCGTTCCACCCCGCTCTTTTCCTCCAAAGGCACCACCGACACGCAGCAGCTCAACTTCTACTTCCGAATGGGAAACTCCAAGCACATTGGCGCAGACCCCTTGCACATCGGTAACTCCCTGGGTGGCGGAGTAGACTTTTATTCCCCGGCCGTATTCGGGGACTGCTACAGCCCGGTTAGTCTCTAAATAGACATGGTCCTGTGCCCCGGACTCCAACACTCCCTCAATAATATGGGCGGATTCACGAAAACCGGCCTCAATATCCCCTCGCTCAACCACCAGAGGCTCGTCGAGGAGGGAATTTTTCTCCAGAGCCTGGTCGATAGTAAGAATGGGTTCCAGCTCCGAATACTCAATATCCACAAGAGAGGCCGCATAACGGGCGGTTTCTTCCGAGGATGCTACTACCATGCCGATCGGCTGGCCGATATAATTTAGTTCCTCCTCCGTAAAGAGGGGTTCCTCTTCCCGCTCCTCCACACCTATGCCGTTTTGACCGGGAATATCAGCAGCCGTAAAAACCCCCGCTACTCCATCTACCTCTTTCGCTTTGCTGAGATCAATGTTTCTGATAACGCCGTGGGCAACAGGAGATGCAATAGGATACGCGTATAGCAGGTCCCTTGAAGGAACAGCATCGGCGGTATATTTAGCTTTACCGATAACCATCTCCTCAACACTGAGCTGTGTGGTAATTTGTGCGTCCTCTCTAATCGCCTGCCTGTATGTGTCCGCCATAAGCCCTATCCCTCTTCTCTCTCGAGTAATCGCGCAAGATGCTTCTTCAGCTGGTTCTTCACCAGGGTGCTCCGAAATTCCGCACTCCCCCTTACATCATCAATCGGTGTAATCTCACGGAGAGCCCTCTCTGAGACCTTTTCAATATCAATTTCGAAGGGGGAAACTCCCTTCATACCCTCCGCAGTCTCTTTCAGCAGCAGTGGTACAGGAGCTACTCCACCCACCGAAAACAGGCATTCACTTAACAAATTTCCCCTCTTTTTCACGCTGAAAGCCGAGTTCACCGTGGCAATATCCACCGCCCTCCGTTTGGAGCTTTTTAGGAAGGAGACAAAATCTGTATCTAAAGGAACTTGAATGCTTTTAATCAATTCATTTTCTTTTATGGCCGTTTTACGATATTCAACAAAAAAGTCCTGAATCTGGAGGGTCCGCTCACCCTCCAGAGACCACAGTACAAGATTTGCATTAAGGCCGAGCAGGAGCACATTGAAATCGCCGATTGGAGACGCATTGGCTATATTACCGGCGAGGGTAGCAACATTTCGTATCTGCTGTGAAGCAACCTTGCTTGCAACCTCCCGAAAGATCGGCATTACCGAAAACAGTCTCTGGTCCTCTCGTATCACCGACATGGTAGTCAGTGCCCCGATAGTCAGCGAAGCCTCACCTATTTCAATTCCGCTGAGCTCTTCAATGGAACTGAGATCAATGATCTTGCCGGGTATCTCCTTTCGCATGTTCACACTCACACCAATATCGGTCCCTCCGGATAAAAAGGTGTAGGTGCCCGACGCCCCTCCGGA
>CAZDFY010000051.1:0-6199 GCA_964504785.1 uncultured Sediminispirochaeta sp. | reverse complement strand
TCTCTTTCCGGCCTTTAGATAGAATATCCTTGCATTCCGACAAGCTCTTAGGCAGATAATACTTTTCTGTCTGAGGAACACCCTTGGGGCCTGCCGTTACTTTAAGATGGAGGGCTTCCATATTTTTAAGTTCCGCCTCTATCTCCTTAAACTCTTCGGGAACAATAGCGACATTCCGGCTTTTTATTTCACCCCTTACAGCTTCCGCTGCCCTTCCGATACCCTCATACCCGGTACAGCGGCAGATGTTTCCTTCAAGGGCAAGGGAAATCTCTTTGTCCGTGGGGTTAGGCAAAGCAGCAAACAATGCAAATAGAGACATCACCATGCCTGGTGTACAGAAACCACACTGGATGCCGTTGTTTTCGACCAGCTCCTTCTGTACCACATGAAGCTTATCCGGACCGCCGAGACCTTCCACCGTAATAAGGTGAGTCTTATCAAGCTTCGCCGCAGGGTAGATACAGGAAGCCACCGCTTCATAGAAAAAGCTGTCACCCCTCCACTTACCCACTACAACCGTGCAGGCCCCGCAGTCTCCTTCTTCACACCCCTTCTTGGTACCGCTGAGCGAAAATCGAGTGTGCAGCATCTGCAGCACGGTTTCATTCGGTCCAACGGGTATTTCCTTTCTCTCTCCATTCAAGTAAAAGCGAACAAGACTCTTGTATTCCATTAGAACCCCTGATTTCTATACACATCCTGCTGTCGGATGGTACTCATTTTTATGTATTCGGTATCAAAATATGCATCCACTGCAAGCACGGGATTATTCTTTGTGGTGTAGTAGACCGATTGTAAATAAAGAAGCGGCTTGTGCACTGTATAGGCCGATGTATCGATGTACTCTTTTGCGACCTTTGCATCGGTGGCGGAAAACTCCACAATATCGTGGGACACAACCACCCCTCCGTTTTTAAGCAGATACTCAAAAGTAGAGTTCCGCAGGGCCCCCTTATCTACCTCGCCCTCAATTAGTTTTCGTGGAAACACATCACGACAAAAAATTGCCGGACAAGAGTCTGCGAGAAAAACCTTCTTCACCCGCACAACATACTCATAGGGCTCTACTCTTAAGGTCTCTGCAAACTCTTCCCCTGCTTCTGAAATGCTCACCTCTATAAGTTCTACCCCGGCATCGTAGCCGCTATTGACTATTGCATTCTCAAACTCTACAGCAGGACTCAGGGGCACTTTTATTCGCAGCGCGTCATGGTTTATCAACGTTCCCTTCCCCTGGATCTTAAAAATCATCCCCTCCTGCTGTAACTCCTGCATCACATCTCGGAGGGTCACCCTGCTTACACCAAGCCTGTCGGATAGTTCATATTCACCCGGTAAAAGAGAATTACCCTTACTATCAAGTTCCCGAATAAGCTGAATCAATGTTTTCCGTACTTCTTTTTTTACGGATAAATTAGGAACAGGTGAAATTTCCATACAAAAACCCCAGTTTTGCTTTAGATGTATGATATGTTATAGATGTTGTCATACATCTTACATTATAATATGAGTTGTATTGTAGTCTTTGAATTAGCTCAAGTCAAGTAAAATTTCAGCAGGCAGAACCCAGGCAGAACAGCAGTCTTAACTTCGGGTGTGCCCGCAGCCTTACCCACAGCCTTACCCTTGATTCTGCCCGCAGTTGTGTTTTGCTGAAGTTTGTTTTAGTGTACATAGAAAGAAAGGAGTAAGAGTACCAATGAAGAAAAAGGAAGAGTATATTAGAGAGGCAATAAAAGTTTCCCTCCGCTCCCGGGAAGAAGGCAACCATCCCTTCGGCGCTATTCTTGTAGGCCCCGCCGGG
Source organism: uncultured Sediminispirochaeta sp. (assembly GCA_964504785.1). Classification (GTDB taxonomy): domain Bacteria; phylum Spirochaetota; class Spirochaetia; order DSM-16054; family Sediminispirochaetaceae; genus DSBN01. Next base: position 4,392 of record CAZDFY010000051.1, on the reverse strand, counting down.
CAGGTCCTTATGAGCGCCGGCAACACCGTATCAACCGAACATGACTGCACCGGGCACGCTGAAACCAATCTTGTCCGCAAGGCCTCAAAAAAATACGACCGCCCATTTCTCTCTAAATGCACCCTCTACTCCAGCGCCGAGCCCTGTGCAATGTGCAGCGGGGCCATCTACTGGAGCGGCATCGGCGGCATGACCTACGGCCTCAGCGAAGCAAGCCTGTACGAACTCACCGGCGACGACCCTGAAAACCCTACCCTCCAGCTGCCGAGCCGGGAAGTATTTGCCCGGGGGCAGCGTACAATAGAAATCGACGGCCCCCTCCTTGAAGAGGAGGCAAAAAAAGCCCACGAAGGGTTTTGGCATCCCCCCAAGGATACTGGGGACATACATGCATAAAACCGAACCCGGCCATCCGATACCCTTTGGCGCCTACCTCACGGGAAGGGGTGTTCAATTTAATATTTTCTCTCGACATGCCGAATCGGTGAGGGTGCTGCTCTTTGATACACCGGAAGACACCAACCCTACCGCCGTCCATACTTTGGATCCGGTTCACAACCGCACCGGCGATATTTGGCATATCCACATACACGGATTAGAGACAGGCCAGCTATACCTCTATCAGGTTGACGGCCCCCACGATCCAGACCAGGGCCACCGCTTTCAGCCGGATGCATGGCTCCTCGACCCTTATGCAAAAGCGCTGACCCAGAAAAGGCCCTGGCTTAAATGGAAAAAGGAGCTCATGCCAAAATGTGTGGTAGTAAATGACTACTTCGACTGGCAGGGCGACACGCCCTTGAACTATCCCCTCAAGGAGTGCATCATCTACGAGGCCCATCTTGCAGGCCTTACCCGCCACCCCTCTTCCCGGGTAGAACACCCGGGAACCTACCGCGGCTTGATCGAGCGTATTCCATGGTTCAAGAAGATGGGAATCACAAGCCTCGAGTTGCTGCCGTTACAGGAGTTCAATCCCCACGAACTAATTCGCACCTCTCCCCTCACCGGCGCTCTGCTTACCAACTACTGGGGCTACAGCACCATCGGCTTTTTTGCCCCCGCCTCCTTCTATGCGGAATCACATCAGAAGGGCGGCCAGGTAAGTGAGTTTAAGGAGATGGTGCGGGAACTCCATAAAGAGGGGATAGAGGTTATCCTCGATATTGTATTTAACCACACCGCCGAAGGGAACGAAGAGGGGCCGACCATCTCCTTTCGGGGGCTGGATAACAGTATCTACTATATTCTTGATGAAACTAAACGGGGATACATGAATTTCTCCGGCTGCGGCAACACCATGAACTGCAACCATCCGATTCTACGAAACTTCATCCTCGATAGCCTCCGCTATTGGGTAATGGAAATGCATGTAGACGGCTTCCGTTTTGACCTGGGCTCGATATTGGGACGGGACGGCAAGGGAAACCTCCTTGAAAACCCGCCTATCATCGAGCGAATCGCCGAAGACCCGATTTTGAGAGACACCAAGCTGATAGCCGAAGCATGGGACGCCGGAGGGGCCTATCAGGTGGGCAACTTTCCAGGAGGACGCTGGGCCGAATGGAACGACCGCTTCCGTGATGATATACGACGTTTCTGGCTCAATGAACCCGGGATGGTGTCCAAGCTTGCTATGCGCTTCTCCGGGAGCTCAGATCTGTACCTCTCGGACGGGAGAAAACCCTTTCACAGCATCAATTACATTACCGCCCACGACGGTTTTACCATGAACGATCTGGTCAGCTACACCCAAAAACACAACGAAATGAACGGGGAAGATAACCGTGACGGGCATGGTGCGAACTTTTCCATGAACTTTGGTGTAGAGGGCCCCTCGGAAAAAACAAAAATAGAGAGACTCCGTACCCGTATGGTAAAAAACTTTTTCACCTCTCTGCTTCTCTCCGCCGGCACTCCAATGCTCCTCGCCGGGGATGAGTTCCGCCGCACTCAGCAGGGGAACAACAACGCCTATTGTCAGGACAACGAGATTTCCTGGATCGACTGGTCCCTGGCAAAAAAACACACAGGCCTTTCCGAGTTCTGCCGGCAGCTCCTCCATTTCAGAAAACGGCACCCCGCATTCAAGCGTTCGGAGTTCTACTCAGGAGAAGACAGCGATCAGAACGGAATATCCGACATTACCTGGTACACTGAAAAGGGCAAGGACGTACATTGGAATAGAAAGAGCAACCTTCTGGCCATCCTCATAGACGGGAGCAAGGCCGAAACCCAGGCCGAACGAGACGACAACGATTTTTACATCATGTTTAATGCCGGCCCCAAATCAATACACTTTAAAATAGCGCCGCCCCTCTCCGGCAAACTCTGGCGCCGGAAAATCGACACCGCCTCCGTCCCGGACATCTATCAACAGGGTAAAAGCGAGACTCTGGAAAATCAGCTGGAATACAAAGTCGCCGCCCACTCAGTGGTGGTCCTGGTGTCCGATTCCCGCTGAGCCGACTGCCTGGCTTCGCTTGTAGACTAACTTTGCTTGCAGCCTGGCTTCGCCGGCCCATTCACAACATACACACCAGCGCAGTCGGTAACCGACTGCCTACTCAACCGCTTTGAAACCCTCACCCTGGGCCTCCCGCACATCCGAGACCACCACAAAGGCCTCCGGATCAGCCGCTCTGATAATCTGCTTCAACTTCGGCATCTCCCGGGGCCGGCTGATGCACAGAAGTACGTTCTTAGATTTCCTTGTATACATCCCCTGCCCGTTTAGCCCTGTCACCCCACGTTCCAGCTCATCCAAAAGTCCGGCGCTTATCTCCTCGGCCCTGTCGCTAATAATAATTACCAGCTTCGCGTAATCAACCCCTTCCAGCACAAGATCAATCACCCGGGCCCCTACAAAAATGGAAATCCCCGCGTACAACCCCAGCTCAATATTTTGAAACACCAACGCCGCGGCGGCCACCACGCAGACATCAATAAAGAAGAGCAGTTTACCGAGGCTTACGAAAGGAACAAAATGCGAGAGAAGCTTCGCCATCAGGTCTGTGCCCCCGGTAGTAGAGTTCCGTGAAAACACCAGTCCAAGCCCCAAACCCAGCAAAGCCCCGCCCAGCACCGCCGCCAACAACAAATCCTCAGTTAAAAGAGGCAGTTGGACCGTAGAATCGATCAGTACCGAGAGCAAAACTGTTGCCGCCAGCGTCTTGAACCCAAAGTGTGTACCATGAATCACTATTCCGGTAATAAAAAGCGGCAGGTTCAACACCAGCATAGTAACACCAACCGGAAACTCCCACAGGTGATACAGAATAATTCCTATTCCCCCCACACCGCCCGGAGCGATCCTGTTGGGGGTAAGAAACATGTTAAAACTGAAAGCCGCAATCAGGCAGCCGAGAAAAATCAACAGATAATCTTTCCAGTAACTAAAAACCGAAGGACCCTCGGTATGATGAACCGCCATTCTACATTCCACCCTTTACTTTCCATTTAGAGAAACACCGCTTCAATCGTTTTTCTATATAGTATTTTTTTGACTTGCGTCAACGCAAGTTTTTATCCCAAGTTTTATCCCCTCAGCCCGTTACCCCTCTTTTTTAGACTTCATCCTTCCCCGCAAAAACGCCACGACCTGTTCAAACTCCTCGGTGTTGGAAAAGGAAAAATCAACCTTGTACCCTTCGCGGGCGGGATTAATAACCACTTTTGCCCGCTTTGACAACCACACCTCACCCGGTTCAATAATCCACTCCTTTCCCTCGCCCAGGAACTCCCGTATTCGGGTCCTCGTAGCCTTTACATTTAAACCGCGACTGATGATCTCTTTCAGCATGAGCCTTTGATTCGCCTTCGAATTCCGCAACACGTAGAGTTCACGGGCGTGTCCAAGGGTAATCTTCCCCTCATGCAGGGCCTGTTTCACATCATCAATCAGATTGAACACCGACAGTACATGGGAGATATACTGCTCCGTCTTGCCAAGCTTTGCCGCAACCTCTCGCTGAGTCAAATTGTAGTACTCCACCAAAGAACGAATAACCAAGGCCTCTTCGTAGGGGGTAAGGGGATTCCGCACGTAGTTTTCGATCAGACCATACTCCAACGCCGTCTTATCGTCAAACACCCCCACCAGACAGGGAACCTCGTAGTTCAGGGGATACCCCAGCTCAATCATCGCCTGCACCCGCGACTCTCCTGCCACCACCACAAACTCCGAGCCCCCAAGGTCTCGGGCAATAATTGGATCAATAGGCCCCTCGGTGGCCTTAAGCGAGGTTTTCAGCTGTTCCATTGATTGCTCACTGCGCTTTAGCCTGACCGGTGTGCCGGTGAAGTTTAAACGGTCGAGCCGTACTTTTTGAAATTTCATGTTGCCTCCGTGACTTATTGTACCGCATTTCTAATGAAAAGAAAAAGTGTTCA
>CAZDFY010000050.1:0-24648 GCA_964504785.1 uncultured Sediminispirochaeta sp. | reverse complement strand
CCCGGATTAGGTGGGTCACTGTTTCAATCGACATTGCTCCGTGTTCGGTATCGATAACCAGAAAATCGAACCCCGCAAGGGCCAGTATTTCGGTCGTATCGGCGGACCCAACTGTTACAAAACTGCCAATAACTGTGTGTCCTGATTTAAGTTTACTTTTCAATTCCGACTCCATTCTTTGCTCCTTTCTACGAGAATACCATGCCGCGATTTGACTGACCAGAGGGTGTGGGTGTACCCAGGAATCTTAAAGACTGTATTGATGAGCTAAAATCCAATAAAAAGAAAAGCAATAAACCTCTCGACCGTTCACATATTGATAATGCCATTTATGTGGGAGACGGTAAAACACTGCTCACCTATCCCATGCCGAGATCAGCTGAACTCAATCGGGTCCACTTTCTGTGGGCAGAGTCGGCCGGCATTGTGTAGTGAGTTTTTAAGCACGATTTGACGACAGCAGTACAAGTCTTTATGCTTTATATTTGAAACTCGTTCATGAGAGTATGTCAGGAGTGTGTATGGGAAACAGTGGAGAGAAGGAAGGCTGGCTTGCAATAGATATTCATCCGTGGGTGTTTTTTACTTCAGCCGCGATAATAATCGGTTCAGTAGTGATTGCTATTCTGTTTCAGGCCAGTGTCGGAGATATATTTACGACTATTCAGGAAGGAATTGCGACCGGCGCCGGATGGCTGTTTATTATGACCATGAATATCGTTTTGGTATTCGTACTGGTGCTAATGGTGAGCCGGTACGGAGATATACGTCTTGGCGGATCTGATGCCAAGCCCGAATTCTCGACCCTGGGCTGGTTTTCGATGCTCTTCAGTGCCGGGATGGGAATCGGCCTTCTGTTCTACAGTGTGGCAGAACCGATGTTCCATTTTGTAAGTTATCCGCTGACCGAGGTGGGAACCGCCGAGGCTGCGAAGTCGGCGATGGACCTGACATTTCTGCACTGGGGATTCCATCCCTGGGCGGTGTACACCATGGTTGGATTGGCCCTCGCTTTTTTCTCCTTCAATAAGGGCCTTCCCCTTTCAATCCGCTCTGTTTTTTATCCTGTTCTTGGTGAGAAGATTCATGGAGCCGCCGGCAACGTCATCGATATTCTAGCAACCGTGGCCACGCTCTTTGGAGTAGCTACTTCCCTGGGTTTGGGCGTACAGCAGGTAAATGCCGGCCTGGACCATCTGTTTGGCATCGGGCAGAGCCCGATGATACAGGTGGTTCTGATTACCGGTATAACTATGTTGGCAACCTGGTCGGTGCTGGCCGGCTTGAGCGCCGGTATCCGACGGCTGTCCGAGATCAACCTGGTACTGGCCGGGTTGTTGTGTCTATTTGTGCTGATCGTAGGACCGACCCTATTCATCTTCAAATCCTTCGGCGAAAACCTCGGTCACTACATCCAGTACTTGCCGGTACTGGCGACCTGGAATGAAACCTATGAGGGAACCAACTGGCAGCATAGCTGGACGGTGTTTTACTGGGGATGGTGGATTGCCTGGTCGCCCTTTGTCGGCATGTTTATCGCCCGGGTTTCCTACGGGCGGACTATCCGTGATTTCATTATGGGAGTACTGTTTGTACCGACGTTGATCACCTTTGCCTGGCTGACTATCTTCGGCAACAGTGCACTGAATGTGGAAATGTTCGGCCCTGGCGGAATAGCGCGGGCGGTACAGGAGAACATCCCGGTAGCCCTGTTCGAGCTGCTGCAGAACTTTCCCTTTAATACGGTGACTTCCGGCCTGACGGTGCTGGTGATTATTACCTTTTTTGTGACCTCTTCGGACTCAGGCTCAATGGTCATCGATATCATCACCGCCGGAGGAAACCCCGACCCGCCCAAACTGCAGCGCCTGTTCTGGGCCCTGCTGGAAGGTGCGGTAGCTGCTGCGCTGCTCCTCGGAGGGGGACTGGTTGCGCTGCAGACAGCGGCCATTACCACCGGTTTGCCCTTTGCTTTGGTGCTCATATTTATGATCTACAGCCTCCGCAAGGGCTTGTCGACTTATACCGAGGGGCCGGGTTTCTCCATGCCCCCTTATGAGCACGGCCACGTGTTTAAAACCGTATCCAGCCATCCGGAACCCGAACTCGTACACGGCCATGTAAGCTGGCTGGGAAAACAGCGGCATCCGCGGCGGGTACCGAGCGAGACCGAGCGGGAGAAAGGCGGTAAGCGGGGGGTTAGGCGTCTTTTCGTCGGTAAAAAGCAGAAGAGAGCAAATAAAGATGAAGGAGGCCGGCAGTGAGAAAATCAATTGTAAAGAATCTCCTTAAGTCGGGACTACTGATAGGGACCGCGGTTGTCACTACACTGCTGCTGGCGGCACTTTTGATCAGCTGTGGCCGTGAAAGCGGCGCGGATGCCTCAAGGGAGCAGCAAGATACCCCGCAAGACTCCCAGCGAGCCGACACCGTAATTCGCCTGGTCTATCCCGAATGGTCTTCTGAAATTGCCAGTGCCCACCTAATACAGGCGGTGCTGGAGGAGCGCCTCGGATACCGTGTCCGTATGATCCCGGTCGAGGTAGAAGAGATGTGGCGCCGAGTGGCCGAAGACCGGGCCGATGTGCTGACCGGCGCCTGGCTGCCGATCACCCACCAGGGGTATTACGAGGAGTACGGCGACCGACTAGAAGATTTGGGGCCGAACCTTCTAGGAGCGCGAATCGGCTTGGTAGTGCCTACCGTGCGCCCCGGACGTCAGACCGATGCCAGCGGCAAGACCGGCCGCGAGCTGGTAACGATCCGTTCTATTGAAGAGCTGGCCGGGTATGTGGATAAGTTTGACGGCCGCATAGTAGGAATCGAATCAGGGGCCGGAGTTGTGACCAGGTCACAGGAGGCGTTGTCCGCCTATGGCCTGCAGGTTGACTACCATGTGGTTACAGGCGATGAAGAGCGTATGCTCAGTCGGCTGCGAAAAGCGGTACAGCAGGGGGAGTGGATTGTGTTTACCGGCTGGAAACCCCACTGGGTTTTTGAGCTGTACAACCTGCGCTTTCTGGAGGACCCGAAAGGTATTTTCGGCGGCGAAGAGTCCATTCACACTATGGTGCGACCCGATTTGAAACAGGAGATCCCCGATGCATATAAGGTTCTCCAACAAATTTCCTACCAGCCGGAGGATCTCGAGCGGCTGATGCGCTGGATCCATGAGGATGAGGAGGCCGATCCCTACGCCCAGGCGGTACGTTGGATAGAACTCCATCAGGATATGGTGGACAGCTGGATTGAAGTAATAGAATAAGCACGATAGAGAAGGAAGGTAGCATGTTAGAGACAGTAAGTCAGCGGTTTCAAGGCAGTTGTATGATGGTAATGCGCCAGTTGGGGGGCGAGGTAAACTTTCTCGGAAGCAGTTTTTTGGTGCATCCCGACGGATATTTGATTACCACAGCCCGCATTATCGCCGAAGACGGTGACTTGGTGGTTGTCCCTCCTCAGGCCGGCGAGGCCTTCATGCCGGTCACTCGGGAAGAGGTGGCCCCGGTGCCGGTCGAGGTGGTCGCGCGTGACCATGCCCGCGACGTGGCTCTGCTGAAAATGACCCCGGAGATAGAGATAAATATGCCGGAAGGAATCCTCGGAGATCCCGAACAGGACCCTCGTGGAGCAGTGCTCATGTCTTTGGGGGTGCCCTTCGGCTACTACCGCTTTCACGGAGTAATTGCTGCTCAGTCGGTGCTCTCAGGCCGGGTGAAATCGCGCACCGGTACCAACCTCATTATTTTCGATCGTCGTGTGCAGTACGGTGACATCGGCGGCCCCTTGATAAGTGTAAACGACGGCCAGGTAATAGGCGTGGTCGGCGGGGTATTCGACCCGGTAGAGCTGGAAGGACGACAACTCCCGGAAGGGGTCATGCCGATCAACTCCGACCTCTCCTATGCCGCTTCGATTGAATACGGCGCACAGCTGTTGGAGAAGGCCCTGGAAGAGGCCTCCGGCGAGTAGCCCTCTTCCCCGGCTGAGGCCCGCTGTGTTGGGTGCGTTGTGGAGGGCCCGGCGGGTCCTCCAATCCGGCAGAAGCGCGGCCTCCAGGGGCCCTATATCCTGCCATAGCCCCCAGGGCCCCAGGGCCCCAGAGCCCGCGGTGGTTCTCCTTGGTTCTCCGGGTGGAGACCGGCGTCAGGGGGCAGGGAAAAATCTCCCGGCAGCACTTCAAATAGTCGTTATTTGTGTTAAAATACGTCAAAACTAATGAAGGAGCATTTGCATGGGAGTGATCGAAGACTATAAAGCACATACCCTCGAAAGAGAAAAACTCGGAGTTCCTCCGCTTCCGCTTACCGCTGCCCAAACCGAGGAGATAGTGTCCCTCCTGCAGCAGGATCCGATTCCCGAATCAGAGTATGTGCTGGAGCTGTTTGAGCATCATATCAGCCCGGGGGTTGATGATGCGGCCTATGTGAAAGCTTCTTTTTTGAAAGATATCATCAGCGGTTCCGCCTCTTCCCCTGCCATAACGAAATTGAAGGCGGTACAAATATTGGGTACGATGCTCGGCGGCTACAATGTTGCCCCATTGATCGCGGCTCTGACTAATGAGGATGCAGCTGTAGCGACCGCGGCGGCCGGGCAGCTCAAGAATACCCTTTTGGTGTATGACTCGTATGATGATGTAAAGACGCTGATGGACAAGGGCAACGCCTATGCCAAATCTGTCATTGAATCCTGGGCTAAAGCCGAGTGGTTCCAAAATCGAGCGCCGGTACCGAAGGAGCTCACGGTTACGGTGTTCAAAGTGCCCGGTGAAACCAATACCGACGATTTGAGCCCTGCCTCCGAAGCCTTTACCCGCAGCGATATTCCTTTGCACGCCAATTCGATGCTGGCCGATAAAATGGAGGCGCCCCTCGAGACCATTGCCGAGCTGAAGCAAAAGGGCTATCCGATAGCCTATGTGGGGGATGTAGTCGGTACCGGCTCCAGCCGTAAATCGGGGATCAACTCGGTCCAGTGGCACCTCGGCCGCTCGATCCCCGGGGTCCCTAATAAAAAGACCGGCGGGGTGGTCATCGGCAGTATCATCGCGCCCATCTTTTTCAATACCGCCGAAGACAGCGGAGCACTGCCGATTCAGGCCAATGTAGACAAGCTCGAAACCGGAGATATTATTACCATCAAACCCTTTGAAGGCATAATTCTGAAGGAGGGGACGGTGGTCAGCGAGTTTACCCTCACCCCCAACACCCTCAGCGATGAAATCCGTGCCGGCGGCCGCATCCCGTTTATCATCGGGCGGAACCTCACCAACAAGTCCCGGGCGACTCTGGGCCTCGGGAAGGAGGAGTTTTTTACCCGGCCGATCCAGCCTTCCGATAGCGGAAAGGGCTTCACCCAGGCCCAGAAGATCGTCGGCCGGGCCTGCGGTCGGAAAGGAGTGCGGCCGGGTATGTATGTAGAGCCGCAGACCGCTACTGTAGGCAGCCAGGACACTACCGGGCCGATGACCCGGGACGAAATCCGCGAGCTGGCCGCTCTCAACTTCGGGGCCGACCTGGTGATGCAGAGCTTCTGTCACACCGCCGCCTATCCCAAGCCCACCGATGCTCAGCTGCACCACACGCTGCCAGGATTTTTTACCAGCCGCCGGGGCGTAAGCATCAAACCCCGGGACGGGGTCATTCACTCCTGGCTCAACCGATTCTGCCTGCCCGACACCGTCGGCACCGGCGGCGATTCACATACTCGGCTGCCCTTAGGTGTATCTTTTCCGGCGGGCAGCGGACTGGTGGCCTTTGCCGCTGTGGCCGGCAGTATGCCCCTGAATATGCCCGAATCGGTGAAGGTGAGCTTCAAAGGAGAAATGCAGCCGGGCATTACCCTGCGCGACCTGGTCAATGCCATTCCCTACGTAGCGATTAAAAAGGGTCTATTGACCGTGGAGAAGAGCAACAAAAAGAACATTTTCGCCGGCCGAATTATCGAAATCGAGGGGCTGGAACAGCTGAAAGTTGAACAGGCCTTTGAACTGAGCGACGCCTCGGCCGAACGCTCCGCCGCCGCCTGCACGGTGAAGCTCGACAAGGAGCCGGTCATAGAATATCTTAAATCTAACATCGCCCTGATCGAGCAGCTGATTGCCGAGGGCTATGAGGATAAAAACACCCTGCAGCGGCGCAAGGAGAAGATGCAGGCCTGGCTCGCGAAGCCCGAGCTGCTGGAGGCCGACTCGGATGCCGAATACCTCGAGGAGATCGAAATCGACATGTCCCAGATCACCGAGCCGATCGTCGCTTGTCCCAATGATCCGGACGATGTGGCCACCCTCAGCGAAGTTCTGGCCGATGGGAACCGTCCCCATGCTATTGATGAGGTGTTTGTCGGCAGCTGTATGACCAATATTGGACTGTTTCGTGCCCTCGGAGAGGTATTGAAGGGTGAGGGGCAGGCACCGACCAGGCTGTGGATAACCCCACCGACAAAAATGGACGAGCGCAAACTGCTTCAAGAGGGGTACTACTCAATTTTCGGACAGGCCGGCGCTCGCACTGAAGTGCCCGGCTGCAGCTTGTGTATGGGCAACCAGGCCCGCGTTCGTGACAAGGCAACCGTATTCTCGACCAGTACCCGCAACTTCAATAATCGTATGGGCAAGGGCGCCCAAGTATATCTTGGAAGCGCGGAGCTTGCGGCGGTCACTGCACTGCTCGGGCGCCTGCCGAGCAAAGCGGAGTACAACGACATAGTGCCCAAAAAGATCAGCAAAGAGCGGCAGCCGCAGATCTACCGCTACCTCAACTTTCACGAACTCACTCCGGAGCAGCTCAAGGAGCTGGTAGAATAATTGTAATCTGCTTGTTTTGTGAGAAATCGTACTCAATGCGGCCGTCCAGGCGATCCACGAGTCCGTTTATTACCATCAGTCCCAGCGAGTCAGCTTTCATCAGGTCGAAATCCGCCGGGAACGGGGCTCCGCTGTCGCTGTAGGTAAGAAAGAGTTCGTCCTCTTGTAAATACACGCCGATAAAAATCTCCAGCCCATCTCGGCTCAAGGCATGTTTGAGTGAGTTGATTGTGAGTTCAGAAAAAATCAGACCAACTGAAATCGCCTTTTCGGAGGAGACAATAATCTGTTTTTGAATGTCGGCTGAAAGGGAGATCTCCCCGCTGCGGGTGGTCTCAATGATTTTCCGGCAGAGGTCCTCGATGTAGGCCCCGATGTCAAAATCGAGAAAGGTGTCGGAGGACTGCAGTTTTTCATGTACCAAACTGATAGCATTGATGCGGCTTATCAAGACTTCATTGCGTTCGATCAACTCACGGCTGTCGGATTCCGATGATTGCAGGCCGATAAACGAAGTGATCAGATTAAGATTGTTTTTCACACGGTGATGCAGCTCTTTCAGCAGGTTATCCTTGTCCTGCAGCGACTGGTTCAGCTGCCGGTTTACTTCATCCCGCTCTCGGATCAGACTGAAGGTGAGCCTGAGAATGGTGAAGTAGGAGAGTACGGTAATGGCGGCTATCAACAGCAGGCTCAAGAGCAGCACAGAGCGGTTTATCTCATTCTTCTCGTTCTCAATGATCGACTGGTTCAGATCGGCGCTCACATAGCAGCCGATTTCTCCGATAGGATAGGAGAAAGTGTACGCCGGGATGGTGGTATCTATTTGTTTTTCATTGCTGATATGAATAGTGCGGATAAAATTGGATTCAGCATTCACCGCCGAACTCAAGTCGAATACTGCGGTATCGTAGCCGATATGCTGTGCATCATGCACAATCTCGTTATGAATATACAGGTGGTATTCGTCTTCAGATTTTAAAAAATTGATGGCCCCTTCGTTACCCGTCTCCGGCAGATCGAACTCTCCCTGAAGGTATTCGGCCACTACACTTCCGTCGAGAGTGGTCCGGCGGGCCAATAGGAGATTGCTGTACACCGCCGCGCCGTCGCGGTATTTCGGCCGGGTATAATCGCGAAGCTCGGCCAGCGAGACCTCACCATTTACATATGCAAACAGTTGTTTCCTGATCATCGTGCGGCTGGAGAGGGCCTTCACCTTTTCCTGTGAAATGAGTACTTTGTTGTTCACCTCGGCGGCTAAAATCTGCAGTTCCGATTTGTAGTTGGAGATGACCCGTTGTTCCATGTTGTCGACTGCGATTTGGTGGAACATAAGAAATGCGATTACAAGAATTGCCAGAATAAAGGCAATTACTTGGATCAAGAATATTCTATACAGGTTTTTGCTCATTTTTTTGCCCATGCCAAAAAAAATATCACAAAATATGTAAAATAGTAAACAAAATAGTTCTACACTTTACAAGCGAACTTTAAAAGCACGTTATAAGCGAAAGGCATTGACAAATGTATTGAATCGTACTATTCTAATAATAGAATAGGTAATATGGATGACACACAGTGAAGTAATTATTTTGAGGCTGCTTACACGCAGAGACCTCTACGGCTATCAGATTGATCAACTCATTGAAGAAAATAAGATGCGCTATTGGGCGGATATCGGTTTTTCTTCAATTTATAATGTGCTCAATAAGCTTGAAAACAAGGCGCTGGTGAGTTCCTATTATGTAAAAGAACAGGGATCGCCCAAGCGCAAGGTGTATCGCATAAGCGAGCAAGGCAGGACAGAGTTAAGAGGGGAGGTGAAGCGTATGTTGGCGGAGCCCTCAGATCATCATGACGATTTTGCGGTGGCACTTGTTTCGTCGGACGTGTTGAGCGATTCCGAGTTTCAGCAGTGTCTGGCCGAGTATCGATCGTACCTGCAGAGAAAACTGCAGTTTTTTCGCGAAGAACTCCCTCAGAGGACTATACAGAAGCAGAGGGTGGCTATGGCTATTGAACGGTTTGCCCGAATAATCGCGGCTGAAATTCAATGGCTTGATGAAAAATGATTTTTTTTACCTATCTATTCTAATATTAGAATAGAAAATATATTATTTGGAGGACGATATGAAGACAACAATCTACTATTTTACAGGAAGCGGTAATTCATTGGCGATTGCACGAAGGATTGCGGGCAAGTTGGATGAATCCGAGGTAGTATCGATTCCACGGGTTTTTGAACAAGAGATTCAGGTAACTAGTAGGAGAATCGGCTTTATTTTTCCGACCTACGCCTACGGTCTCCCTCGGATGGTACAGGAGTTCGTGTCTCGGCTTCAATTACCTGAAAAGGCGTATATATTCGGCATTACCTCAAACTGCGGGATCCCGGGGCCTACCCTGAGGCAGCTTGACCGTATCCTGAGAAAAAAGGGCCGGCCTCTGCAGGCAGGATTCAGCGTACTCGATGCTCGCAGTTCACTTATCAACGACCCGGACAACGATACGCTGCAGAAAATCATGATTTCAGCTAATCGCGGAAAAATGCCGGAGAAAAGCCACGTACGGTTGGAGGAAATAGTCCGGATTGTTGCTGCAGAACAGACACATCCGATTGAAACCAGCACCCGTCTTACAAATGTGCTGGGAGGACTTCTGAATCCGCTGGCAGCCCGTTCTTTCAAGGGCATGGCCAAAGATTTCTGGAGCAGCGAGCACTGCACTGCCTGTGGTACCTGCGTACGTGTCTGTCCCCGTGAAAATATCAAACTAGTAGAGGGCCGCCCCGTTTGGGGTGACGACTGTGAGATGTGTCATGCCTGCATTCAGTGGTGCCCTGCCGCCGCAATCGAATTCAAAGAACTTACACAGAGCAAACCTCGCTACCGGAATCCCGAGGTAACTTTGCAGGAGATGTTATTGCGCTGAAATTAAAGGCTGGAGTGTAAGTCTGAAATGTAACTCTGAAACAGGAGTGAAAACTTGGAATAGAAACAAATTAGGTTTATAGTATAGATAGTGGTACAAATCTTGTGGAATAAAAATTTTCACACTCTACCGGCGAGTAATTATATAAAAATCAGTAAACTAGTCCCGTTTTTATAGCCTTTGAGAGGGTGAACATCTAAATTTTATAAAACCTACAAGCTTTGTACCACTAAATAAAGTATACGAAAGGGGTAGATAGAATGAACGCGAAAAATAGTTTTGGATTTATATTGCCAACAGAAATTCAGTACGGGAAAGATGCTGCTCGTCTTCTTCCGGCCGAGTTACTATCTAAGAAAGTGAGATCGGTCCTGATCATTACCGATAAAATGATTCGCTCGCAGCCGTTTAGTACGAAGATTGTAGACAGCATTGTGGCTGAGGATATTCGCGTGTACCTCTTTGACCGGGTAGAAGCGAACCCGAAGGATCGCAATGTAGAGGAGGCTGCCGAACAGGCGGTCAGTTTAAAGGTAGACGCTCTGATTGCAATTGGCGGAGGAAGCCCAATAGATTGTGCTAAAGCGGTAAGTGTTGTGGCTACCCACGGCGGCAATGTTCGTTTTTATGCCGATGCTTCTAAAATTACCGGGGAGGTTCTACCGCTTTACACCATTCCCACTACCGCCGGCACCGGCAGTGAAGTGACCTTCAGCTCCGTTATCACAAATACTCAGGAGCAGTACAAGTTTACAATTAAAAGCCCGAAAATAGCTCCACGGGTTGCTTATATTGACCCGCAGCTCACGCATTCAAAACCAGCGGAGCTGACCGCTGCCACCGGAATGGATGCCCTTACCCATGCAATTGAAGCTTTTACCGCAAAGGCGGCCAATCCGCTGTCCGACGCCGCCGCTTTGCATGCCATAGAGCTCATCAATACTCATATCGTCACTGCAGTAGAGGAACCGGAAAATGAAGTAGCCCGTGACGGCATGATGACCGGCAGTCTTCTGGCCGGCATAGCTTTCAGTCACTCCGACGTAGCCGGGGTACACTGTATTGCCGAGGCCCTAGGGGGTAAATATGATGCTCCCCACGGGGTGTGCAATGCAATTGCACTGCCGGTGATGATGGAGTACAACCGCGACTATGCCCTCGATCGGTATGCCCGCATTGCCCGGGCGATGGGGCTTGAATTCAAAAACGCCGCCGAGGGGGCTGAAAAAGCGGTGGAACGGGTGAAGCAGCTGGCCGAAGAGGTCTGCCTTCCGGAGTTCCGCAGCCTCGGGGTCAAAGAGAAAGATCTGCAGGAACTCGCCGAAAACTCGGCCCGCAACGGCAGCAACGCGGACAATCCCCGGCCGATGACCGCCGATGACTATCAACAAGTTCTGCAGAACCTGTTGGGCTTGATCTAAGTCCATACATTAATAAATAAGCATATATATCTGGCCCTCTGCTTGCTTTTTTGGGGTGTTATGCCATAAAGTCAGATTAATGAAGAAATACCTGTTTTTAGTGGTGGTGGCCGCCTTTGTGCTGCTTTTTATACTCTGGTCGCCGGAATCTAAGGATCCCGGGTCCGATGTGTATGCTGAGAAGGAGGGGGAGCTGCTGCTTCCCCAGCACAATGTGGCTATTGCGGTGCTGGACCTGAACAGGGCGGGGCTGTCTTTACAGCGAGCATCTGATATTCCCGTTCTTCGTGATGTGCAGGAAGACTTTATTCAGCTGCCTGGAGTGGTGAAGGTTGAATCAATACTCAGCGCTTCCAGAGTTATTTCGGAGAATGACGAGATAATTGTCAGCAAGGCAATTCCCGGTGAGCAAGAAGGGGTGACGAATGAGTATCTTCGCCGGCTGTCTGAGGAGCTTGAGGAGTTTCCCGAGCTGACCCCTTATGTAAACGAAGAGCAGGACACTCTTTTGTACTACATTTATTTCGGCAATCAAGTGCCCTCCGCGGATATCTACCGGGTCCTGGGAGATCTCAGGGAGAAATGGGAGGGAACTCTTCCCTTTGAATTTACCGGTAAGGCCCCAATCATAGCTGAAACAGAATCCCAGTTAACCGGCGACATTTCCCTGTTTTTTCCCCTGCTGGCACTCATGGTCATTGCCGTTTTTTCTCTCTTCAGGAGTGTGCGGGTGCTGGTTGTTTCCATTTTTCTTATGCTGACGGCCATGGGAGTTTCCTACGGCTTTGTCCGTTTTTTCGGTATTGCGGATACTCCCCTTGTATTGTTAATTCCCGTTTTCAGTCTGGGGCTTTTAAGCGATTATCTTATCCACTACTTCTATCACTATTTTCATACATCCGGCCTTGATAGAGGCGAAGGTGTACACCCCCCAGAAAGCCTGCGTGCAAGACTTCTATTCCCCCTTTCCCTTACCGCGATTTCAACTGTAACAGGATTTCTCTCTTTAAGTCTGATAAACGGCTCCGGTCATCTGCAGATAGGGCTTATCATAGCTACTGCTGTAATTATTACATGGTGTGGCGTGTTTTTCTGGATCGATTACCTGGATTTTCCCGGTAAGAGCCGGGAGATGATGGCGGGGTTCCGGGATGCCCAGGCCCGGGTTTTTACCCAAATTGCGAAGTATCGCTATATCTTTTTCCTTCTTATTGCCGGCGGGGTGGTCTGGGGGGCGGTACAACTGGGGAACCTTTCGATAGAGCCCTATCCGATTGAACAACTGCCCCCTTCTACCACTATTAAAAAGGCCGATACGGTTATCAACGAGGAGTTCTACGGCACAGTGCCCTTTTTTATCGAGGTGGATACCGGCGAGAAGATGGGAATTATGAAAAAGGACACCCTTCTCAGGCTCGATGAGATTCACAATATAATGGAAGCGGGAAACGTGGGCTATGCCTTTTCTATGCTCAGTGTACTAAAGCGGATGAACTACTATTTTATGGGCTCCGAGGAGACCTTGCTGACCAGCACGGAATACGACGACTTTTATGATGCTCTTATAGAGCAATATCTATTGTACTACTCATCCAGCGTCGACCCCCTGGAGTACGAATCGCTGCTGGACAATTCCTACCGATTTTTCTCTATTAAGGGGCTGCTGTACTACAGCAACTATGGGGATATGGAGCGCTTTCTCGGTATGATCGATACACTAGAGAATCAATTTCCGGAAGGCTGGTCATTGAGTGTGCATGGAATGGTGAATGAACTGGTGAAGGAGCATAATAACCTGAGGAATAACTGGCTTCTCTCCTTCCTGGCCGGAAGCATTCTTATCTTTATTACGGTGCTGTTTTTCTACCGCCGATTCGTTTTGGCGCTTATTAGTCTTATTCCGGGGGTCATCAGTATGGTTATTTCCTTCGGCCTCATCAGTATGGCGGGAATCAGCATAGATGCGTTCTCTATAATATTTGTGGCGATCATCACGGGACTTGTGATTGACTACAGTATACATACCCTGGTAGCCCTGAATCACATAGAAAAAGTACACAGCCTGGAGGAGAGCTTTAGACTGGTTGTAGGATACAGCGGGATTCCGATCTTCTTGAGTTTTATGACTTCGCTGCTCTCATTCATGGTCCTCTTGCTTTCGTCTTTCAGCGGTGCCCGAAGTTTAGGTTTTCTTTTAATAACTTCGCTTGTGTTATCCTTCTTCTTGAGCTTATACTTAATACCGTTAATCATTCTACCCAATCGTTTAAAAAGGGAGTAGGCCGGTGCGTACTTTTTTGTATACCATTGTAGTATTACTCACCTCTGTAAGTCCTTTAGTCGCCCAGACTGCCGAAGAGATTATTGCAAACAATGCAAAGACCCTTGAAGTGCCTTCTATACAGGGGTCTTTTAATCTGGAGCTTATCTCTCGGAAGGGGGATGTACGTAAAATCGAAGCCCGGGCATTTCAGAAACATGTGGATGATGCCCAGAACAACCGACTGTTTATCTTTGATTTTCCTCCGACCGTTCGGGGGACCGGCCTGCTGCTGCACTCCTACAATGACGGGCGTGAAAACAATATGTGGATCTACCTGCCTGCTGTTCGCAGAATCAAGAGAATAGCCCTGGAAAGCTCCGGGGGCGGATATTTTATGGGTAGTGATTTTACGTATAGAGATCTTATCAACAACGACTATAATAATATGGAAATAGAACGGCTTCCGGATGAGAAAGTGGAAGGTCAGGACAGTTATGTAATTAAGGCACGGGGTAAAACGATCGAGATTCGTCAGGAGCATGGCTACGGGTATCTTATAACTTATTATCGCAAAGATAATTACATGGTGCACCGCAGGAATTTTTTCGATTTGAATGGAGATTTACTTAAGGTGTATAAGGTAGAAGATTTTCTCGACCTTGATCCTTATATCTATCCCACAAAAATTTCAATGTCCAATATACAGACCGGCCATCGGTCTGTGCTTGAGATAATCGATGTGACTACCGAGGAGATACCCGACAGATATTTTACCACCCGCTATCTCCAAAGGAACTAGAGGGAGAATGAAAAGGGGTGAGTATGAACAGGAGTTTAAAAAGGAATCTGCTGCGGGTCGGAGTGCTTGTAGTTTTTCTGTGTGCTGCGCTGCCCCTGAGCGCCCAGGAGTTCCGGTTTGTCTCCTTCTTTGATTACTACGGGGGTGTGGAGCCGGAGGAGGGCTACGAAAACCTGAGGACTCGGCTGTTCATGCGGCCCCGTTTTTCCGGTTTCAATGAGGCTTTAAATTTTGAATGGGTGCTTTCGGCGGCTCTATGGGTCCAACCCCTTCAACCCGGCGGTACCAATGAGGGCGGGGGCTACGAAGGCGGGCCTTATGCAATCGATTCCTGGGATATACTCCACGAGGCCTATCTTCTTTTTCCCTTCAGAAAATTCGACCTTTCCCTGGGGCAGAAGATTGTAACCTACGGGTTTGCGGATGTGTACGGCCCCTTAAATGCGCTTCACAGTACGAACCGTACTCCCCTTAGCCTGGACGACGGATATGACGGCCGCCGTCCGGACCCGCTTGTGCAGCTGCGCTTTTATCCCAGCTTTGAGGATACCATCGAAGTAACCTATGTGCCCCTGACCCGTCCTGATCGGGAGCGGAGCGGGTCGGTATATCTGTCGGATACCCAGGATACAGTTGCGTGGAGTGATGATCCCTACCTTACGGATAATCCCCACTCCCTTTTTTTCAATTACAACCGCTACGGCCTAAAGGCCGACTGGCAGCTTTTCTACGGCTGGTATACCGAGCATACCCCCGACTTTGATATTTCGCAGATCGACAGCGAGGTACCCACCAACATTGAGACGGTGTATCACAAAAAACATACCTTCGGCGTCGCGTACTCCACCCGGCTGGGCAACAAAACGCTGAGTCAGGATTTCGCCTTCAACCTCACTGAAGACCTGTCGGGGAGGGACATCGGCGCCCAAAATTCCGATATAACCGTCAATACCCAGCTTCTGACAAATCTGCCTGGGGATATTCTGGGGCAATTTAGCCTCATATACTCCTACTTTTTCAATCACAAGGGCTACAAGCCCGGCAGTAACCCGGAAGCGACGGAGTACCTGGCGGAGGAGATACAAGGCTTTCATACCCAGCCCCTGCAGCATATCGCCTTTCTGGTAGGCCATTTTGAGAAGAGTTTTCTCCGTGAAAAACTTAAAACCCAGCTCAACCTGGGGTTCTTCTTCTCCCCCGAGATCTACCTTGCACCGCGGCTGGCCTACAGCCTGACCGATTACTGGACCTTGGAGAGCGGGGCGGACATTACCCTTGGCGAGCCTCCCGATGCTGATTTGAGG
Organism: uncultured Sediminispirochaeta sp.; assembly: GCA_964504785.1. Classification (GTDB taxonomy): domain Bacteria; phylum Spirochaetota; class Spirochaetia; order DSM-16054; family Sediminispirochaetaceae; genus DSBN01. The sequence continues at coordinate 9,119 of CAZDFY010000050.1, read as the reverse complement.
AGAAACCCCTGGAACGACAATTTCTATGTAAGGCTGTTGTACCGGTACTAAGTAGTTACCCACAAGGTTTGGACCACTCCCTTTTTTTGCCATTCTCCTTGCGGAAATGCTACCCCTTTCTTATCATTAAGATTGGACTGATTGGGAGGTGTTGTGCGTTTACAGAATTATTTAATTTTCACCATAGTACTGCTGTTTTTTATTATTCCTGTTCCTATGGCCCACTGTAATGAGTCTGATGAGTTGTTATCGGGAGAGCTCAGGTTGGAGCATATAGGTATTACAGACGGCTTAACCAGTTCTTCGGTATCACACATTGTGCAGGACCGACAAGGATTGATATGGTTTTCCACTCAATCAGGCTTAAACCGTTACGATGGGTATTCTTTTGAGAGGTTTGAGCATGATCCTTTTAATAGGAATTCCCTCTCCCATAATTTAATTCAAACAATGTTTTATGAAGACTCCGATATCCTGTGGATTGGTACCTACGGTGGACTTAATCGGTTTAATACAAAAAGCGAGAGTTTTAAGTGGTATACCCATAAATCCGGTATTTCTGAAACCCTCAGTAACAATGTAGTAGTGGATATCGTTCGAAGTTCAGCCGGAAATTTGTGGGTTGCCACCCTGAAAGGCTTAAACCGGTATGATGCCGAGAGCGAGCAGTTTGTTCGTTATATGGAGGGCGAGCTGCCGAACGATGTGGTGAGGTCTCTTGCGGTTGACGGACAGGGTACTTTATGGGTTGGTACCTACGGTGGTCTATTTTCCTATAATGAAGAAAAAGACACTTTTAAAATATGCGCATCCCATGAAAAGGAGGGGGGGCTTCCTTCACCCTACGTGATGTATATCCTTCCCGACCCGCAGGAGCCCCACGTGCTGTGGGTCGGCACTTGGGGCGGGGGTGTATCCAGGGTCAATACGCAGACCGAAGAAGTTACTACCTTTACGCTTCCGCATAATGAAGTATATACCATGATGTTTGACTCTGAAGGACGTATGTGGGTCGGTACTTGGGGAAACGGTGTATATGTACTGTATCCGGAGACTGGAAAATATATAGCTATTGAATCTACCTCAAATAATATTATCTATTCTCTTTTGGAAGATGCCTCCGGGATAATCTGGATTGGCACAAACGGAGGGGGTGTATATAAGTATGTACCCTGGGAAAACAGTTACCGGTCATTTATTCATGACTCGGATGACGACTCTACCATCTCGAAGGGGAAAATAACGGCCGTATATTTTGATTCCGATGGAACCGGCTGGTTTGGAACGTATAATGGAGGCTTAAATCGATACAATCCCACTACAGATTCCTTTACGCACTATACCCACGATAAGGATGATCCTGGATCGTTAAGTAACAACATCGTGAACGATATATTTAGGGATTCCAAGGGTAATCTCTGGATAGGCACCAACGTGGGTTTGAATAAATATATTCCCGAAAGCGGTTCTTTTGAGCGGATTTACGCGGGCTCCGATGAATATACCCCTCCTGAGGATGTAGTGTTTGAAATAAAGGAGGGGCCCGAGGGAGCGCTTTGGATGGGCACAAACACCTCCGGGCTTGCTGTCTATGACTATGAGACAGGTCGTTATGAAGTTATGTCCCATGATCCGGAGGATTCTTCTAGTTTAAGTGATAATCTTGTGCGGACGATACTCCATGACAGTCAAGGCAAGGTGTGGGTAGGTACAAATGACGGCTTAAATTGTTACGACAGAGACACCGGTGAATTTGTACGGTATCTGCATGATATCGACAAACCGGGAAGTACGATAAGCGCCGACAATATACGTGAAATCCATGAGGATAGAGAGGGAAGAATCTGGATTGCCACTATGGGAGGAGGGGTAAGTATTTATCAGCGGCAGAGCGATTCTTTTGCCTATATCACGGTGGAAGACGGGCTTGTGAGTAATCATGTGCTCGGAATTCTTGAAGATAAGAGTGGAAAAATGTGGTTTCCGACTAACCGGGGGATTTCAATCTATGATCCTGAGCAGGAGAGTTTTACCACTCTCAATGAGGCAAACGGGCTTCTTTCAAATGAACTGACGAAGGCCTCGGTCCAGAGTCCATCAGGAGATTTTTATTTTGGTAGTGTAAAGGGAGTCTCTATTGTCGGTGATATGGATAAACGTCAATCGGACTATATTCCTCCTATAGCCATAACCGAGTTTACCGTTTTAGGGAAACAACGAGAGTTGATTAAAAACAATTCCCACACCTTCGAAAAAGTTGAGCTTGACCATTCGGATTCATTTTTCTCAGTTGAGTTCTCGGCGCTGGATTACGCGAGTCCGGAACAAAACAAATACGCCTACCTTCTTGAAGGCTTTGATGACGAGTGGAAAATGAGTGAACGCAACTTCGTAAGCTATACCAACCTCGACGCTGGTACCTACACACTGAAAATAAGAGGAGCCGGAAGCAGGGGGAATTGGAATGAAAGGGGAGTTGCTATTCCAATTGAAGTGCAGCCCTCGTGGTGGCACACAAATATCGCCTACATTGGATATATAGTTCTTTTATCCTTAGTTGTAGTATTAGTATATCATAGGCTGCACCAAAAAAGAGTGGCCGCGGAAGAGCAAATCGCGGAGAAAGAGAGAATCAATCAAGAACTTGATAAAAAGGTTAAAGAGCGGACCGCAGAAATTGAAAAATCACGTGCCCAGGCTGAAGAGGCGACCAAAGCAAAAACCCTTTTTCTGGCTAACATGAGTCATGAAATAAGAACTCCCCTGAACGGACTTACCGGGATGCTTTCACTCCTTTCAAAAACCTCATTACAGGAAAAACAGCAGGAGTATGTGGAGTATTCAAAAATATCTGCAGAAACGCTGAACACCCTTGTGAATGATCTGCTCGACTTTGAACGGATAGAAGCCGGTGAGTTAAAGCTGCATCGGGAGGAATTCTCGTTAAATGAAGTAGCCGACTACATGAGACGTCTTTTTCATGCGGCCTTTAAGGAAAAGGGGTTAAGCCTGAACATAGAAATACTTCTGCACAACAGCTCTGATATTGTAGTTGGAGACCGTAATAGGCTTGTCCAGATTTTAACCAACCTGGTGGGGAATGCTTTGAAATATACCCCCCGGGGTGGGGTTACAGTAAGAATCAGTGCAGGGGAAGATCCAAAAAAAGCGACGTATATTTTTGAGGTAGAAGATACGGGAATGGGAATTGCAAAGGAAAATCTTGATTCGATTTTTGATCACTTTAAGCAGCTTGATGACGGATACACAAAATCATCCCGTGGGGTCGGACTCGGTCTTGCGATAGTAAAGCAAGTTACCCAGGCTATGAAGGGAGATATCTCTGTAGAAAGTACTTTGGGCAGGGGAACAAGTTTCAGAATTGAGCTGCCCCTATTACCTGCGGAGAAGGGGGATCAAACTGAATCCAACCGGCCAAGTAAAACCGAAGAAAAAGGCTCTGAGGAAGAGGAGAGTACAGAGGAAGAGGGGAATTTTGCTTTTAAATATGTACTTGTGTGTGAGGATGAGGGAATAAACCGCTTGTATATTTCACAATATCTAAAGGGGTTAGGGTATCAGGTAGACCTTGCTGCCGACGGATTAGAAGCGGTATCTAAAGTAAAAGAGAAGAACTATAGTATAGTACTTATGGATTTGGGAATGCCCCATATCAGCGGGTTGGAGGCGGCCAATCGAATACGTCTGTGGGAGAAAGAGACCCATCAGAAAGAGAGGCCGATTATCGCCCTTACAGCCCACACCTACGAAGAGGACGTGAAAAAATGTTATGAAGCCGGAATGAACGATTTTATCTCCAAGCCGATCAAGGAGATGGAGCTAAAAAAGACCCTTGAAAAATGGTCGGGGTAGGTGAGAGTTAACATTTTATGAATAAGAAAATATTGCTCGTTGAAGATCAAGCTGTTCTTGCTATGTCGGAAGCACAAATGCTTCGAAAACACGACTTTGAAGTAGTGGTAGCGTATAAGGGTGAGAAAGCTGTAGAAATTGTAGACACCGACCCGGATATCTCTCTTATACTTATGGACATAGATCTTGGAAGGGGTATAGATGGTACGGAAGCTGCCGGGGAAGTACTTAAGAAGCATGACCTGCCCATAGTATTTCTTACGAGCCATTCGGAACAGGAATATGTGAAAAAAGTAAAAGAAATCAGTAACTACGGATACGTACTCAAAACTTCCGGAGAGTTTGTCATTCTAGAATCTATTCATATGGCATACGAACTGTTTTATTCAAAAAAGCAGGCAAAGGAGAAGGAGAAACATTATAAGGCCCTTTTTTATGAAACACCCTTGGGTGCTATTGAATATAACAAGAGGGGAGTGATAACGGATTGCAATAATAAATTTGTCGAGATAATAGGCTCTTCAAGGGAAAGGCTGATCGGGCTTAACATGATAAAGGACCTTCAAGATACAGGTTTAATTGAGGAGATAAAATCATCCCTAGAGAAGGGAGAAGGGTTCTATGATGGTTACTATACTTCCATTACAGCAGTTAAAAGGACACCGGTAAGGGTCTTTTTTAAGGGACTACGCAATGACGAGGGGGAAATTTATTCGGGACTCGGCTTAATAGAAGATATTACAGAACGTGAAGTGGTCGAAAAGGCCCTAAAGGAAAGTGAAACAAGGTACCGGAGGATATTTAACCGGTCCGCCGTATCTCTTTGGGAAGAGGATATTTCCCTGGTGAGGAAAGATATAGAGCAGCTTAAACAGAGGGGTATACACGATTTCAATACATACTTTACCGAACATCCTGAAATGATGGAAGGAATAGTAGAAAAGATAGAAGTCTTGGACGTGAACGATACTACCCTTGAACTGTATGGGGCCGAATCAAAGGAAGAGTTGATAGGTAGTTTAGATAAGACCTTATATCTTACCGAGATGACTTTAAAATTTATAAAAAGTGAGCTTGTAGCGATTGCTGAAGACAGGGACTTTGTTGAAGGAGAGATGAAAACGAAGAGGCTCGACGGAACAGTCCTGGACATCATGATGCGCATCAATATCTTTTACGAACCGGAGCAAAAAGATACTATCCTTGTGGCTATAAGCGACATCACTTTGCTTAAAAATGCAATAAAAGAGAAAGATGAGCTTATGAAGGAACTGAACCATCGAGTGAAAAACAATCTTGCTATGGTTAGCTCTCTGATAAATCTTAAGGATTCCGAACTGGGTGATGAAGTAGACCTTTCAGATTTAAATCTGCAAATAGATGCAATCCGACTTATACACGATCGCCTCTACCGAAAAGAGGAAATAACTGAAATTTCAGCCCGGGATTATATATATGATCTTATCAGTACTGTGTTTACTACTTTTACCGCGTATAATGTTACTACTGAGTGTCATATAGCCGATATAAGCCTGAAATCTAAGCAGGCGGTATCCATGGGTCTTATCTTAAATGAACTAGCAACCAACGCGATAAAGCACGGCTTTACCTCCGAAGAAAAAGCGGTATTTAGTGTGGAGATGAAAAAAGAGGCTGCTGATTCTCGGTATAGTCTGACTGTCTCCAATACCGGAAAACCCTTCCCGGAAGATATTGATTTAGATAATCCGGAAACCCTAGGCCTTCAGATAATCACAACCCTGGTAAAGCAGATAGAGGGGACAATAGAGCTGCAGAAGAATCCCCATACTGTATTTACAATTTCCTTTCCGATGGAAGAATAAGCAGAAGAATAAGCAGAAGTAAAGGAAATCTAAACGAAGTCCCTTCCCACCATGCTCACACCATGGTAACACCATAGGCTTGGGTTCGGCAGTGGGAGTTGTTGATTGTAAATACAGGCTTACAAGGATATAATTAGTACGGTGGTGTATGAAAAAGAAGATTTTACTGGTTGAAGATGAACCCCTCATTGCCCTGGGGGAAGCCAAAATGCTCAAGAAGTACGGCTTTGGGGTAGTAACTGTACATAGCGGCGAAAAGGCAGTAGAGGCGGTCGACTCCGATCCGCCGATTTCACTCATTCTTATGGACATAGACCTTGGAACGGGAATGGACGGAACCGAGGCGGCCCAGAGAATACTGGAAGAGCACGATCTGCCCATAGTCTTTCTCTCATCACATACCGAACCTGAAGTGGTGGAAAAAACAGAAGGAATAAGCTCCTATGGGTATATTGTAAAAAACTCGGGAGAGACGGTCCTGATTGCCTCTATTAAAATGGCCTTTCGTCTTTACAAGGCCCACATGGAATTAAAACGACAGGGAGAGCATCTGAGGACTGCCTTGGTGGAGCAGGAGCAGATAGAAGAAGAACTTATCGAAAAGAGTACCGAGTTGGACCGGTATTTTACTTCAAGCCTGGACATGCTCTGCATCGCCGATACCCAGGGCCGTTTTATCCGTTTGAACCCGGAATGGGAAAAGGTGCTTGGATATCAAATTGATGAACTTCAAGGCTGTTCATTTATAGACTATGTTCACCCTGATGATAGAGAAAAGACCCTATCTGCTGTATCCCGTTTGGAGGCGCAGGAGGAAGTACAAAGTTTTGAAAACCGCTATCGATGCAGGGACGGCTCCTATCGCTGGATTGAGTGGCGGTCTAAGCCCATTGGACATATCATCTACGCGGCAGCTCGGGATGTAACCGTTCGTAAAACAGTGGAAAACGACCTGCGGAACAGCGAAGAGAAGTTGCAGACCCTCATGGGGCAGAGCATCGATATGCTGACCCTTCATGATATGAACGGCAATATTGTCGATGTAAATCATCAGGGTGTGGAACATACCGGTTACAGCCGTGAAGAACTTCTGACCATGTCCATACCGGACCTTGACCCCGATTATTACAAACGGGAAGATAACGGCCATTTTTGGGATAACCTTGAGTATGATCAACCCTACCGCTTTGAGGCACGGCATACACGCAAAGACGGTACTATCATCCCTGTAGAAATGGTCTTATCAAAGGTGTTCATTAGTGGAACAACCTACATAATGACCCTTTCCCGGGATATCAGCGAACGCAAGCGTAGTGAAGAGAACCTCCGCATTACCCTCAATTCTATCGGCGACGCCGTTGTAGCCACCGATGAGCAGGGGCTTGTAGTGCGGATGAATCCGGTTGCGGAAAAACTGTGCGGCTGGAAGAGGGAAGAGGCCTATGGAAAAACGCTGGAAGAGGTATTGTTCCTCATAAACGCGAGGAGCCGGGAACGGGTGGATAATCCTGTGGCCAGGGTTATCCACACAGGTGAAACAGTAGGCCTTGCGAACCATACCATTTTGATATGCAAGGACGGCTCAGAGCACCAAATTGCCGACAGTGCCGCTCCAATCAAAAACGATGAAGGAACTATTAGCGGAGTAGTACTGGTTTTCCGGGATGTGACCGAGGAATATGAAAAAGATACACAGCTAAGGGAAAAGGAAGAACTGCTGGAGGAGACCCAGAGGCTCGCCAATATCGGGGGCTGGAATTATGAATTGGGTGCTGATCGCCTGTCGTGGACCGATGAGGTGTACCGTATTTTTGGGTTGAAGCCTCGGGAGTGTGAACCCACCTTCGAAGCTTTTTTTGAGGCGGTGCATCCTGATGACAGGGGGGAAGTAGACAAGGTATACAAAGAATCACTTCGGCAAAACCTGGAGGGCTATGAAATTGAACATAGAATCGTACGGAAGGATACCGGAGAAATACGGCGGGTACATGAAAAGTGTAATCATATAAAAAATAGTGAGGGAGATATAATAGGTTCCAAGGGGATGGTGCAGGATGTCAGCGAACAAAAACGTTCTGAAGAAGCTCTCAACCGTGAGCGTATCTTTTTATCTACGGTATTGGACACCATAGGAGAGGCCATAATTATCTGTAACGAAGAGGGTAAGATTATCCGCTTTAACGAAGCGGCTCGTCGTTTACATGGTTTACCCGAAAAACCAATTCAAAGCAGTGAATGGGCAGGTTATTATGACCTCTATAGAATGGATGGATCCACTCCGTTGCCTCAGGAGGAGATTCCCTTGTACCGTGCGTTTAGGGGTGAGCAGGTGCGCAATGCAGAGATTATTGTTTCTCCAAAAAATCGAAGCCCCCACATATTAAGCTGCAACGGCCATCAACTAACCGATAAGAGAGGTAAGAAGATCGGAGCTGTTATCGCTATGCATGATGTTACCGAGTATAAGCAGGTTGAAAATGACCTCCGTGATGCCCTTACAGAGAAAAACTTTCTTATGCAGGAAATAAACCATCGCATAAAGAACAATCTTAACATGATCTCTTCACTAATCAGCCTGAAAAACTCGGAGATTGACAGCGATCTTTCCGATATTAAACATCAAATAGATGCAATCGGCCTGATTCATGAAAAACTACACCAGTACAACGAGGTAGAGTGGGTCAAGGTAAAAGAGTACCTGCAGGAGTTGTTAGAGACCGTTTTTTCATGGTTTACATTTAAGAAAGTGAATATAGATGCCCGTATTGAAGATGTAAACATTCGCACAAAAACCGCAATTTCCCTAGGCTTGGTGGTAAACGAGATAGCCACAAATGCCATCAAATATGGATTTACCCCTGAAAAAGAGGCCCGGTTTTCGGTGGATATGAGGACCGACCCTGAGGGGGAACACTACATTCTTACCCTCTCCAATACCGGTAATCCCTTTCCTGAGGATGTTGAAATAACCACTACAGGGAGCCTGGGGTTACAGTTGATCACTACCCTTGTGCAACAGTTAAAGGGTACGATAGAACTGAAAAAAAGTCCAACTACAGTCTTTACGTTACGGATTCCGGTCGAACAGAAATAGCAGGAGAGGCCATCAGGTATTGTAGTTTCTAACAAAAAGGTTTATAATCTCTAATAAATGCTATATATACAATAATGTCTAAGAGGGCAAAGAAGCCCTCGGGGCAGTCTCTGAGGCGGAGGTGCTCCGGAAGCATGGATGTGAAGCGACTATTTTAACTATCGGAGATTACACTGATGAAGCTGGAAAGTGGGGATCAAAAAGGAATAGAATTTTCTCTTAAAAATAATGAAGAACGGTACCGTTCTATTGTTGAGTATTGAAGTAGCCGATAACGGAAGGGGAATACCCCAGGAGATAATTAAAAA
>CAZDFY010000049.1:23291-24871 GCA_964504785.1 uncultured Sediminispirochaeta sp. | reverse complement strand
GTCAAAGAGGCAACGTCACACCTCAATAAAGTAGCGCTCCGGGGCCTGGGGTAAAAAGCAGACCTTTGCATTTTGCAGTTTTAGCTTTGCCTCGGCGGAGGGAGGGTAAGGCTCGCTGTAAAAGTTGAGTTCCTCGGTTTCAGTGGTTCTTTTCCATGTACAGTGGATACGGATTACATGAACTCTTACTATCCAGAGAAGCTTGATGTAAGTTTTTTCTATCTCGGTGCTGTGGGGGGTGATTTTTCGGCCGTTTTCCTGAATAAACTGCCTTTTCGCATTTCGAAAAAACGATCTGATAAAAAAACGAAAACCCAACCCTCCTATCAGAATTCCAAAAAAAATGAGGTATTCCGCCTTTACCGGCGGCGGCACCTGTACTGCAAACTCCTCCGGCGAGTAGGGGTTGTAGTGTACTAAAAGTGTATCCCCGCTCTCAACTACGGTCTTCCCCTCAACAGTTCCGGTGCCGGCAAATAGTGTTTCCTCTACTGGTCCCTCCATTTGCCCTTCCATTTGCCTACCGGGAATTGAGTATTCAACCCGGACTTGAAACTGCCCGGAACCCACCGGACGCGAAGAGTGCACTAATCCGGTGGTGGTGTGGTAGTACGGTTCCGGGGGTTTTACTTCCTGCATGACCAGGATGCTCCATCCGATAATGAGGGCTCCGGCACAGAGAAGGAGTGTATACATGATCCGCAGGCCCTTTTCCGGGATCAGGTTAAATAACATAGTCTTTCAAATATAAAGCTTAAGGTGCGCTGAAAACAAGTCTGCTGTTACGAAAAATGGGGTAATCTCATAATAAAGGGTCCTCTGAAAACAGGTAGTAAGGAATATATAAAAGATTTTGCATTTTAGTACATTTTTTTTTATACTTTAAATATATCTCGAAGAGGAGGATTGTATGGACCTAAAACAGGCTTTTGAAACAGCTATTAAAGGTGAAATGGAAGGACGCGAGCTTTATAAAGCGGCAGCTGAAAAAACCGACGACAAAAAGGCAAAAGAGGTTTTTAGCATGCTTGCCGAGGAGGAGCAGACCCATCTGGATACTCTGGTAAAACTGGCCAATGAGTACGAGGAGGGCAAGGATGTACAGGTCCCGGACCTGCCCTCGCCAAAAAGCTTTGAAGACGCGGAAAGCCCTATATTTACCAAGGAGTTCAAGGACAAGGTAGGGAATAAGGATTTTGAGATGGCTACCCTCTCAATTGGAATTAAACTTGAACTTGAATCGGAGAAGTTTTATAAGGAAATGGCCCAGGTATCCGGGCAATCCAAACTGAAAGAGTTTTTTAACTACCTTGCCGATTGGGAGCACGGACATTACGACTATCTGAACAAACAGATAGGCTTTCTCAACAGTTACTATACGAATAAGTACAGCTTTTTCAGGTTCTAGCTCTCTGTTGAGTACTACATAAAAAGTCCTCCGAAAAAAATCATATTCTAAGTGAGCGTAAAACCACTTTTTCGGAGGTCTAAAAAAATGCAGAAAAATGCAGATAAATTTCCAAAAAAATGCGGAAAAAGTTCCAAGAAAGCCCAGCACAGGTCTAAAAAAGTGCAGCAAA
>CAZDFY010000049.1:0-23191 GCA_964504785.1 uncultured Sediminispirochaeta sp. | reverse complement strand
GTGCAGCAAAGGGGTGCAGCAAAGGGCAAAAAAATCCAGAAAACAACCTATTCTGTAATGCCTCTCCACCCCTCCCTGCAAGGGCTTATTATTGATTCAATTACTAATAATTTTATTTACTCTAATTAGTTAGTTAAGTCGAAGGTGGTAAAAAAAGGCTTGACTTCAAGGGCCTCTTGTATTTTAATGAACATATATATTTTACGGGAGGTTTAATTGTATGACTACTCTCATTGTTGTAGTCGGATTAGCTGTGTATGTCCTGTTATATCTTACCTATGGTAAGAAATTGGAACGGGATGTAGTAAAAGCTACCGACGATGAGACTCCGTCGAAACGTATGTACGACGGTGTGGATTATGTTCCTGCAAAGGCGCCGGTACTATTCGGACACCACTTCGCCTCCATCGCCGGGGCCGCACCAATCGTTGGTCCGGTTCTTGCAATGGCTTGGGGATGGGTACCAGGACTCCTGTGGGTCTGGTTTGGTAACATCTTCATTGGTGCTGTACACGATTATCTGGCACTGATGTCTTCTGTCCGTTATGATGGACGATCGGTACAGTTTGTTGCTTCAGATGTAATTACAAAACGTACAGGTAAAACATTTTACTGGCTGGTTTTCTTCCTGCTGATTCTGGTTATCGGTGCATTCGGCGCAGTTCTAGGTAATATGTTTGTTGGAAACGGACAAGTTCCAAGTGCATATATTCTGAAGTTGGTTGCCGCCCTCATTCTGGGAGTGCTGATGTATCGGGTCAAGATGAACTTTACCGCCGCTACACTTATTGGTATTGTCATGCTGGTTCTGGCTATCATCGGTGGGCATCAAATGCCGATCAATGCAAGCCGCGGCACCTGGATGGTGGTAATGTTCTTCTATATCATTATCGCCTCAGCAATTCCGGTGAACGTTCTGCTGCAGCCCCGTGACTACCTGAACTCCTGGCTGCTTTACATCGGTCTTGCAATTGGTGGTCTTGCCGCTATTTTCAGTTTCACCGGTTTTACTGCCCCGGCGTTTACTTCCTTTGCACCAATTGTATCGGGCGGACAACCATCACCCTTCTGGCCGGTAATACCGCTGATAATCGCCTGTGGTTCGCTTTCGGGTTTCCATTCGCTGGTAGGTTCCGGTACAACATCCAAGCAGCTTGAATCAGAAAAACATGGTCTGCCGATCGGTTATGGCGCTATGTTGACTGAAGGTTTTCTCTCAACCATCGTAATTATTTCAGTAGCCGGTTTCGGTCTGTCGATAATTCAGGGTGCGGGACAAGACTTAACAGTTGCTAATTGGGGAAATGCCTACGCCGGTGCGATGAACGCCAGCTTCGGCGCTGCCACTACTTTCACCAACTCCTATGCTGCAATGGTAGACAGCACTTTCTTATCAATTATACCAACTGAAATTGTAAAGGTTATTGCCGGTATGTGGGTGGCCTCTTTCGCTATGACGACCCTGGATACCACCAACCGTCTGGGAAGATACTGTCTCTCCGAGATCGTTCTTCCTATGAAAGAGAAAAACGAGGGAATGTACAACTTTATTACCAACCGCTGGATCGCTTCAACAATACCTGCTCTTATCGGTATTTACCTCGCATGGAGCGGTAGTTTTACCATCCTGTGGCCCTCCTTTGGTTCCGCAAACCAGCTGATTGCATCTATTGCATTGCTGACCGGTGCCGCCTGGGTAACCAAGCGACAGAAGGCAAAGAATGTAAACGTGGTATTAATTCCGGCATACCTGCTGTGGATTACCGTAACCGCGGCTATAATTTGGTTTTCAGTTGTTGTTCTGCCGGGTACCATCGAAGCTAATCCTACTACGGGAATCGTAGTACTGATTATTGAAATTGTAATGTTGATTATGAACTTTGTGTTCATCATCGACTTTCTCAAAAACAAGGACAAACCTCTGGTATCAGAGGCATAGTTCTGATGAATGGCGGAAAAGGCGGGGTTTTTACTAGATTATTTAACTACCTTCGTGTGTTCTTTTCCGCCATGGATAAATCCCACCGGTCTCAAGTGACCGGTATGACGGAGTTTGAGCAGAAGGAGCTTGAAAATCTCTTTGTGCTTTTGCTTATGGGATCGTTTATGGGAGTTCCCTCGCCACCCTCTTTTGTGGCGGCGGAGCTCCTTCCTCATTTAGAGCATGAAATAAAAGTGTTGAATGAACGGGCGAAGGACTCCTTCGATACGATGGCCGAAATGGTTGGGACATTCGACATAGATTAACAATATCAGCAATTCTCAATATGGATGTCCTGAGATTTCTAAATTGAGAACACCTGAAATAAAATGCTGACAAAGAAGGCTTACTCATGAAAACAATTTTCTTCACCGGGAAGGGAGGGGTCGGTAAGTCCACCCTTTCGGCGGCTGCCGCATGGCAGTTAATGGAAAGGGGAAATAGGGTATTGGCAGTGTCCTTTGATCCTGCCCATAATCTTGGTGATATTTACAATATAAAACTCAGCCACAAGAAAAAGAGATTTAAAAGAACGAACCTTTATCTCCAGGAAACTGACCTGGAAAAATCAGCATCCGAGTATATCAAATCCAATATGGATCTTCTTAAACAGGTCTATTCTTACATGTCTACCCTTAACTTCGACAGTTATTTTGACATTTTGAAATATTCACCTGGAGTGGAGGAATATGCCGCTCTCACTTCCCTGGAGAAAATTCTAAAAGAAGAAAAAGATAATTTTGATTATATTGTCTTTGATACGCCGCCCACGGGGCTAACCCTCCGCATTCTTGCGTTGCCCCAACTGACTATCTCGTGGATAGACCGGCTCATCAAAATAAGAAAGCAGATTCTGGAAAAAAGATATACCATCCATAAACTTAGCGGCACCTACGATGAAAAGGGAACAAAGCTGGCCTATACTGAAGAAGAGGATACGGTTATCCAGAACTTGTACAACATGAAGGACAGGTACAAGGGGGTACAGGATTTTATACAGGGCGAGAACAGCCGGATTTCAGTAGTATTCAATCCGGATTTTCTTTCATTGCGTGAATCACAAAGATTACTTGAGGGTATATACGATTTAAACTTGCCCCTGGGGACCGCTTTCAACAACAAATTTACTGAAGAGGAGTTAGAAGTTGGGAACGGGGTAGAAAAGGAGCTGACAAAACAGTATCCTGACCTAACGATAGAGCGCGTTTTATTAGGAAAGAATAAAAAAACAGATACCTATATTATGGATAAAGACTTAATTAAATCATTTTAGGAGAACTTATAACATGGGCGGAGTCGATATAACACAGCAGCCGGTTTTCTACCTTTTTATTGCAGTCACTATTTTACTGACCCTCGGATACAGTTGGGGCCGGCGTGGAAACAGACGGATTTTTTTGTCCGCCTTTAACGCCCTGGTTGATACTCTGCGGCCGAAGGACCAGAATTTTACCACCATTGGTGGTCAAACCGGGTATCATGCCAATTTGATTCCCAAAAAAAACAGTTTTATACGTCGTGTAGATGCAACTATCACCCTGCTTCCCAGACAGTCCTGGTTGTATCTGCCCTTTTCCCTGATGACCTTTCGCTTCGACCGCCTGTTTATCATGCTGCTCTTTTCTAAAAAGGCAATGGGACTTTTAAGCGAGGGGCATTTGATTGAAGAAAAATATTCCCGATTTCGAGGCCCCAAAATTACAAATGAAGATCAACTGCAAAGGGAAGAGTTTCGCTGGGGAGAGCGGGATTTTCTGCTCTATTACGCCGATGAGACTATAAAAGCGGATTTGCTGGACTTAAAAGAACGAATTGGTAAGCCGGAGCATCTGCGTCATATAGCAGTTGTCCCCGACCGCGAGCAGGCTTTTATCTTTATGATTCCAAAGAGGGGGTATGTTGCTCAAGCGTTTCCGGTAATTTACAAGTGGCTTAACAAAATGATTGAGCGTGCACGTTCCGAAAAAGAGGAATCTAAAGAAAAGGCACAAAAAACTTAAGCACAAAAAACTTAAGCACAAAAAACCACACAAAAAACCGCAAAAAAAACCACAAAAAACTTAAGCACAAAAAACCGCACAAAAAACCACAAAAAAAGCTTTATGTGCGGGCAGCCTTCAGCTGTTTGGAAAATGAGCGCCGTCGGCCGAAAATAAAATCTTCGTATTCATTTGTATGTCCGGCATCAAGGTGCTTGTCGTATATCTGCAGCTCCTTTATCCAGCCCAAAGTACTGCGCTTCGTCACTTTTCCGTTCTGCATTATCAGGAGCATCGATTTTGGAATATACAGCAGAAGCTGCCCGTCCCGGTAACGCGTGCCGGTTTTTTCGTCCTTCAGCAGCGAGATAAGCGGTATATGAGAGTCAAGGTAGCTGTGAACTTTACCCACATAAATATGTTCACTCCGACGGGTGCCGGGGTACAAAAAGACCAATTCACCCTTTCGATAAGGGGCGAGGATTGAAATGAACTCTTCTACTAAATTTGAATCAAATCTTGCATGTTCCCCTGGTGGAGTTTTTGCTGGGGCATATTCATCGCTGTGTTCGCGCAAGTACCGGATTACATCCATTCTGTTGTAGGCGGTCCGGGTGAGTACAGGGTTGGTCATTTCATCGTAGGTACGAACAATCTGAAAAAGACGCACAAAATCGTGTAAAAATCGGTTTTTAAAGGGAGGGGGATATCCCGTCGCATCGGGATAATCAAACTGCAGACTGACCATCATGCGCGCAATTGAGGATATATCTTCCCGGTCCAGAAGATGATGGCCCGCATACACACTGTGCTGGAGGGTACGAATTCGCTTTAAATCGCCGCGGTTATTCGGATCAAGGTATGATGAGGGGAGCAGCTGGTGCACGTCTTTATGGGCAAGACCGATATTCATTAATGCAACTCCCAGGGCGGCTTCTTTAATGAAATCTTCATCATAACGGTACACGTCTCCGCTTCCCTTGTCGAGTTCCGGTCTATATTTCGACTCCGAAAGGGGTTTGCCGGCGAGGATACGCTTTTTATTGAGATTTACCATGGCATGGAGAAACATGAGCATGGTATCTGCCGCCTGTGCTGCCAGGGCATCTCCCACCGAATTGATTCTTTCGCCGTCGTAGTGAGTGTGGAGGCGGGCTGAACTCAAGTGAAGCCTGTTGATAACTTTTCTCTTTTTTCTGGTCTCCGGGGTCAGGGGTTCCTTGTCCGAGAGGAAGGAGTAGAAGGTGTTGATAAACTCCCGGGTAAATCGCAGCACATTAGAGTCGACTACCGCGGCACTTCCCGCCTCGGCATCCTCCCGCACCAAGGGATTGAGGCTGCGTTCGAGGATGTCGCCCCGGCTTATCTGTTTTTTTCGTCCTCGCCCCTGGAAGGAGCGGTCATCCTCACGGTAAGGAAGATAGATTGATTTTAGGTTTTCTATCAGTCTGTCGCGCAGGGAAAGGTATTCCTGCTGGTATTCATTTAGAATAAGCCGGCCCATCTCACCAAGGGCAGCCTCCTGGTCCCCCTCCATAGCCCCTATCTCTTCTTTGGTGGGACGACAGGTTTCAACATAGGGGACACGACGCTTGGCGAGCTCTCCAATCACGTGGTCGGAAACCGGTTGTCCCGCTTTTAAGAGGCTTCCGGCATTACTGTAGAGGATTTCATCAGGATGTAAGCGTTCAATGCTTTTTCTTTCGATTAGGGGCATAGTATAACTATAGTAAAAAAAAACAAAATTGTAAGTACCTTTGGCATCAGAACAGCGATTCTAAACTTAAAAATTGTATTAAGAGGCGCTTTCAAAAATCAAAGATTTTTGAAAGAACCTCTTAACATATTCAGATCCAAAATCACTATCGACGGAATTACTTTTGTCGGAATTACTTTTGGGAAGCCCTTTCCAGCCGGTCGTTGATTGCCCGGCCTAAGCCGTGCTCGGGGGCACGCTCCGCGACAATCAATTCGAGGCCCATAGCATCAAGTTCCTGCATGGCATGGTATAGATGAATCGCCGCTTCTCTCAGGTCTCCCCGCGTACTCAGGACCCTCACGGGACCCTCCTGATCTTTTTCATCCCCCCCGGGACACCTCTGGAAGCAGAGTTTACCCGTCTTCGGTGAGCCGGGGTACTTTTCGATATCATCTACCAGTGAAAGGGGGGTTACTGGGGCGTAATGGTCGGGAAGCATTCCCGGCCCTTCATTGTCTTCATTTTCCTCATTGTCCTCACCGGCTACCTCAGCTCTGCTCAGGACGCTGCCTATCAGCTTCTCTATATCTTCCTGGGCAAGTCCCCCCGCCCGGAGTATCACAGGGGTGGGGCCGGTGAGCGATAAAACGGTAGACTCTACCCCGACCCGGCAAATGCCTCCGTCAATCAGGGCCTCATAGCTGCCCGCAAGCTGGTTCTCTACATGCTGCGCACTGGTGGGGCTAGTACGGCCAAAGAGGTTTGCGCTGGGGGCCGCTACGGGCACCCCGGCCCTTCGAATAAGCTGAAGGGCAAGGGGGTGTGCCGGCATGCGAACGGCGACAGTCCTGTTTCCGGCGGTAACAATGTCGGGAACCCGGGTGCTTTTATTCATCACCAGGGTTAGCGGGCCGGGCCAGAATTCATCCATGAGCAGCAGCGCCTTCTCCGGAATATAATCCACCAAAGACTCCACCTGCTGTGTGTCGGCAACATGTACTATCAGGGGATCGTGCAGCGGGCGCTGCTTTGCTTCGAAAATCATGGCCACTGCATCCGGGTTGAGGGCGTTGGCCCCGAGGCCGTACACGGTCTCCGTCGGAAACACGGTCAGTTTCCCCCTCTGAAGAGCAGCCGCCCCCCGCTGGACATCAGCCTCAAGGGACTGCCGGCCACGGGGGTGGCGGAGGATCCACTCCCCCGCCATAGGAAGATTATGAAAAACAGGGTAGTCATTAGGGAGCTCTTCCATGTGTTTCATTCCATGACCGGTAAGCACATACAATCCCAAAGCTCCGACAGCTTCAGCCGTGGCCGGGTCGTGGGGATGGTCTCCAATAACGTAGGAACTCGCAAGATCAATAGTATACTTCTCCGCCGCCTGCAGAAGAAAACCGGGGGCGGGTTTCATACACCCACACGTATCCCCCCGATCATGGGGGCATACAAACCACTCTTGTATGGTAATTCCCTCCTTTCGGAGGAGTGAATCTAAGTGCCGGTTTACCGCCTCTACCTGTTCTCGGGTGAGCAGCCCCTTGGCAATACCGCTCTGGTTGCTTACTACAAACAGACTAAACCTTTCCTGCAGTACACCCAGGGCTTTGCACACTCCCGGTATGAGGTGAATATCATCTACATTGGAAAGGTAGCCCACATCTTCTATCAGCGTACCATCCCTGTCTAAAAACAGTGCCGAATTATGCATTACCTTACTTTTAATTTTCCGGGGTAACTTCGTTTCCGACTTTTCTCGCCCGTTCCGGCTTATCAAGATCAATGCCGGCGGCTAAACCTATCTCGACCAGCAGGTTCCACCCGGCGCACAAATACACGTAGGTACTCAGTGCCCCGGCTTTTGGTACTTTAATTGTAGGAAAGGGGGTATCCCGGTCGGCAATCGCCACCACAGTTAGTCCAACCCCCTGCTCAAGCACCTCCTGAAACTTTGGTATTTCATCTTCAATAGGATCAATTACAAAAACGATATCCTCGGGACTCATGACCTCTTCAATACCGTGTACTGCATAGGTGCCTTCAAGAAAGTCCGACTTTTTTCGGGTAATTTCATTGGTTTTCAAGGTGAGTTCCTCGGCAACGCCGTCATTCAGACCCGCAAAATAAATTGTAGGTGCCTCGATCGCGGTTTTTACAATGGATGAATCAATATCAGTAGTAAGGGCCTGTTCCATCTTGTCCGCCAGGGCATGCAGGTCGATTGTATTAAGAGAGCCATTGATATGATGCAGAATAGTTTCATAACAGAGCGCCTGTTCTGCGACACTTTTTGTAGCTGCCACGGCATTCTCCCAGCCGCATTTTAAAACCAGGGTGTCGTCACACACCTCTTCCAGGGGAGTATCTTCGTTTGCGGTAAGACCATACACATGACCGTGACCCTCCGCTTTGAGTTGCTTCGCCAGCAGCACTACTTCCTTTGTTCGCCCGGAGTTAGAGGCGCAGAACACGGCGGTCTCCGAAAGATCGTACATAGCGGCCTGTCGCGAGCCCTCCGTATGGACCCCAAGTGTGATTCCTTCAGTGAAAACCCGCCGTATGCTGTTTTTTGCGGGAAAAATTCTGCTGGACCCTTCGCCGGTATACAGCAGTGATCCGGCGGCCTTTATTTTTTCGGCTATCGCTGCGGTCCGTGATAAATCAAAATCCTTTACCACCTTCGGGGTCTCCATCATCTCTTTCACTAATGCATACTGGGCGTAACGATCATCCGACAAATTCATGTGCTCTCTCCTTACACTAAATGTTCAATTATTTTCTGCTTAAATGCAGTTGTTTCCTCTCGTACCTGTTGAATAAAGCTGTTGTCTTCAACTGTTCCAATAGCGGCGGTCATCTCGGCATCGTTGCGATAGGTCGCCCTTCGGAAGGGGTTCTTATAGTCCTTTTCTCGGGAAATATATACCTGATCCCGAATAAACTCCTGAATCTCCCCCGCCCTGTGGAGGGAAGAGTTCCATTCCTGCGCGGTAATTTCCCTCTTATTCAGAAGATAGCGTAACACGGCAAAGGCGTGCTTTTGTTTTTCCCGCGTATAGGTCTCCCATAAATTGTGATACTCTTGGTGAATAGCATCCCAACTTTCAAGCTCTCCCCGGCCGATCTTTGCCCTTAATTCATCAACATCTCCGCGGCGCATAAGCTGCCCCCCCAGGTTGACCCATTCCTTCTGCCGCTCTCCGGAAAGAACCTGTGATAAATCTGCCGGAGAGGTATCCGGATGAACCTCTAAAAAATCCATAAGGTTTTTTACTGCATAAAAGAGGAGCATATCTTCATAGGCGTGATACCCTTCTACGCTTTTAAGGATCCGTACGGAGCGATGGGATTTCTCCATATCCTCCCCATATACTTGTAGCTCCTCGGGGGTAGTTTTGTTGGAGTTTACAATCTCCCGCCCCCGGGCCCGCATAGCCTCTATGCCCGTTTTCCCGTTCAGCTTACCGGTGTGCGTAAGAGATGCCTTTCCTATCAACTGTTCAAGCAGCGACCGTGCGGCAATTATCTCCTCCACCGAGTCGGGGGCAAAGGCATCAAACTCTACATGTTGAATCTTTCTTGCCCGCTTGTCCCTCTTGTGAAACTTCCATGCATTACGGGACAGGGCGTACATATTGTAGAGCCACCAGTATGCAGGCATTACATCCAGACTCGCCTCGGCGATATTGTTGTTAAGTAGTGCGAAGGGCAGGGGTATATTGAGTTCCGCCGGGTACTGCCCCTTTGAAAGAAGCACAAAAGAGGCGAAACGGCTGGAGTGCTTGAGGCTGGTGCATAGACCCGGCCAGAACCCTCGTCCGGCTTGAATTTCGTTATCGTTTGCCCGGCTGTTGTGGTTCGACCCAATTGTAGCTCCGGCGGCTATATTACTTTGACCCATCACCACAGAGGCAATTAAGAAAGAGTTGTTGTGGTGCTGCTCGTGGGCAGGAAAAATAAGGTTGTTTAACACCTCGCAGCAAGAGATAGTTGAGTTGTCGCCGAGGAAAGAGTTGATCAAACGGGCACCGTATTTCAGGTTTGAATTGTCTCCCATAATAAAGCGTACAGCCTTGCAACCGTAAAAAATATGGCATCCGTAGCCGATGATGCCGTTTACAAGTTCGACTCCCTCGCCGATCTGACTGGGCTCTTCTTCAGAAGAATTGATAGTGAGGTTTTTAAGCTTGTTTATTCCTTTTATGTAACAATGGGCGCCGACTTTTACATCCTTCAGTATTCGTGAAGTTTTTATAACCGATTGCGGGCCCACCGTCCCGTAGTAACCCCGCTGTGAATCAAAACGGCACTGGGTAAGCTCCTTCAGTTTTTTCTGAAGCGCCTCATCCTCCCGGAATTTTGCCCAGATATACGCATCCGCCGGAATCATTCCGTCGAAGGGAAGGACCTGACGGCTGCCGGTTTCATTCATAATATCAAGCCATACCCGATTTTCTTCGGGTTCTCCGTCCTTAATTATCCCGTTTCCAAATTTTGCATAATTTGTCGTGTGCATCTCGTCGATATTGGCCAAAATACAGCGATCGCCGATAATGTAGTGGGCCAAATAATCAACATTATGAATAACAGTGTCATCGCCAATATCACAATCCCACAAGAAGCTGTTTCGTATGCCGCTGGGCAGCTGCAAGTCGTGGTGCTCGAGAATCACATTCCGCAGTCGGCCGATTCGTATGAGCCCGCGGAAACTGTTGTTGTGGATCCGTTGCGGGTCGAACTCATCAGAGACAAGTATGGTTTCCCAGCTTTCAGCGGTATTACCGTTGTGAATAAGCATCTCAATTTCGCTGGTTTTCAGGGGTCGCCATTTGTCCGCGGGAGAAAGGTTCTGGGTATTTCTAAGGTAACACTCATCCTGCCCCGGTGGAATAAACTCCGGCGGAATAAAATCTTTTCCTGCATCCCCCGAAGGGTGAACTCTTACAGTATCCATCTCTTCACCTCTATATATCAGCTAAATCTCGTTATTTTAACAGATACACCCCAGTTTATAAAGATGCAAAATGCGCCCCGCAAAACGCGCCCCCAAAAGGCCCGCACCCCACGCAGTACCTGCTCCAATCACCGCCACCAAACTTTTGGACCACACACCTGGACCCCACACCCACACCCGCACCCGGAAAACCGGTGAATCCGGGAAATTTCCAGTTCGCTACATCGCTGAATTAATGGTATACTACCAGTGGTTTATAGGTAAAAAAAGAGGAACTAATGGAAAACTTTCTTGAGGAAATTCACAAATTTAACGAGAAAGAACTCAGAATCAGCTTAGCCGCCGAATACTGTACCGAAAATCAACACATATTGTGCTTTCATATGTATGGTGAGTTGTACAATGAAACCTGTTGCCCCTTAGAAAAATTGATTAGCCAGGTGTTAACTCAAGAGGAAATCCCGGAAGTCCTTGTACTTGAATGCAGTAATCTTAACTATGTATCATCCACAGGAATAGGCGTGTTCGTGAGCATCCTTATGAGATGTAACCGCCGAAATATAAAACTCTTTCTCAGCGCCATGCCCGAAAAAATTCTAAACATCTTCTCTTTACTCGGGTTTTATAGCTATTTTAATTTTATCTCTACCACCGCCGATGCAAAACCTAACTGATAAGGAAGTAGGAGGGAATAATTTTTTTAAAAATGCTCTCCAATAGAGGGCCCGCAATTCGACCAGACCATGGTGCCCCGGCTAAAGAAGTCTCGAATAAGCCTTGGGAAAAGGCAAAGCGCGGGTGGTAAATGGATGATAAGGAAATTTTATTTAATTTCTCCTATTCCTGTGATAAACTCTAAGGTACATAGGGGAGAGGGTGTGGAGGTGGAGGTGTTATGGAGACAGTAGTATCAAAAATTGATGTCGGGTTTTCAAGAAAAATATTCTATGCCGGTACCCATATCTGTCTTGTCTTTCGGGATGAAAAAGAGCGAAGAAAAATCGTCTCAAAGTTCATTAAGAGCGGAGTCTTGGATAACGAACAGGTGGCTTATTTTGCTGATGTAGCCGAACCTTTCGAAGTAGTCGATTGGCTTGAGTCAATGGGGGTAGACCTCTCCGGCGCTTTAGATACCCCATCCTTTTCCGTTTCTGGGGCGGTGGAAACCTATTGTCCCGACAATACCTTCAGCCCTGAAAGAATGTGGAATAAATTGAAAGAGGCCTATAATGAATCGCACCAGAGGGGCTACAGTAATGCCCGTGTCACCGGTGAAATGAGCTGGGCCCTGCGGGGAATAGAGGGTTCCGAGAGGCTTATTGAGTACGAATCTGGGATCAATTGGGTGGTGAAGACCCATCCCATCACGGCTATGTGTCAATACGATGCCAACAAGTTCAGCGGAAAAACTATTTATAGAGCATTGCAGGTACACCCCTATTTGGTGGTAAACGGGCAACTAGTAGAAAATCCTTACTATATTTCAGAGGAGTGGGGAAATCAATACTAATGCAGTCTCATCAATACGTGTATTACACGAACTCGTTTCCGCGGCAAGCTTTACAATGCTCTACACAGATTTTGAGAGAATGCGGGAGTTTATTACTGAAGCAGTTAAAAATGTACCTGGTGTTGAAGATTGTATGTTCTGCATCGATGGTGTAAAGGGGGATTCAGTAACTCCCACCATTTTTGGCCTTTGTGGTGCATGCCCGAACTTCCATGAGGGTATCTATAGGATTCAGCAAGATAACTGCCCCTATGAAGAAAATGATGGCTATTATGTTATACCCCTCAGGACCTATAAAAATACCTACGGCTTTGCGGTGGTGACTCTCAATAATCCGGAAGAGTTTCGACAATTTGAGGCAGCAGTCCACAATTTTGCCAATACTATTGCCCTGCATATAGAAAACACTGACTATCAAAAAAACCTCAAAGCCCAAGTGAAGGAGCGGACTGAAGACCTTAAGCAGGCCAATAACGAGCTTCACATGAGCAATGCCTTTTTTCAATCTGTGTTTGAAAGTACCGATGATCGTCTTGTGGTAATAGATTTGGATTACAATGTTATTCAGATGAACAGTTCCGCAAAGAAATTCCTGGTGAGAGAGGAGAACAGCGGCACAGCAAAATGCTATGCTCTCTTCTTTGGAAGGGACCAACCCTGTGAGGTGTGTCCTGTACAGGCCCTGTATAATTCGGAAAGCCCCCACAATAAACTTGTCCCCTATCCGGATGAAGAAAATCCTCAAATCTGGTTTGATTTTTCTGCATCCCCAATTTTCAATGAGGAGGGGGAGATCGTAAGAATACTGGAGTCGGGGCGGGATATAACTGAAATAAAGCATCTCCAGGAGGATCTAAAGAAA
Source organism: uncultured Sediminispirochaeta sp. (assembly GCA_964504785.1). Taxonomy (GTDB): domain Bacteria; phylum Spirochaetota; class Spirochaetia; order DSM-16054; family Sediminispirochaetaceae; genus DSBN01. Next base: position 10,209 of record CAZDFY010000049.1, on the reverse strand, counting down.
AATGCTGAGGAGAAGGAACTGCTCCTACGGGAAATCCATCATCGTGTGAAAAATAATCTTAATGTGGTGGTAAGCCTTCTAAAAATACAGCTGGGAACCTTTAAAGATGAACAAGTGCACGAAGCCCTGCAGGTTTCAATTGACCGAATTCGCTCAATGGCGCTGGTCCACCAGTATCTTTACCGCTCTGAAACCCACGACAGCATTGATTTTAAGGGGTTTATTCTGGATTTTGTAGCAGATATTTCCCACACCTATGAAACAAGTGGAAGGGTCCACATAATTCCGGATTTTGAAGAAGTCTCGGTGAATATCGATCTTGCAGTACCCGTCAGCCTCATAATTAACGAACTGGTAACAAACGCCCTGAAATACGCCTTTCCCTCCTCTCAGGAGGGTACGATTTATATTAGCATAGCGACACTCTCCGACGGGAGGATCAAACTCACCGTGCGGGATAACGGTATAGGTCTCCCGGAGGATTTTGACTTTACTAAAACCGAGACCCTGGGGATGCAGATTATTAAGGGTCTTGTAAGGCAACTGGAAGGGGAGGTTATAATCGATGGTGAAGGGGGCACCTCCTTTTCCATTCTGTTTAAACCCTAATGTATGCTTGAATAGCTTTGCCGGTTGATTTATTATGGTCCCATGTCTGATTTAAAATATTACAGTACACGAAATGAACAAGAAGTGGTCTCTTTTTCCGAAGCGGTTGTCCGGGGTATTGCCCCCGACGGGGGTCTTTATGTTCCCTCAAGGTTTCCCGCCCTTGATATAGGGGACCCCCATTTACAGAGGTTATCCTACCAGCAGCTTGCCGAATACATTCTTTCATTATTTATTACGGATTTTTCTAAGGAAGAATTGTCGAGCTGTGTCCAGGGTGCCTATGATGACAAATTTCGTGATCTAGGAATTGCACCGATTCACAGTTGTGGAGAGGCGCATTTTATTGAACTGCATCATGGAAGGACCCTTGCCTTCAAGGATATGGCCCTGTCAATATTGCCCCTCTTTCTTACCACGGCTGCTACAAAACTCGGAATCGATGATACGATTGTTATTCTCACCGCTACAAGCGGGGATACCGGCAAGGCGGCACTTGAGGGCTTTGCCGATGTGGAGGGAGTGAAGATCGTTGTTTTTTATCCCACCGACGGGGTAAGTGAAGTTCAGAAGCGGCAGATGACCACCCAGGAGGGGGAAAATACCTATGTAATCGGTATTGCCGGGAACTTTGATGACGCCCAGAACGGTGTGAAGGCAATTTTTGGAGATCAAGAGCTTCGTAAAGTAATTGCCCGCCGCGGTTACCGGTTCTCCTCTGCGAATTCAATCAATCCGGGGAGGCTGCTGCCGCAAATTGTGTATTATATCAACGGCTACCTTGAGCTTGCCCGCAGGGGTGAAATAAAGGCGGGGGAACCGGTGAACATAGTGGTCCCTACCGGCAATTTCGGCAATATCCTTGCAGCCTGGTACGCGGGTCAAATGGGACTGCCCGTGGGCAAGTTCATCTGCGCCTCCAACAAGAACAATGTGCTTACCGATTTTATCAATACCGGGCGTTACGACCTCAACCGGGAGTTTTCCGCTACGATAAGCCCCTCTATGGATATCCTCATATCCAGCAACCTAGAGCGGTTTCTTTATGAGCTTTCCGGGAGAAATCCCAACACGGTAAAAGCTCTTATGGAGCAGCTGAAGCGTGAGGGGGCCTACGAAATACACCCGGCCATGAAGGCGGGAATGTCCAATTTCTATGGCGATTATGCCGATGACGAGGAGACGGTAGAGACAATAGGGCGGCTTTACCGTGAATATGGGTATGTGGTTGATACCCATACGGCGGTGGGATATTGCGTCTATCAACGGTATGTTGAAGAAAGTAGCGACCACACCCCCACCTTAATTGCCTCAACCGCAAGTCCCTACAAGTTCGGACGCAGTGTCGCAAAGGGCATTGGTATAGACACCGAGGGGCGGGACGATTTTGAACTAATAGAACTACTGTCCCGTTATTCCGGAATTGAGGTCCCGGCACCGATTCGCGGTATTGCAGACAGACCGGTGCGTCATCCCGGTACGTGTGATAAGGAGGAAATGAAGGGGAAGGTGGAGGAAATACTAAGATGAAATATATTACTATTCTTGTAGACGGAATGGCAGACTACCCAATTGAGCAGCTTGGTGGAAAAACACCCCTTGAAGCAGCCGAAATACCGAACGTCCAGTCTCTGGCGAGTAGAGGCGAGGTTGGAATGGTGAAAACAGTTCCCGACGGAATGTCTCCCGGTTCGGATGTAGCTAATCTTTCTCTCATGGGGTATGAACCTGAGGTGTATCATACCGGTCGGTCTCCCCTGGAAGCGGCGAGTATGGGGGTTGAACTTTCAGAAACCGATATTACTTTTCGCTGCAACCTGGTAACATTGGAAGGTGAGGGGCTCCTTGAGTCGAGAAGGATGCTCGACCATTCCGCCGGTGAGATCAGTAATGAAGAAGCACGGCAGTTAATTGACTTAGTGAATACCCAAATCGGCACAGAAAGCTTCCGGTTTTATCCCGGGGTAAGTTACCGCCATTTGCTGGTGTGGGAAAAAGGCACATGGGGCTTCGAGTTTACCCCTCCCCACGATATTCTCGGGAAAAAAATTGTCGATTATCTTCCCGGCGGTCCCCAGGGTGCACTTTTTTTAGATATGACCACCCGCTCCCTTGAGTTGCTCGAAAATCATCCCGTCAACCTGAGGCGCAAAGAGATGGGGCTGAACCCTGCCAATTCAATTTGGATATGGGGCGAGGGCAGGCGGCCCCAACTTTCATCTTTCCACGAACTCTATGGCCTGAAGGGCGCGGTTATATCCGCGGTGGACCTAATCTACGGTATCGGAATCCTTGCGGGGCTTACTCCAATCCATGTTGAAGGGGCCACCGGCAATATTCATACCAATTTTGATGGAAAGGCCGCCGCCGCCATTGATGCACTGGGGGGAGATACCGATTTTGTGTATCTCCACCTTGAGGCACCGGATGAATGCGGACATCAGGGGGACCTCAAAGAGAAGATACGTGCCATGGAATTGATTGATCAAAAAGTGGTGGGCCCCCTTCGGGCTGCCCTCGAGGCTTCCGGGGAGCAGTATCGTATGCTGGTTTTGCCGGACCATCCGACCCCTATTTCGCTGCGTACCCATGTAGGAGACCCGGTCCCCTATGTGCTCTTCGACAGCAGCCGCGCCGGCGGAGAGACAGATCAGCGCTTTTCCGAGGTTTCCGGAAAATCTACGGGCAATTTTTTCTCCTCCGGCCCCGAACTGGTTCGCTATTTTCTCTCCTGATCTCTATAATAATTTGGATTTGTTATACCGCCGGTCCTTTCAAAAATATCAAGCCCCTGTTGTTTTAACCAAAAGGGAATATCAATAAGCACCCAGTTTTCCGCAAGCTTGTCTCCCTCCCGGCGATATACATCTACCACCTGCATTTCCGCATTCACTTTACCCCCGGGGAGCCCCAAAAAACCGCCTATGGGCCGGTTCGACAAATTCGGCCAGCCGAAGAAACAGGCAAAATTACCCTCCGCAAACCTGCACTCATGTCCGAGAAACTTCTTGTCCTCCAGATTATTCCGAAAGGGCAATTGATGTTGAAGCTGGTATCGTGGAATAGTGTAACTGGCACCGATACCCGCCGGACCGTACCAGATCATATCCTTCGACCATGTTTTTTCAAGAACCTCCGGGGGACACCCCATAGCGCCGCTGTCGTTGAGGTCGGCGAGGTCCTGCACCATTTCATTCACAAGGGCCAGGGTCTTTTCACCTTCTTCTTCCAGGGCATCCTCGAACAACAGGCCGTCGTGGTTTCGCGGCCCGGGATACACAAAGTAGGAGCCGGTGGAAGGGGGAAGGGGGTTTACTCCGGCCTGTACCATAAACCCTATCAGATCAACAAAGAGGCCTGTTTCTATAATTGAGCCCTCCTTTATACAGTTAAACTCGGCATAACGGAGGTTGATCATTTTACCGGTGGGGCGTATCCCCAGCCATTCCCTATCAAAAAGACCCATAAAGTGGCCCATACTCATAACCCACTGTTCTCCACCGAGTTCGTTATTTCCGGCAATAAAAATATCCTGCCTGCGCTGAATATGGCCTACCGCCTGCATAAAGGGCTTCCAGAAAACCTCAGCCGCGGCCCTCCCGCCGTGCTGTTCCCTGAAGGGGTATACTCCCCTCCATAAGTAGTGGTCTCCGGTAAAATCTTCTATCACATCACTTACTGTATCGGGGCCGGCGCTCTCTAAAGCCTCAAAATAGTTCAGTGCGGTTTGTTTTGCCTGTTGGTAATTACTCATTTCATACTCCAATCTTATATAAATTTAGGAAAACATCAAAATAATAAGTTGAGCTTTATGATATGAAAAATAATTCAGATCTACAAGGTTTATAGTGTAAAAAATGGATATTCTACATTCCTTTTTTAGGGGGGGGCGGTCTTCGAACAAGTGCAAACACAGCCAGCAAAAGGGGGGCGGAGAGACTCAGGATAAACGGGCCGGGAAGCACCTCGGCAATTCGCCCGGCCAGGTAGGGAAACAGGCTTGCCCCCAGTCCACCTGCGGCAACAGTTATAGTAGTGACCATCTCGTGGCCGGAGGAGCCGGTGGTTGCAATGATGAGCGGCCAGATGCCCGCGTAGGAGAGGGAGGCGAGGGCGACTCCTATCCACAGGAGGGGTTCTGTTTCGACACACACAAGCATAATCGATGATGCTGCACCTAAGAGGGAGAGGATTTTCAGGAGGGTGCCCGCCGAAAAACGGACAGTAAGTCGTGCGGTGAGGAGTCGACCGCCGAGTATACCGATCCAGAAAAGGGTCGGTGCCAATCGAGCCCGTCCTGCAGGGACATCGTGGAAGAGCTGCATCACCGTAGGGGCCCAGCCGAAGATTATTACCTCTGCGCCCACATAAAAGGCAATGGCGGTGCAGCCCCGAATAAGCCCCCGCATCTGTAGAGGGCGGTTTACTGCAGGGGCATGCTCGAAGCGTACCGGTTTGATAAACAGACCGCTTATCAAAGCAACAACGGCGAGAGCGCTGAGCCCCAGAAAGAGGGAGCGCCAGCCCGGCCTGCTCAACTGTTCCAGGGAAAGGTAGACCGGGGCCAAAAGTGCACCGAGGGCAAAGAATGCTTGGGTAAAGGATACAAGCCTTCCTGCCTCTGCCTCATTTTTCGAGGTGATAACCTGCAGCGTAGTGGTGTGGCTCTCAATGATTCCTCCGGATCCGCCGGCGAACACAAGGGCTAGGGCAAGGGGTAAAAAAAGAGGGGTAAGTCCGGCAACCAGAAGGGCAACTGCATATATACCGGCAAAAATAAGAAGCAGGGTCAGACGTGATCGAAGGCCCCGTACCAAAAGAGAAAGAAGGATAAATCCCATAAAACCGGAAAAGTGAAGGGTATAGAGGATCCCGGCCCGGCTTGGGGGAATATTGAAACTCTCAGCTATGTCCAGTAAGGACGCGCTTAATCCGGTCACTACGGAGGCGAGGACAAGCATTGAAACGGCGGTAAAAGAGGCAAGCTTGATGCGTTCGGTCATAGTAGTTCATCCTCTATGAGAGGGCACTTTGTGTCAACAAGGCTTTTAGAATTATAATTGTAATTGTAATTGCTTACTTGAAGTCGAGTTTTATCGCACCGTCCCAATCTGCGGGAGGGTCGGCGGCGAACTCGTCACAACGGCTACGGTACAGATTGCTGAGGAAATCGTCAGGGTGCTTTTCAAGTATCCTTTCAAAGTACTCCTTGGCGGTGATCCAGTTTCCAAGCTTAAACATGCTGAGGCCTTTCCGATAATCTCTCAAATTTTCATCATCAAAATATGCTTCACTTCGCACGGCATAGAGGGTAGTGGGCTTTTCCTTTCCCTTCACTTTCACGGTGTCCACCTCACGGAGGATAAACTCATCCTTCAGAGAGGAGGCTAAAATGTCGGACACAATAATATGCTCGTGGTAATGTTTTGTCAGTCCCTCAAGACGGCTCGCAAGATTCACGTTATCTCCTATTACCGTATAATCAAATTTGTCACGGCTCCCGAGGTTGCCGACAATAGTAGGCCCTTCATGCACGCCAATGCCTATGTTAAAGCCGGATTCAGGAAGGACCAACTCACCCGTCTCTATGTCGGCGAGGGCTTTTTCCATATCTAAAGCAGCACGCACCGCCCTTTCTGCATTGTTCTCGTAGCTAACCGGAGCACCGAACACGGCGAGAATAGCATCACCGATAAATTTGTCAATAAAGCCCCCGTGGGTGCGAATAGCTTGGGACATTTTATCGAAGAAGCGGTTCAGGAAATCAACTATCATCTCGGCGCTGTTGTGTTCTGAAATTACGGTGAAGGACCTTATGTCGGAAAAAAGAATCGCCACATGCCTTTTCTCTCCGAGTTGCAGTTCAGCCTCTTCACTTTGGTCCAGAAGGTCTCTAATTACTTCCTTTGGGACAAATTTAGAAAAAATATGTTCGATCTTATTGCGCGTCTCCAGGGTTCTGTTAAAAATAACACTGTTGTGAACTATCAGAGAGGCCGCCTCGGCAAAGCGGTCGAATAAACTGCCTACTTTTCCGGTAAAGTAGTTATTGGTCAGATTGCCCGCATGGAGGGTACCTATAAGCTCTCCCTCGGGACTTGAAAGTACCGCCATATGGTAAGAACTAAGACGCCTGCCGTCTATCCTGGTCAGGTCAAAGTCCTCTCGTTCCTCCGTGCCGATATAGGTTTTTTCCGACTTTCGTATTGTCTGTGCATCCGGCAGCCGGTTGAAGTCTTCTAGGCAGAGGTTGGTAAATTGCTCTGCTTCGTCTTTATATATTTCCGGTGAGGGGAGAATGAAAATTTTTCTCTCCCGCCTGTATTTTATTATCAATACCCCGATGTGGGTTTCCGCCACGGACTGAAGAGTGCCAAGAATCTCGCCGGCGGTCTTATTAAGAGATTCAATCTTACTTCCTGCTTTGCGAAGAGAATTATACATGGAGAGGCCGAAGAGCTGCTCTTCGTTTATATCAAAGAGAGAAGAAAAAAGAGTCTGTTCCTCCGCCGTGCTGAATTGTTCTACTGTTTTCTCGGAGAGCTGTAAAGGTCCCTTTTGGGAAGAAGCGGCGAGAAGAGGAGTTATGATGCGAGGCAGAGTTTCTATATTCTCCGGGTCCAGGAGGACCAGCTCCTCTGCTCCGGATTCTTCACTCCAGAACCTTGTTTTTGGATCTGCTTCTACAGTAAGAAGCAAGATAGGAATATCCATGAGCTCCCCATGGCTTTTAAAGAAACGCGCTATCTGGAACCCGTTTATCGGTTGGGCCTGTACATCCACAAGCAGCAGGTCCGGTTTTTCCGATAAAAAGAGGGGAAGCGCCTCTTTAAGATTGTGGGCTTTTACCACGTGGAAGTTACTGTCAACGAGAGAGTTCTCAATAATAGACCATGTAAGGTCGGTGTTACCGATAAATAAGAGGGTGCTCATACAATTGTGCTCTTCTCCTGTAAGAGTTTTTGAGCAATTTTTATTAGGCTGTTTCGGTTAAAATCCGATTTTACTATATGTTCCTGTGCTCCGGCGGCATGTGCCTTTTTTACCGTCTCATCATCATCAGAAGCCGTCACCACCACCACCGGAATATCACCGAACTCGGCGTTTTTGCGCAGGTTCTCTATCATTGTAATGCCGTCCATTCTCGGCATATCTAAATCGCTTACAATAAGATCTATACGGGTGGTCCGCAGAACCTCCAGCGCCTCAATCCCGTCGCGGGCTGTTTTAACCGAATACCCCTCCAGGGAAAGGATCGACTCTTCAATTTCCCTGGTATTTTTTGAGTCGTCCACCACAAGAACCACCGGCACATGCTGATATTCGTCAAGGTCCTCCTTTACAAGGTCGATTGATTTTAAGCGCCTAAACCGGCTCATTAGTTCCGGAATAAAGAGTATATTGATAATCCTGTAGTTTTCATCAAAGACAATACCCTGGACCGGCTTCAGTTTACTTGTATTTTTTGGTACCGGTTTGTAAATCAGGCTCACATGCTGTAATACCATATCTACTATAATACCGATGCGCTCACCCATAGACTCTACAACTACTACATAGATCATATCTCTTCCGGTAGTTCCGGCGCCTCTTTTAACAAGAAGTGAGGAGAGGGAATAGAGCGGAATTATCTGCTGCTCCAGTCTGAAGGCCTCCTTGTTGAGGTAGGAAATAATATCTTCCCGTTTGATACGCACTATTTTATGTACAAAGTTGCTCGGAATAAGAAACTTTTCTCCCCCCGAACGGACAAAAAAGCCGGAAACCGTAGCGAGAGAGAGGGGTACCGCAAGAATAAACTCACTTCCCTCGCCGGGGGTGCTTTGGACCGTCACCTTTCCTTTTACCGATTCTATATTCACTTTTACGATATCAAGGCCGACCCCCCTGCCGGACAAATCGCTCACCTCATCCCGACTGGAAAAACCTGGCTTGAAAATCAATGCATATACATCTGTCTCCGTAAGCTCGTCGACTTCGTCCTTCTCTACTAGCCCCCTTTCTACCGCCTGTTGTACAATCTGATCGTGATCAATGCCTTTTCCATCGTCCCTTATTCGGATTGTTATATTACCACCTTCGGCACTGCACATGATCTCGATCGATCCTCTTCTGTTTTTCCCCTTTCTTTGACGCTCCTCTGCCGTCTCAATAGCATGGTCCACCGCATTTCTCACGATGTGAATAAGGGGATCATTCAATTTTTCCAAAATTGCCTTATCCATAAGTATTCCGCTTCCCGAAATGGTAAGATCTATCTCTTTTTCGAGCATTGTTGAAGTTTCGGCCACCATTCGGGGAAGCTCCGATAGGACAAGATCTATCGGGAGCATAGAGAGACGCATGATTTGTTCCTGGAGCTTGTAGCTGTTCTGCTCTACCACCGCCATCTGTTCGACAAAATCCTTCTTAAAATTCTGCATCTCCTTCCTTGTTTTTTCAAAGGAAGTGTTTTTTGTAGTATTACCAAGATTGTTATAACTTTGCTGAATTTCTCCTATCCGCTCTTGAAATTGTTTAAGTTGAAATTGTGAAATAATTACATTGTTGAGTGATGCGGTTATCTCTTCTATATCCGAAAGATTAACGCGGATAGTTTCATAGCCCTCGGCCTTATTAGGAGAGTCCGATGTTTTAACGGGGGATGAGGAGGAGCGTATCTCCTTTCTGATGTTTCCAAGGTCGTCCCCAAAGGGCTCATTGTCGGCGGCTTTCCCGCAGGCATCTACAAAGCGATTCACTTTGATGCTGTCTTCGCCCCCCGAGGAGATAGCGGTAATCCCCTTTCTGATAATCTCTCCCCCCAGCATTATAAGTTGCAAGAGAGAGGACCCGAACTCGTACCGCTCCTCCTTTAGTCCCTTAAACACATTTTCCATTGCATGGGCGCTCTGTTCCATATTGGAAAAACCGAGCATCCGGGAGGATCCCTTAATTGCATGAAGTCCACGAAGCACAGAATTGAGTGCAGTAGTATCTCCGGGATTCTTTTCTAAAGAAATGGCCCCTTCATCGATAACGGCAAGGTGCTCTTTTGTTTCATCAAGGTAGTTATGGGTGTATTTTTCTCTATCAATGGGCATATTTTTCTCCCTCGGAAGTGCAGAGTTTTTTTATCCAGCGAGTGCAGAGATGGTGGAAATAGGATTTATCGAAACCATCTAAAAGGATATACTCTATTTCTTTTTCAGTATCTTCTTGGTGCGGTTGTGTTTCAATTTTATGTAGACACCGTTTAAACTCATTACACCCGCGAAGCGGGTCTGATTCGGTATAGAGTTCGGCAAGATAGTAGGAGGCCGGCCAAAAGGAGTTTTTCCATGAAAGGGCGTCGGACAGCTTCTCCATCGCCTTGTCCTTTGCACCGATGTCCTTAAGATACAGACCCTTTAAGAAGGGAACATAGACCGTCTTGCCAAAGGAAGTCTCCAGGTCCCTCAAATGACGCTCTGCACTATTCATGTCTTCCCCATTAAAGGCGGTTATAATTTTTTGTATATCCTCTTTCAGTGTAGAGGACTCATTAGTATCTTTCTTACTGGTTCCGCTATCGGTGGGACCGGGCTTTTTCTTTGCCGCCGCTGCTAACCCTGCTCCTGC
>CAZDFY010000048.1:0-25290 GCA_964504785.1 uncultured Sediminispirochaeta sp. | reverse complement strand
GCAGCCCTCAGCGCAGGCGTAGACTATTCCTCAGGCTGCCAGCGCAGGACCGGGTGTTTTGCGGCCTGCACCTGGTCAACCCGGCGGACCGGGGTGGTCAGCGGCATTTCATGCAGCTTTTCCGGATCTTTTTCGGCCAGGTCGGCGATTTCCTTCATTATATCGATGAAGTTGTCGAGGGACTCCTTCGACTCGGTTTCCGTCGGCTCAATCATCATTGATTCATGCACCACAAGGGGGAAATACACGGTAGGGGCATGTACCCCGAAATCGAGGAGCGCCTTGGCTACATCCAGGGCGGTGACACCGTAGTCGTCCTTCATCTTCTGGGCAGAGAATACAAACTCATGCTTGCAGGTCCGGTCGTAGGGCAGATAGTAGCGGCCCTTCAACTTTTCCTTGAGATAGTTGGCATTGAGCACCGCCAGTTCTGAGGCGCGCTGTAATCCGTCGGACCCCATGGTGCTGATATAGGTATAGGCGCGGACCAGCACTCCTATGTTTCCGTAGAAGCCGGATATTCGGCCCATTGAATCGGGAATGTCATGGTCAAGATAGTACTCATCCCCCCGTTTTCGCACTGCCGGGGCGGGGAGGAAGGGTTCGAGTTTCTTGTTTACCATCACCGCACCGCTTCCCGGGCCTCCGCCGCCGTGGGGGGTAGAGAAGGTTTTATGGAGGTTGAGGTGCACCACGTCAAAGCCCATGTCCCCGGGACGGCTTTTTCCCATAACAGCGTTCAGGTTTGCCCCGTCGTAGTACAACAAGCCGCCGGCCTCATGCACCAGCGCTGCTATCTCGGAGATATCCTCTTCGTAAATTCCCAGGGTATTGGGGTTGGTCAGCATGATGCCCGCCAGGTTTTCATCGAGGTGCTTTTTCAGCTCATCAATGGAAACCATCCCCTTTTCATTTGAGGGGAGCTCAACTACATCAAAGCCCGAGATATGCGCCGAGGCGGGGTTGGTCCCATGGGCGGAATCCGGTACCAGCACTTTGGTCCGTTTTGTTTCGCCCCGCTTTTTGAAGTACGATTTGAAGAACTTCATCCCCGTAAACTCCCCGTGGGCCCCTGCAAAGGGTTGAAGGGTTCCCCAGCTCATCCCGGTCACCTCACAGAGCCCTTGGGTAAGCTCGTACATAAGCTCCAGGATTCCCTGTACGGTATGCTGGGGCTGCAGGGGATGGAGCCGTGAAAAGCCCGGCATCGAGGCGGTTTCTTCGTTGATTTTTGGGTTGTACTTCATCGTGCAGCTGCCGAGGGGATAAAATCCCAGGTCGATACAGTAGTTTTTTTTGGATAGACGGGTGTAGTGTCGAATGACATCTACCTCCGACACCTCCGGAAGGGAGGTCTCTTTTACCCGGAGAAACTGCGGCCCCACCATGTTCTTTGGGTCAACAGCGGGGACATCAAGGTCGGGGACCCTGAACCCCCGTCTTCCTTCACGGGACCTTTCGAATATAAGTGTATCTTGTAAACCAGCGCTCATTTAAGGGCCCCCTTTATACTACGTACGTACTTTTCCATTTCCTCGGCGGTGCGTTTTTCCGTTACCGCGACGGTAAGCAGGTCCTTCGGATACGAGGGATCCAGCTTATTGAGTACCACCCCGGCAAAAATGCCCTCTTTTTCCATTTTGTCCGCCACTTCCGCGGCCTCTGAGGGCAGTTTCAGGGTGAACTCATTGAAAAAGGGCTGATTGGAGAGGAGCTCCAGCCCCGCTTCCTTCTGCAGTTTCTCCGCCAGGTGGTGGGCTTTTTGCATATTCTGCGCGGACAGCTCTTCCAAGCCCTTTTTCCCCACAGTAGAAAGGTACACGGTGGTCCCCAGGGCCGCCAGGGCCTGGTTTGAACAGATGTTGGAGGTAGCCCGTTCGCGTTTTATATGCTGTTCCCGGGCTTGAAGGGTCAGTACATAGGCCCTCTTTCCTTCTTCATCCACCGTTTGTCCTACGATTCTCCCGGGCATCTTTCTGAGGAGCTTTTCACTTGCAGCAATGTAGCCTACAGTGGGCCCCCCGTAGTACGCCGGCAGCCCAAAGGGCTGGGTATCGCCTATTGCAATATCGGCGCCCCACTCACCCTGACTTTTCAGAACCCCAAGAGACATGGGATTCGAGGAGATAATAAAGAGCGATTTGTTCTCATGGAGTATATCCGCTATACCGGTGTAATCCTCCAGGTTCCCATAGATATTGGGGCTCTGGACCAGCAGGGCGGCGACTTGTGGTGTAAGGTGCTCTTTTACCGAACCTGCGTCAAGAACACCCTCTTTTTCGGGTAGTTCCACAAGCTTTACGCCGAGGTCCTCAAAGTAGGTTGTAAGAACCTCCTTCGTGTAGGGATGAATTGTGCCGGAATAGAGTATTGTATCGGTTTTGCGGGTGCTGTTGACGGCAAGAGCGCAGGCCTCTGAGGCTGCGGTATGCCCGTCGTACAGGGATGCATTTGAAACCGGCAATGAGGTTATCTCATTCATAAGGGTTTGAAACTCGAAAATCGCCTGTAACACCCCCTGGGAAATTTCAGGCTGATACGGGGTGTAGGAGGTGGCAAATTCGGTCCGCCCCATGATAGCCCCCACAGTGCTGGGGATAATATGGTCGTAGATGCCGGCGCCCAAAAAGGAAACCCCCTGGGTGTTTTTCTTGGCCATTGCCTCAAGCCGGGAATACACCTCATGTTCTGATTTGCCCTTTGGGAGTTGAAGCGTATCTTTAAACTGAATTTTTTCGGGTATATCGGCAAAAAGTTCGTCGATGCTCTCGACCCCGATATCGGCGAGCATCTGTTTAATTTCCTCATCAGTGTGAGGTAAATATGAGAACATAAAATCACTCCTTTATGGTATGAAGGCAGGGGCTGCTACTCCTCCTCGATTACCTTCTGGTAGTCCTCGTAGGAGAGTAAATTATCCAGTTCGGAGGAATCGGTCATTTCAATGGCAAAAATAAAAGTGTCGTAGGGTTTCTGATTGATGAGTTCAGGAGTATCCTCGAGTTCCTCATTTACCTTTACAATTTTGCCTGAAACCGGTGCATTAATAGGCGAAGCCGCCTTTACCGATTCAATATTGGTTACCTCTTCTCCCGCCTCAAACTCATCGTCGAGTTCCGGGATTTCCACAAATACGATATCACCAAGTTCTTCCTGTGCATGATCGGAAATACCTACGTAGGCGATATTCCCTTCAACACGTGCCCATTCATGGGATTTTTGAAATTTAAGATTTTCAGGACCTGCCATCTGTAATCCTCCTTATATTATCATTATCGTGTATCGTGACGGTCTTTTTCAAATATATTGCATGACCACAGTGGCGTCAAGTTATTTAGCTCTTTCAATTTCGGTAAATTTTTATTTATAAGTATATAATTTATGAAACACATTTTATTGAGGCTAAATTTTTAGTTTTACATTAATATATGAGGTTTTGAATGCTCCCTACTGTCTCTCTGTTCCTCGCTTTTGCAGAGCTTAGCCTTCAGAATACATCCACGAGAGAAAGGAACCGCTCATTGCCTCGACTCCAATTTTCCAACCCTTTCTGATAAAGACCCGGGGAACACGCTTTCCGATTAAACAGGTCACCTCATAGGTGATGGTACCCGCCAACTCCGCAAGCTCTTCACTGGTGATAAGATCATACCGGTCCTCCCACCTCTGACTTCCCATAAGGACCGCCTCATCCCCTACCGAAACATCCTCCGGTATATCGGTAAGGTCGACGGTAATAAGGTCCATCGATACACGCCCCACAACCGGGGCACGCCGGCCATGGACCAGCACCTCGGCGTTTCCCGAATAGTCCCGAACAAAGCCGTCGCCGTAGCCAATGGGAAGCACCCCTATTCGCGAGGGGCGGGTGGTAATAAATGTCCGTCCATAGCCTATGCTGGAGTGTACCGGGAAGCGGTCAACCTTAATAAAGGCACTTTTCAGGGTGAAGGCTTCCTTCAGATCCACCGAATGGTCTACCTCCCGGCTGGGAAACATGCCGAAGCTTGAAACTCCGGGCCGTATAAGTTGGAACCCCGCCTCCTGGGGAAAATCAAGTACCGCTCCGCTGTTGGCAACATGGCATATCTCCGGCTTCATTCCCGCCTCTTGTAAGAGGGCCAGTAAAGCAGAAAAGTGCTCAATCTGCTGATAACTGAAACTCTTATCATGCTCATCAGAACCGGGAAAGTGGGTAAATACCCCCTCTATCTTTAAAGAGGGCATCCTGTGCAGAACCTTAAAAAAGTCAAAGGCCCCTTCAAGCTGCATACCCATTCTGCCCATACCGGTATCTATATTGACATGTACAGTAGCGGTGGTATGCATTTTTTCAGCGATTTTATTTAATTCTTCAGCATATTCAACGGTAGAAACGCTGAACTTTACATTCCGCTCCAGGGCCGGCGCAATTTCATCGTAAAAGAGGTCCTCCAACAGAAAAAGGGGGAGGTGTATCCCGTTGGAGCGCAGATACTCCACCTCTTCCAGGGCTGCCACTCCCCCGGCGAACACCCCCATTTCCTCAGCCAGCTTTGCTACAGCCACACTTCCATGGCCGTATGCATCGGCTTTCAGCAGGACAATATAGCCCTTTTCCCGTCCTGCCCTGTTCCAGAGGGTATGTATATTGTGTTCCACGGCATCCAAATCTATAACCGCGTGGGTTTTTCGTATCGGTATTCGCATTTGTTCGCCTTTTTTTGATAAGTGATGGTATCAATTTTAGACCGGTTCAAACCTTCTGTAAACTCCTGGAGTTTGACTTATAGGTAAAAGCTTCTTAGGTTTAAAACGAAAGGAGGGCTTATGCCTCATCAATGGGATATTGAAGAAGTAAAGGAAGTGTTTGGACACGAAAAGGTAAACGAACACCTAAGAAAGGGATGGGTCCTTTTGGCAACCCACGTGGTAGGTGAGATGGAAGCGGGAATACCGAATCCGCCGCTTATGTACGTACTGGGCAAACCCAGAAAGAAAGATAGTAAAGAAGAATAAGGGGCGGTACATAAGAAAGGCTTTTACGTGGGGTGCTTTCAAACTGAGAAGTGCCGGCACCTCACATTTCTTGCAGGACGGATTCAAGCTCTTTTTTATCTAAAATATGGATCTGATGTCCCTCCTGGTAAATAACCCCGTCAGTACAGAGATGGGAAAACTCCCGTGACAATGATGGACGGGTCACACCGAAAATTTCCGCCATTGTTTCCCTGTTTACCGACAAGAGGGGGCTATCGGTTCCCTGTTTGTCCGCCTGATCGAGCAGATAACTGGCAATTTTCTCTTTTATAGTTGAAAACTGAACAAGCCTCAATTTCTCCGCCAATATCGAAAGGCGCAGGCCGTTATCCTCCAGAAAATTGAGAAGAAACTGTGTGTTCTCCTGGAGCAGCTTGATAATCTGAGAGCGGGGCATGCTGCAAATTCGCACATCCGTTTCCGCGGTGAGAGTTACGGGCAGCAGATTTTCCGGGGCAAAGAGTATTGAAGATGCAACGACCTCATGGGTTTTGAGGGTCTCTACTTTTAACACCTTGCCGCTATAATCCTGAAATTCCGCCGCAAGCCGACCTTCAAGAATAATCCACAAATCGGTGTAGATGTCTCCCCGGAAGGCAACAAGGGCCCCTTCATGATACGCCGAAACAGTGCATCCCCCCGATGAAAAGAGGTGTTCAATATCATTCAGACTAATATTATTGAAAAGGTGACAGGATAGAAGCGCTTCAACATACTTTTTCTGCACAGAACCTCCATACACAGGTTCTCAGTGTAACATATGTTACAGATACCTGGAGCATACCGCATTATACTCGGGGCACACTATTTAAGACAAGGAGGAACAGTCTATGTTCTGTTTTCAATGTCAGGAGACCGCCGGTAATCGCGGCTGCACCGTGAAAGGGGTATGCGGAAAAGATGAGCCTACATCAAATCTGCAAGACCTCCTCATTCATACCCTAAAGGGAATAGGAATCCTTCAGATGAAGGGAAATCTGAGTGAGGCCGATGAGATAGAGGCCGGAAGATTTACAACTGAGGCCCTTTTCGCCACTATCACCAATGCCAACTTTGACGAGGACCGCATTAGCGCACTTATAGATACGGGCCTGCGCCTTCGGGATGCCCTAGCCCGAAAAGCCGGCCTTTCAACCGGGGGTTTGGGAGACGCCGCCGAATGGAGCGGTAATGATAAGAAGGGCTACCTTCAAAAGGCACCCTCGGTGGGTGTACTTGCTACAGAAAATGAAGATGTAAGGTCCCTTCGGGAACTTACTATTTACGGTCTGAAGGGTATTGCCGCCTATGCCGACCATGCGAAGATACTCGGTTTCGAAGATATAGAAATATACCGTTT
Source organism: uncultured Sediminispirochaeta sp. (assembly GCA_964504785.1). GTDB lineage: Bacteria > Spirochaetota > Spirochaetia > DSM-16054 > Sediminispirochaetaceae > DSBN01. Next base: position 18,932 of record CAZDFY010000048.1, on the reverse strand, counting down.
CATTTTTAAAGCGCTGGCGGCTACTACCGAGAACAAGAGCGCAGAAGAGCTTACCGGTCTTGTTCTTGAAACAGGGGCTACCGCGGTTAGCACAATGAAGCTGCTTGATACCGCCAATACCGAAACCTACGGAAACCCGGAAATGACGGAGGTCAATATTGGGGTGCGAAACCGTCCCGGAATTCTTATATCCGGTCACGATTTAAAGGATATGGATGAGCTGCTGAAGCAAACCGAGGGAACCGGCATAGATGTATACACCCACAGTGAAATGCTGCCGGCCAACTACTACCCGGCTTTCAAGAAGTACGAACATTTTGTAGGCAACTATGGAAACGCCTGGTGGAAACAGAACAAGGAGTTTGAGGCCTTTCACGGACCGATTGTAATGACGACCAACTGTATCACCCCCGTAAAGGACTCCTACAAGGACCGCATTTTTACTACCAATGTTGCCGGTTACCCCGGGGTTCAGCACCTGCCCGACCGACATGAGGGTGGCAGCAAGGATTTTAGCGGGGTAATTGAATTGGCGAAAAAATGTGACCCCCCTACAGAGCTGGAGAGCGGCAAAATAGTAGGAGGGTTCGCCCACGCCCAGGTTATGCAGCTTGCCGACAAAGTTGTTGAGGCGGTAAAAAGCGGGGCCATTAAGCGCTTTGTTGTAATGGCCGGCTGTGACGGGCGGCACAACAGCCGCAGTTACTTTACCGATGTTGCCCAGGAACTGCCTAAGGATGCGGTTATTCTCACCGCCGGCTGTGCCAAGTACCGCTACAACAAGCTGGACCTTGGCGATATAGGCGGCATACCGAGGGTACTGGATGCCGGTCAATGTAACGACAGCTACTCTCTGGCGGTAATCGCCCTGAAACTGAAAGAGGTCTTTGAGCTTGAGAATGTAAATGATCTGCCGATTTCCTTCGATATTGCCTGGTACGAACAGAAGGCTGTGGCGGTATTACTGGCCCTTCTTTCCCTCGGCTTTAAGGGGATCCGCCTCGGTCCGACTATCCCCGCCTTTCTCTCAGCCAATGTGGTTAAGGTGCTGGTGGAAAACTTCGATATCAAGCCTATCGGCGATGTGAAGGAAGATGTAGAAGCAATTATGGCGGGCGCCTAAACCCGGCGGTGCCCTGCCCTGCAGTCGAACAGGTATGTAGGCGGCCCCGCAGCGGGCCCCTTGGGGGGCCTGCTCTGGGATCAGAGAAAGCCCTGCAGCGGGCCCCTCGCCTCTCGGCCTTCGGCCTTCGGTGGGCCTCTCGGGGGCCTGCCGGCCCCCATTGGTCCGGTTTTTTTAATCTACAACAATATCCTGAAACTCAGGGTGTTTTTGTACGAATTTCACCACATACGAGCACGTGGGAAGGACCTCCAGGTTTTGTGTGCGGGCCCATTCCAAGGCGGTCCGTACCACCTTTCCCGCCAGCCCGCCGCCTCTTAGTTCCGGCGGCACATAGGTGTGTGAATATACTACCCTTGAGGGATCTTTGTAGTAATAGCTCATATGGGCCTCAGAGCCCTTTACTTCAATATAAAACTTATGCTCTTCGGTATCATGTTGAACTTCATTCATTATTGATGCCCCTTTATTTTTCCCTTCAGGTTATAGGTGCCCGGCAGTCTTCTTTAAGGCGGATTCCTTAAGCACGGCTTTGTGCGGGACCGAAAGCTCTACACGGGTGCCGGCGCCCCCTTTTACTTCCAGCTCCCCATCTATCTGCCGTAACAGACTATTTATAAGAGAGTACCCTAGGCCTTCCTTCTCTTCTTCGCCGGGGGAAAGCTCCTCTTTTGTGTAGCCCTTTCCGTTGTCCTCCACTATAATGATGGTCTGCGCATCCTCAGCCCTTAATTCAACGGTAATTTTCGCGTTTTCAGGCGGATCCTCGGAAAAGGCATGCTTGATACAGTTGAGCAAAAGCTCGTTGAGTATAATTCCGATGGGAAGGGCCTTTTCCACTGTAAAAGCACGATCATGCAAATCCATTTCGATTTTAATTTTATAGAGTTTTTCCGAATACTCGGTATAGAGACTATTTACAATTTCACGAATATAATTGGAGAGTGGAATCTTACTATACAACTCGAGGCGGTACACTTTTTCGTGAAAAACGGCAATCGAACGCACTCGCATATACAGTTGCCGGAGAATATCCTGGCTCAATGCATCCAGCTCTTTATTGCTTCGCTGTAAGTTCATCAGGCTCATGACCAGCTGCAGATTGTTCTTGACCCTATGGTGGAGTTCCCGCATCAGCTCGTCCTTCTCCTGCACCGAGTTCGCCAGGTCTTCCTCCACCTTGTCCCTTACATGGAACTCCCGCACAGTCAGCACGTATAGCAGAGCGGCCGTAGCTACTACATATATCCATCCCTTGTAGGTTTGCAGCATTTGGTAGTCTTGAATATCAGCTGCAAGCCCCAGCAGGATTTTATCGGAGAAAAAAATCCATATCCCACCGAAGATCAGATACACTAGTACTATACGCAGTGAGGAGGTTCGTTTTCCCCGCCGTTTTGCCTTCCACATACTAACCCTTTAAAGTTATACTCGTATCGATACTAGTATAAATGTAATACAATTTCAGGAGATATCAATGGGTACAATCGGATGGAAGGATTTTTTACAGGTAGAGCTTAGGGCGGGAACAGTAACGGAGGTGCGTGATTTTCCCGAAGCCCGACGTCCAGCCTACCAGTTGGAAATAGATTTCGGTCCGGAGATAGGCACAAAAAAATCAAGCGCCCAAATCACAGACCTCTATACCAAGGAGGAGCTTCTGGGAAAACAGGTAATCGCCGTTGTGAATTTTCCTCCAAAACAAATCGGCACTTTTATGTCAGAATGTCTTGTTACCGGGTTTTACCGTGACGACGGAGCGGTTGTTCTTTCCGTCCCGGAAAAACAGATACCAAACGGAACAAAACTTCTCTGAGTCTTCTTTTATAGGGGAAATCAAATTTCTCTTTCCTATCTCTTTACTTATGCTTTTAAAAAGGTAATGATTAAAGTGTAATTAAAGGTAAGGATAAGGGGGTCGTATGTTCAAGAAAATGAAGATCGGCAGTAAAATAATTACTATATTTGTTATTTTAATTGTTTCAGTTGCTGCAGGAATTGGAATTACAGCTTTTTTCCAAGCAAGTACAGCAGTAGAAAATCAGGTACAAGAGAATATTACCGATAAGGCAAATGAGGCGGCGGTACTGGTACGAACACAGCTGGACAATTATATAACGCTTGGAGAGGAACTTGCCACAAATCTGAGTGTGGAGAATATGGAATTAGACCAACAACTCAACACCATTGATGAGATGGAAGCCCGCCACGACTTTTTAGGAATGGGTATTATTTATCCGGACGGCACTGCCTACTACCCGGACGGGACCACAGCCTCGCTTGGCGATAGAGATTACTTTCAAAAAGCAATGGGGGGCACAACAACCTTTTCCAATGTACTTATCTCGCGGGTAACGAATTCAGGGGTTATGATCCTTGCCGTCCCAATTCGTGAAAACAACGGCATTACCTCTTCGGTATTACTTATACGGCTGGATGCAACGTGGCTTAGCGATATTACCGATAGAATCGGGTATGGTGAACAAGGGTACGCCTACATGATAGACGGCTCCGGGGTTCTTATTGCCCACGAAAATAGAGACTATGTGTTGGAACAGCGAAATTTCATTGAAGAGTCTAAAACTAACCCTGATTTTGTACGGCTTGCAGAGATGCTGCGTAGAATGACCGAAGGGGAAGCAGGCTTTGATGAGTACCCTTTTATGGGTTCAACTAGGTTTTTCGGTTATGCGCCTATCGAAGACTCAAATTGGTCAATTGCGGTAGGGGGATTTCGTGCTGAAATTTTCGCTCCGATCTATGAGATGCGCCTTACCATAATCATCATCGCTTCAATATTTGTATTAATCGGAATTGTTGTCCTCGTCTTTTTTACCCGCAGCATCACAAAACCTATACGTCAGGGAGTTGATTTTGCCGGTGAGGTTGCAGACGGGAACTTAAAGGCCACTATTGAGGTAAAGCATGCCGATGAAATTGGTGAGCTCGCCGAGGCTTTACGTAAAATGATTAAAAACCTCAAACAGATGGTTGGAGATGTCATGGCAGCTGGAGACCAGGTAAGCTCTGGTAGTCAGCAGATGAGTTCTACAGCGGAACAGCTTTCACAGGGCTCAACTGAACAGGCTTCCTCTATAGAAGAAATATCCTCCTCTATGGAACAGATGAGTTCAAATATCGGTCAAAATGCCGACAATGCCAGCGAAACAGAAAAAATCGCCCTTCAATCGGCCCAGGATGCAGAACAGAGTGGTCAAGCGGTAATGGAAGCGGTCGATGCGATGAATAAGATTGCCGAGAGAATCACTATCATTGAGGAAATCGCCCGGCAGACCAATATGCTGTCGTTGAACGCCTCAATTGAGGCGGCCCGGGCCGGGGAACACGGTAAGGGATTTGCAGTGGTAGCCTCGGAGGTCGGAAAACTTGCCGCCCGCAGTAAGGATGCCGCCGGAGAAATCAGCGAACTCTCCTCCTCCACCGTTGGAGTAGCAGAAAAAGCCAGAAATATGCTTGAAGAGCTAGTCCCCAATATCCAAAAAACCGCCGACTTGGTACAGGAAATCAGCGCTGCCAGCCGTGAACAGAGTAACGGCGCCGAACAAATCAATACCGCCATCAGTCAACTGGACCAGGTTATTCAGCAGAATGCCTCCGCTTCGGAAGAGATGGCTTCGGTAGCCCAGGAGCTTAACGGTCAGGCAGATGAGTTGCAACAGACAATAAGCTTTTTCTCTATAGATGAACAGGACCGCACTAAGCAAAAGAACCAAAAACGGTTTCAAATAGAATCTAAGATCGACAAAGGAAAGGGTATAAAAGCCGGCGAGGGCAGAAAAAAAGCCAACGCCAATGAGGAAGAGACGGGAATAACTCCGGCACAATCGGACAGAGGCGAAGATCAAGCAACCCAGGAGAGACTGGATTCAGAAGATTTTGAACGCTTCTAAGAAATTCCGGAGGATGTATGCGCATTTTAGTAGTTGACGACAGTCTTTCATCACGCCGTCTCATCAGCGATATTCTTTCACCGCTTCAAGCAGAAATAAGTGAAGCGGAGAACGGCAAAGCTGCCTTGGAAACAGTTCAAAAAACCCACTTTGATGTGGTTATAACCGATATTGATATGCCCGAGATGGACGGCGTAGAGCTTTGCAAACGGATAAAAGAAAACCCCGACTATCGAGACATCCCGATAATCATGGTAAGCAAGTTCGATTCGGACAAGGCCGTCAACCGCGGTTTTGAGGCCGGCGCCTCCGATTATGTGCCCAAACATCAGGTCCGCACCGAACTGCTTGACCAGGTTAAAAAGATCCTCTCGGAATCATCCTTCTACCATAATCAGAGAATTCTTGTGGTCGACGATTCATATACTACCTTAAAACTGATTGCAAACAGGCTTTCCCGCTATGGATTTAAGGTTGAAACAGCGAGAAACGGAAAAGAGGCCTTTGAAACACTAGGAAAAAAAGAGATCAACCTTATATTGAGTGACGTCTTTATGCCGGTAATGGACGGGGTTGAGTTTCTACATTCTTTTAAGCAAACCGAATACCATAAGCACATTCCCGTAATTACTATGAGTACAAACAAAGACCGCCGGAGCATCCGGAAAATGCGGGCAATGGGAAGCGCCGCCTACTTGATTAAACCCTTTAATATTGATTCCTTGGTCGTGCTGATCGAAAAACTTCTCTCCGACCAATATTTGTTCCTTCTCAATGAAAAGGAACAGCTTGAGCAGGAGCAACAAACCCTCCTTGACAATATTACCAGTTTGATCACCGCCCTGGAGGCACGGGACAAATACACCAAGGGCCATTCAGAAAATGTAGCCCGTATTGCCGCAGGGATGCTTGAAATCGAGGGTGCCCCTAAAGCTGAAGTTGAAGAGCTTAAACGCGGAGCGCTGCTCCACGATATTGGAAAAATAGGTATACCCGACTCCATTCTCAATAAACCCGGGCGCTTGAATGATGAGGAGTACAACGAGATTAAACGTCATCCGGAAATCGGATATCGAATTTTACTTCCTATATCAAGGCTGGAGGGTGCCCACTCGATTGTTCACTATCATCATGAACGGTTTGACGGAAAGGGCTACCCCGCCGGTCTTGCCGGGAAGAATATACCGAAATGGGCTCGGATTGCTGCGGTGGCTGATACCTATGATGCCCTGAGTAACGAACGTCCCTATAAAAGGGCCTTTACCCCCGAGGAAGCGTGCAAAGTGATAGATGAAGTAACCGGCACTCAATTATGTCCTGAAAGTGTAGAACTCTTTTTTAGATATATGGAAAAAGAAGGGATTGCCCAAAAGGAGACTCTCTATGAACGAAAATGATATAAATAGGACCAACCAATACCTCACCTTCAGCTTGAGCGATGAACTGTACGCATTGGAAGTGTCGAAGGTGCAAGAGGTGCTTGAATACCAGACCATCACCAGGGTCCCAAAAACTCCTGAATATATGCGTGGTGTAATTAATGTGCGAGGAGGTATTGTCCCGGTAGTTGATTTACGCCTTAAGTTCAACCTCCCTGCACAGGAACAGACTGTAGATACCTGCATCATTGTCCTGGAAATTGCCCTGAACAATGAAACCATCACTGTAGGTACAATTGCGGATAATGTACACGAGGTTATTGAAATACAACCTGAGGATATAGAGCCGACCCCAAAAATCGGGACCCGCTTAGATACCGATTTTATTGAAGGTATTGGTAAGCATGGCGATCGGTTCCTTGTTATTTTGAATATTGATAAAATTCTGACGGCGGAGGAAATTAATTCCATGGTTGACCGGGAGAATGAAGAAACTTAACGTTATGGCAAAAAAACTTAGCATAAACTTACCCCTTTGGATCATCATTTTCACCCTTCTCATGTGGGCATCCTCGTGGATACCCTCTCTTTTTATTCGGACCCTTTCTACAGGAGTATGTGCACTGGTGGTTTTGGGGCCGGCCCTCTATCAGCTCCGGCGCCCCTCCTCAGCTCCCAAATCAGAGTCCCCGGACTCTGAACCTTTACGTGGAGCAGTCCCCGAAGCGACGGTCGAAGAGGCACCCCCCCCTACTCCGCCCTCCCCGGACTCAGAAGAACCCGCTAAAACAGATAAACTCCAGGAAGAGGCACATACACATATAAGCGAAGCATTGGCGGGGATGGCGAAGGTTATTCCTATCCTAAACGAGCAGCTTAAAGCGGTAATCGACTATACCGAGGATTCCGCCATGAAGCTCTCCCAAAGCTTTATTAGTATCAACCGTAAAGCAAAAGACCAGGTGGAAAATGTACGGAGCATTTTCGGCTCCCTTTCGGATGATGAGAACAGCACTGAAACAGAAGGAGTTTTAGTCAATATTAGGGCCAACCTGAACTCGCTCACAGAGGGTCTCGATGCTCTGCTTGTACAAATAAACAAAAACAGCGAGTCAATACACAATATAGTGAGGCAAACTAAATCAATTGAAGAGATAGTGGCGACTACAAATGAAATTACCGAAAACTCCCGAGTCCTCTCTATCAACGCTACCATAGAGGCCGCTCGGGCGGGGGAACACGGCCGCGGGTTTGCGGTGGTAGCCGGCGAGTTCAAGCAAATGACCGAGAGGTCCGAAGAGGCCACCAGGGAGATCGAAAATACTGTACAGATGATCTCCGAATTAATCACCTCAGTTCAGCAGGAACTTGAGGAGAGTAAAGAGATAAGTCAGAGATTAGGGGACCAGACAAAAACCCAGGGACGCGAATCGGTTGATAAAATCGACACAGTGATAGTTCAGGCACGTGAGGATTTGGACAAACTAAGCCGTCAGGCCCAGGACTTTGCCAAGGATATCAACTCCATTATTGTGTCGATACAGTTTCAGGATATTACCCGTCAGAGAATAGAACATGTAATCGAACCGCTCCAGGAGTTTTCTACGGATTTAGAAAAGATAGCCGGTTATATCGAACATATCGAACAGGCCGAAACCCTTCAGCAGTTGAACAGTTTTGATTCGGCGGTTGATCGACTCAAACATAAATACACGATGGAAGCGGAAAAAGAGCTTATGGAAAAAAGTCTGATTAACAAGGAGGAAGTATAATATGGCCCAAAAGATTCTTATCGTTGACGATTCAAACTCAATGCGCCAAATGATCCGTTTTACCCTCGAGGAAGAGGGATATGAGATTGAAGAGGCGGTGAACGGCAAACAGGGAACTGAAAAACTTGAATCCTTTCAACCGGAACTAATTATCACTGATATACATATGCCGGAAATGAATGGAATAGAGTTTATTACTCACACCCGTGGTCAATCAAAACATAAGTTCACTCCGATTATAGTTTTAACCACTGAATCGGAAAATCAGATGCAGGAAGAAGGTAAAAAAGCCGGAGCAACCGCCTGGCTGGTAAAACCCTTTTCACCAGATGTGCTCATCGAAACGGTAAAAAAAGTAGCCGGATGATCCTATGCTGTTAGTAAGGATACGTGTATGGATATTAGGATAGAGGAAAACGAGGAAACTACGCATATCAGCTTTTTAGGAAACGCAACTGTGGAAGGGGCGATGGAAATTCGTGATGCACTAATGGAGACCCTGCAGAAGTCTAACTCGATAGTTCTTGATGCGGCCGGTATCAAGAAGACTGACGTAAGCTTTCTTCAACTGCTTATATCAGCTGAAAAAACGGCACAAGAAAGTGATAAGAGCATTGAGATTGACCCCTCCTCATATTCGGAGGTTTTAATGAAAGCCGCCGTTCAAGGTGGATTTTGCCGGGAAGAGGAGTATGAAAGCTCCTCCTCCATGCATTCCATCCTCACTACCTACTATACCAAGGTTACCCGGGGGGCTGAAAATGGCTGATCAAGCGGAATATTATCGTGAAGAAGCCCGGGAATTACTCGAACTTATAGAGCAGAAGCTCATTGATCTGGAAGCCCAACCGGAGGACGAGGAACTTTTAAACGCAATTTTTCGTGCCTTTCATACTATCAAGGGCTCTGGAAGTATGTTCGGTTTTGAAAAGGTAGCGGAGTTTACCCACGAAATAGAAACTCTCTTTGACTATTTACGGGAAAAACGCATTTCCACCAACAAAGAGATAATAGATGTTGCCTTAGCGGCAAAAGACCATATTTTTGATCTTATTTTCTCTGAAGAGCCAATCGAAGATGAGGCAGGCGAAAAGATTCTGGAAAGGGTTCGCGGGTATCTTTCGCCGGTAGCAGAATCCTCCTCAGACACCACCAGTAAGTCAACATCAACATCTCCAAAAAGGTCCGACAAGACCCAGGACCCTGAAGCAGCCACTGAAGCAGCGTCAGAGAGCAAAAATGAGAGAACCTATCGAATCACCTTTTCACCACAGCGCGAGTTTTTTCTGCGCGGTGCAAAGGTACTTCCCCTGCTGCAGGAACTCGAGGAGCTAGGTACGCTGCTGGTTTTTGCCCATACCGACGAAGTACCCGCTATTGATTCCATCGATCCTGAAGTCTGTTATACCAAATGGACCATACTCCTTACCAGCACTAAAACTAGAAATGAAGTTCAGGATGTCTTTATCTTTGTAGAAGATTATTCTGAAGTTCACATAGATATAATTGATGACGCAGCCCAGCTGGATATAAGTTCGGAATACAAGCGTATCGGTGAAATACTCTATGAGCAGGGGTATGTGGACCAGGAGACTATCGAATCAATTATGCAGCAGAAGCAGCTCTTCGGTGAAGTAGCGGTAAAACAGGGGATATTATCCAAGGATGCCCTCGACTCCGCCCTCAGCGAACAGCAGTATGTACGAAAGGTACGACAGCGCCGACAGCAACAGCAAACCGGTACTACAATCAGAGTCAAAAGTGAAAAGCTCGACAGTTTAGTGGATTTGGTGGGAGAAATAGTAACCCTTCAGGCACGGCTTACCCAATATACCGAAAGCGCAAAGGACGGGGAGGAGGTGTCCGCAAGTGAATTGGAGAGCGTCAGTGAAAATATGGCCAGACTCACTGCGGAGCTGCGGGAAAATACTATGGATATCCGCATGGTACCTCTCGCGGAAACCTTTAACAGTTTTCACCGTCTGGTTCGTGATTTATCCTCCGAACTAAAAAAAGAAGTTCATATGGAAACCTCCGGCGCCGAAACCGAACTGGATAAAAACGTCATTGACGCCCTCAATGACCCGCTGGTCCATATCATACGCAACTCCATCGACCACGGTATTGAGACCCCGGAGGAACGTACTAAATCCGGTAAACCCCGTGAAGGCAGTGTAAGGATAAGTGCTGAAAACTCCGGGGCAAACGTACTCATTACAATAAAAGACGACGGCCGCGGATTAAGTTCCGAAAAAATACGGAGTAAAGCGATACAGAGGGGAGTTATCAGCGAAGACGCAAAGCTCAGTGAACGGGAACTGTTTTCACTTATCTTTTCCCCCGGCTTTTCTACCGCCGAAACCGCCACCAGCGTATCCGGCCGCGGCGTCGGAATGGATGTGGTGAAAAGAAATATTGAACAGTTGCGAGGTAAAATCAAGGTAGATTCGGAGAAAAACATCGGCACCACCATAACCCTCACCATACCCCTCACCCTTTCGATCATCGACGGGCTCTTGCTCTCCATCGGGAAAGAACGTTATGTGATTAACCTTTCGGCCATTGAAGAGTGTTTTGAACTAACCCCGGACCTGTTTCCGGAGGGGCAGGGAAATGAGTATCTGGCCGTACGCGGAGAGGTTATCCCCTATATTGATTTACGGGAGCTTTTTGGAGAACAATCTGAGCCTCCTAAAAACCGGGAGTTGACGGTGATAAGGGCCGGTGAAAGCAAGGTCGCCTTAATTGTCGATTCGATTATCGGCCAGCATCAAACCGTAATAAAACCCCTCAATGCCGCTTTGAACTCTATACAGGAAGTCTCCGGTTCAACCATCCTTGGTGATGGAACTATTGCCTTTATTCTGGATATCAATAAGCTTACCGAAAAGGCTTCCTCCGGAATATAGCGGGAACAAGGATAAAAGCAGCATGAAAAAAATAAGTGTAATGGTAGTTGACGACTCGGCCCTGGTACGTGAAACTCTCAGCAATATTTTGATAAGCGACCGGGGAATTGAAGTCTTTGCCACCGCCCAGGACCCGATTGTGGCGATGCGTAAAATGGAAAACAGCCGGCCGGATGTAATAATACTTGATATCGAAATGCCGAGGATGGACGGCCTCACCTTTCTCAGTAAAATCATGGGAGAGAACCCTGTCCCCATTATTATATGCTCCAGTAAATCCGAAAGCGGCTCTTCCAATGCCTTGAAGGCAATGGAGTACGGTGCTGTTGATATCATACAAAAGCCGAAAATTGGTACAAAACAGTTTTTTGAAGAATCGAAGGTAACTATTACCGATGCGGTAAAAGCCGCAGCCCAGGCGAAGCTGAAACCCCTTCGAAGACGCCCCGGCGGAGAGACCGGAGGCGGTGCCGGGACAAGCGGCGTCGATGAAGCGGGAGGCGGGGTTTCCTCAAGAGGGACCGGCAGCGGAGTGGCCGGCAGGCCCGCCAATATGGAAGAACGACTGACCAAACATACCGCCGATGTAATAATGCCGGCGGCAAGCGGTAATTACACAATAGAGACTACGGAAAAGGTGGTGGTTGTGGGGGCCTCTACCGGCGGGACAGAGGCGCTCAAGGTCTTTTTGGAAATGATGCCGATTAATGCACCTCCCATAGTGATAGTACAGCACATGCCCGAAAAATTTACCTCCGCCTTTGCTAAACGCCTTGACGGCTATTGCCGTATTCACATAAAAGAAGCGGAAAATAACGCCTCCGTACTCCGCGGACAAGCCTTAATAGCCCCAGGTAACAAACATACCCTCCTTAAACGCAGCGGCGCCCGCTACTACACCGAGGTAAAGGAGGGGCCCCTGGTATCGCGACACCGCCCTTCAGTCGATGTGCTTTTTCGCTCCGCCTCCCGGTATGGAGGTAAGAATGTAATCGCTGTACTGATGACCGGTATGGGTGATGACGGGGCTTCGGGGATGCTTGAGTTAAAAGAAGCCGGCGCTTATAATATTGCCCAGGACGAAAAATCCTGTGTGGTATTTGGTATGCCTAAAGAAGCCATAAAGCGGGGCGGAGTAGACTCGGTCGTTTCGCTCGCCCAAATTGCGGATAAGGTATTGGAAAAAGCTGCACATTAGAACTGCCGGGAGGTCACGAATTGAGCCCCTTTGAAATACTCATGCTTCTTTGTTTTGGATCGGCTTGGCCGGTTTCTATTTATAAATCAATTACCAGCCGTCGTACCGGTGGAAAGAGTGTTATCTTTCTTTTTATTATCGGCACCGGCTACATCGCCGGAACACTCCACAAGATCTTCTACTCCTTCGACCCGGTCATCGTCCTCTATATTCTGAACGCCCTGATGGTGAGCACCGATATACTTCTGTACTACCGAAACCGCGGATTAGAGAAGGCGAATGCAACCTGAGTTCGATGTAACAATTATTGGTGCCGGCGTGGTCGGCAGCGCGATTGCCCGGGAACTCTCACGCTATCAACTTCATGTTGCATTAATCGAAAAAGAGGGAGATGTTGCGGAGGGTATAAGCAAGGCGAACAGCGGTGTGATGCATGCCGGCTTTAATGTAAAGCCCGGGAGCCTTAAAGCCCGTTTCAATGTAGAGGGCTTGCGTATGTTTCCGCAGCTGTGCCGAGAAATTGGTATAGATTTCAGGCGCTGTACTAAGCTTGTCGTAGCAAAAGACGCTGGTGAACATCACTACCTGGAGAAATTGCTCGACCAGGGCCGGCGGAATAACTGCACTGGACTTTCTCTGGTTGATAAAGGGCGGATCGAATCCCTTGCACCGGGGATCAGCGGAGAGACTGCTCTTTTTTCACAATCCACCGGAATTATCAATCCCTATCAATTTACTATTGCATTGGCTGAAAATGCACTTCAGAATGGGGTTGAGGTTTTTCTCAACCACGGCGTAACCGAAATACACCCCTCAAAAGAGAGCTCCGGGGCTATTTTTACCGTTGTTACCGGAAAAAGAGAGTTCACTTCAAGGATGGTAATCAACTCCGCCGGCAACATGTCGGATAAACTCGCCCGTATGGCCGATCCAGAGTTTCCCTTTACTCTCTACCCCTGTCGTGGGGAGTATCACATCCTCGATAAACAGCATTCCGACCTGCTCAATTTGGCGGTGTATCCGGTCCCTCCCCGCGACGGAAGCGGTCTGGGGGTACATTTAACCCCAACCATGAACGGAAATATCCTAATTGGCCCGTCCACCGAGTATATTGACGGTCGGGAGGATGTTGCTACCACCGAGAGGACTATGCAGCAGCTTTTGAAAGAGGCCTTTGAGCTGTTGCCGGACCTCAAGGGTGCCCAGGTAATTCGCAGTTATGCGGGGATCCGACCAAAGCTTTTTCATCCCTCCTCCGGACGGTCCTTTGCCGATTTTTATATTGAAGATTCCTCCGCTGCCCCGGGGTGCATTAACTTGGTAGGTATTGAATCCCCGGGACTCACCTCCGCCCCCGCTATCGCGGCGTACCTTCGGGACCGTTTTGTTTCCGCCTATTTCGACCTCCACCGGGTAAAGGATTTTAAAGTGCGCCGGTCTTCTTTTGTGCGTAGGGATTTTCTCTCTCCGGCCCAACGCCGCCGGATGGCCGAGGAGGACCCGGATTTTGCAGAAATTATCTGCCGTTGCGAAGGGGTAAGCCGGGGGGAAGTACTGAGGGCCCTTCAAAATCCTTTAGGTGTTCAGACATTAAACGGGATCAAAAAGCGCACCCACTCAATGATGGGGCGCTGTCAGGGTGGGTTTTGCCTGGCACGAATAGCCGAACTCATGCACTCTGAATACGGTATTTCTCCTGACAATATATGCCAAAACGGCCCCGAAAGCCCCCTTTGTTCGGCCGGAAAATTGTAGCCCTGCCTCTCGTGACCAAAGCATGGGCGCAGAATGACCGCAGCATAACTATATTCATAACCGCAGTTTTATAAAAATCGGTGTAAAAATCTGAAAAAACCCCCTGTTTTAACCCAGATTCATATTTTCTCCGGTTTTCTCGCTTACATCCGCTTGACTTTTTTTTATACATTATTATAGTGGTTATCATTATGGATACAAGGGAACTTTATACAACAGCATCCCTGGCCCAGCTTTCTCTTACAGAGACTGAAGCTGAGAAGTTGAGTCGCGAGGTCTCGCGCATGCTTGATTATTTTGCCCGCATGCGTGAAATCGACGTAGACTCTCTCGAACCTACCACCCACACCTTTTCAAAGGTGAACCGATTACGTAAAGACGTAAAGGAGAACGGGGAGCGTTTGTCACACATGGCAGATTCTCTCCTTGATAATGCTCCTGAACTCGAAGATCGGTTCATCGTAATTCCCAACGTGCTGTAAGCACTTCAAGTTTTACCTACCGTTCTTCGTAACTCCTCACACACACATATACACATGATAGGTGTATCACTACCCAATTTAGGAGTAAACGAATGTTCAGGAGCACTGAAAAGTATTGGAAATCGGTTCTTGAGAGCCAGGAGAAAATTGAGAAGTATGCAGCCGATGTACGTCAAATCGACCGCCGCATCGGAGCATTTATAGAATTCGACCCGCATCGGGCATTACCCGCCCCTGCGGAGGGGAATCCCCTCAACGGCATTCCTGTTGCAGTAAAAGACAATATCGCGGTGGAAGGCTTTCGCCTCTCCTGCGGTTCAAAAATGTTGTCCGAGGTAGCCTCACCTTATACTGCTACAGCAGTTCAAAAACTCCAGGAGGCGGGTGTCTGGATTGTCGGAAAAACCAACCTTGATGAGTTTGGAATGGGCTCATCCACCGACAACTCCGCACTGCAGAGGACCCATAACCCGTGGGATACAAGCCGGGTGGCCGGGGGTTCCAGCGGAGGCTCAGCGGCGGCGGTGGCGGCGGGATTAGTACCTGCAGCCCTCGGAAGCGATACCGGGGGTTCAATTCGACAGCCCGCATCATTCTGCGGAATGTACGGCCTTAAACCGACCTACGGAAGTATCTCCCGATTCGGTCTGGTTGCCTATGCCTCTTCCCTCGAGGGGATCGGCATTATCTCCGATTCCCTATCTTTAACACGTTCACTTTTTGAAACAATGCGCGCCGAAGATCGCCACGATCAGACCTCCCTCCTTTTACAGGGAGAAAGCACACCCGTCAGGACTATCGGTGTTTTGTCTCACCCGGAGGGGCTTTCCCCCGCCGTTGATCGTGCCTATCGCCGCACAATTGATGAGCTTAAAAACCTCGGCTACACTATTAAAGAGGTAGAGTTGCCGACCCTCGATTATGTAATACCCGCCTATTACACAATTGCCTCAGCCGAGGCTTCGGCCAACCTCGCCCGCTATGCGGGGGTTCGTTACGGCCACCAGAACAGCCTCGCCGAGGATCCCCAGGAGCTGATGGAGACATCCCGCGACCAGGGCTTTGGGGCAGAGGTAAAGCTGAGAATTCTGCTGGGCACCTATGTGCTTCGCTCGGGCTTTCAGGAGCAGTATTACATACGGGCCCAAAAAATCCGCACCGCCCTGCGCCGTGATTTCGAGGAGGTTTTTCAGTCGGTGGATGCCCTGCTCTCCCCTACTTTTCCGGTACAGGCATTTCCCCACGACAGCAGCGACCTTGATCAGTTTCAACAAAAACTTGCCGACCGCTTTACCGCCACCGCAAACTTAGCGGGCATACCTGCACTGGCTTTCCCCGTAGGCTTTGAAGAGGGGCTGCCTGCGGGTATGCAGCTGATGGCCCCAATGCACGGAGAGGAGCGTTTGTTCGAAGTGTGTCAAAAGTATCAGGAGGTGTGTACCCCTATTCACCCGGACCGCGCAGCCTCGAGACCCCATGCGAAAGAAGAAAGGAGCACCCCATGAACAGCTTAGGCACGGAATACACAAAAGAATATACAACATTTATAGGTCTTGAAATTCATATCCAGCTCTTAACAGCTACCAAGGTGTTTTGCGATTGTGCAGTGGGCTTTGGTGATGAGCCAAACACCCATATCTGCCCGATATGTCTCGGTTACCCGGGAGTTTTGCCGGCCTTAAATGAGTCGGCCCTGTTTCAAGCCTACCAAGTAGCGACCGCCCTAAAATGCGAACTTTCTCCGGCTACCGTCTTTGAACGGAAAAACTATTTTTATCCGGACATGCCGAAGAACTACCAGATATCCCAGTATCAACACCCCATCGGTATAAATGGAACGATTGAATTTCCCTATCGTAACGAGGTGAGGAGCATTAGAATACATGATGTACACCTTGAGGAAGATGCAGGCAAAATGATACATGCCGGAGACATTTCACTTATCGATTACAACCGTGCAGGGACACCGCTGCTTGAAATAGTAACGGAACCCGACCTGACGAGCGGTGATGAAACCGAGGCATTTATCCACTACTTTCGTCGATTTGTACGTTACCTCGAGGTATGCGATGGAAATATGGAGGAGGGTTCGCTGCGATGCGACGCCAACATTTCACTCAACGAACCGGGCCGCGGTTTAGGAACAAAGGTAGAGGTAAAAAACTTGAACTCCTCCCGGTTTGTCCGCCTGGCCCTAAACCATGAACGCGAACGACAGGCAAAACTGCTGGCGGAGGGCAGCTCTATTCAGCAGGAAACACGTCTGTGGAATGAAAACCGCGACATTACCGTAGTGATGCGACGAAAAGAGGAGTCCCACGATTATCGCTATTTCCCTGAACCGGACCTTCCTCCTTTCAGACCAACTCCTGACTATCTTAAAACGGTAGAATCGAGCCTCGAAGAGCTTCCCCTGTCCCGGATGAACCGGTTCCGCGGGGAGTACGGACTTGAAGATGATGCAGTTGCATTCCTCACCGAGGAAAAAAGCAGGGCGGATTTTTTCGAAACCACCGCCGCGATTTACGCAGAAGAAATTAAAAGTGATGAGACAAGGGGAATGGAAATATACCGCTGGTTATCCGGAGACGTGCTGCGTCATCTCAACCGCAGCCATACCAGCCTTGAAAATTCAAACCTCACCCCCCGACGCTTAGCCGGGCTTATTAGCCTGATCAACTCCGGCAGAATTCACGGCAAAATTGCAAAAAAAATTCTCCACGGGGTGTTTGAGGAAGATAAGGACCCTGAGCAGCTGCTGGAAGAGAAGGGACTGGAGCAAATTACCGATCCCGAAAGGGTCCGGGAAATGGTACAGAGGGTTATCTCCGAAGATCCCGCCGCAGCAGCCCAGGCTGCCGCCGGAGAGGAGAAGGTACTGGGCTACTTCATGGGTTTGATAATGAAATTAAGCGGAGGCCGGGTCGACCCCCGAATCAGCCGCGACATATTACAAGAGGAAATTCTTAAAGAAAAAGAAAAGGAGTAAGTGATGGAACGAGTATATATCAAAGACTGTACACACCATATCGACCGGGAGGTACACTGCGCAGGGTGGGTCCACCGTATCAGGAGTTTGGGAAAGGTGACTTTTCTTCTGCTGCGTGACCGCACCGGAATTATTCAGACCGTGTGGGAAGAGGCCCCCGAGCTTACTTTGGAGTCGGTTGTAAGGATAAAAGGTAAAATCAACAAAAATGATAAAGCCCCTGGAGGAATTGAGCTTCA
This sequence comes from uncultured Sediminispirochaeta sp., assembly GCA_964504785.1. Classification (GTDB taxonomy): domain Bacteria; phylum Spirochaetota; class Spirochaetia; order DSM-16054; family Sediminispirochaetaceae; genus DSBN01. The sequence goes on along the minus strand of CAZDFY010000048.1, from coordinate 1,175 downwards.
CGCAGCTTCAATGGAGGTTCTTGCACCGGCGGCCGCCGACTTGCCCATTGCGGTAAATCGGGATACGGATACCCTCAGCATTGATGCGCTCCTTGACCATCGCATGCTGAGCCTGAGAAACCCCAAAATAAGATCAATTTTCTACCTTCAATCGGACATTCTCCGATACTTCGGTGAGTATATGCGTAGTCGAGATTTTACTGAAATTAAGAGCAGCAAGCTTATCGGCAGCGGATCTGAGGGGGGAACAGGACTTTTCGAAGTAGAATATTTCGACCGGAAGGTCTATCTCGCCCAATCGCCCCAGCTGTATAAACAGGCGATGGTGGCCAACGGAATGGAGCAGGTCTTTGAAATCGGAGCAGCCTACCGGGCGGAAAAACACGAAACCCCGCGACACCTAAACGAATATGTAAGCCTCGATATAGAAATGGGGTTTATTGAAAGTGATCAAGAACTTATGGACCTGGAAGTAGGTATCCTCGGCTATATCTTTGATCAGATAAAAGAGCACAACAGCGAGGTGCTTGAATTGTTTGGAACCGACTTGCCGGGTTCCGTCGAGATGGAGGCGACTCCTCGAATCAGCCACGATGAGGCTAAAAAGATCCTATCCGAACGCCTCGGGAAGCGGGTGTTCGAACTAAATCCAGAAGGAGAACGGGAGCTCTGTGACTGGGCCCTGGAGCACAGCGGGGTGGAGGCGGTATTCGTCCACTCCTTTCCCCGGAAAAAACGCCCCTTTTACACCTACCCCGACGGCCGAAAGACGATGAGTTTCGATCTGCTGTTTCGCGGTCTTGAGATAACCTCAGGAGGCCGCCGTATCCATGAGTACGATATGCTGGTTGAAAGTATTACCCGTCATGGTCTTGAACCGGAGCAGCTGGAGGATTATTTGCAGGTTTTCCGCTACGGCTGCCCCCCCCACGGAGGCTTCGCTATAGGCTTGGAACGGCTCACACAAAAGATACTGAGACTTGCAAATATTAAAGAGGCGTCCCTTTTTCCCCGCGACCGTAAGCGGGTAAAACCATAGGCATACCTACCCATGAATTACGAGGGGATTTCTACCAGAAGGTGGGTCCCCTCGTCTTCTTCACTGGTAAACCAGATTCTTCCGCCGTGTGCCCGGGTTATAAGAAACGCGCTGTAGGTACCGAGACCTGTTCCAT
>CAZDFY010000047.1:23593-25341 GCA_964504785.1 uncultured Sediminispirochaeta sp. | reverse complement strand
TCCCTCCTCTTTTCCCTTATTCTGCTGTGTGGTATAAATATAGATATGCAAGAGATGGTTGATAATGTACTGAAGGAAGAGGAGCGGGCCCGCGAGGCAGTGAGAAAGGCCCGCGAAGAGGCTTCTGAGCGGACCCGCAAGGCCGAAGAAGAGAGCTCTAAGATTGTTGAGAATGCGCGGCGTGAGGCGCAGGAGCGGATACGTGAGCTGCAGCAAGAGGCACAACAGAGGGCGCAAAATGAATTAGAGGCGGCCTGTGAGAAAGCACAAAAAGATGCGGAGCAGATGCGCCGGGAAAAGGCTGGGTCTGTCAAAGAAATTGCCGATGAGGTCGTGGAATTTTTGATTACCCCTGCCCATCAGCGTGAGGAATAGTCAGAGGATTTCTTCTAGAATATGGTTTTAAAAGAAATCCAAGATAAGAAGGAACAGAGGGGGTAGTTGTGGCGGGCCGGTTAAAAACGTATGGCTTTATAAACGCAAAGATTCGTTCACGTCTGGGACAGCTGCTTTCCGACCGGGATTTTACTAATTTGATGAAAAGCAGCTCCATTGAAGAGGTAGTGACGGCCCTCGGTTCAACGGCGTATGCCAAAGACCTTCAGCAGTATGCGGCCACCGGTGATGTGCGGGCGGTTGAGTTTGCCCTCTATACCCACGAAATAGAGACGGTCCGCGAGCTGCTGAAGTATTTAGAGGGTAATGCCGCCGATTTTGTACGTGCGTTGCTTTTGCGGTATGAGGTTGATACGGTAAAAAACGCCCTCCGTTTTTGGTACGACCGCAACATTAGGGGCAGACGGGAGACCGAACCCTCCTCTTATCTTTATCACGGCCGATTAGTACATGCACTTGATATCGACGGTATATTGAATGCTGCTGACTCGGGGCAGCTTGTTGATGCGGTGGCCGGAACACCCTATGAGGGGATTCTCACCCGCAATCTTGACAGAATAGAAAACGAGCATCAGATGTTCTACCTTGAGTTGGAATTGGACAGCCTCTTTTATTCAACTCTTATGGAGAAGATAGAAGAACTTTCTAAGATGGACCGGCAGGTGGCCGAGCGGGTTATTCAGGTCGAGGTGGACCTTGAGAATATCGACCGGATCGTACGTTTTGTTTCTTTTTACAAAGGTGAAGAGCGGCATTCATGGAATGTGTTTTTGCCGGGGGGCGGTATAGGTTTTGATGTCCTTCGTGAGGCCTTTCGACAGAACAATGCCGAGGAGGCATTGAATGTCCTTCTCACACAGCGCTACTCCGGTTACAAGAGTTTTACCGGGGACCATAAAAGTAATCCCTACGAAAGGCTGCATTTGGTAGAGAGCTTGCTGCGACAGATTCTAAACGACGAGGTGAAACGCCTTTTGCGGGGCTACCCCTTTACAATCGGGACCATACTGGCGTACGTGTTTCTCAAGCGTAAAGAGATATCTGAGGTTGTCAGTATAATCAATGCAAAATATTACGGTCTTTCAGAAGAGAGGATACGGGAACTGCTATGATAACTACTACGTCTATGCAGCAGCTGATTGCTGCGGTACTGAAAAGTGATATGGAAGCGGCCACGGATGCCCTGCTGCGGGTCGGTGTAATCGATTTTATCGATGTGCGGGAAATTCCCGCCGACTGGACCTCTCAGCTGGAACGCTTTCCTGCAGCGGAGGACCGTGAGAAAGCCCGGGAGCTTCGTCTGCGACTGGATGCCTATTTTCGCACGGTAGGTTTTATTCCGCAGCCTTCGA
>CAZDFY010000047.1:0-23493 GCA_964504785.1 uncultured Sediminispirochaeta sp. | reverse complement strand
CTGAGAAGAGGGCTCCAAAGGGGGCATCGGAACACCACCAGGAACCTAGGACAGAGCAAAGTGAACCTATTGATCTTTCTGAAGCAGAGAAGGAAATAGATAAGCTCGGTGGAGAATTCAGAAAAATACGGGATAAACAGAAGGAAGTACAAAACGAGATTTTGCGTATCCAGGAGCTCCGACGTCAAATGCCCGGTAACGGCGAACCTTCAAGCGGACGCGGTGGTCGCAGCGGTGGTGCCGGACGCGGCGGTCCAGGGGCCTCTCAACTTGCCAAGGGCACCCATTCTTATATAACCGTGCACACCGGTGTGCTGCCCAGGGAAAACCGGAATTCCTTCGAGAAAGAAATCGGCAAGTTTCCCTCGGTATACCTGCCACGGCAGGGGGGTGGCTCTAAAGACTTGAAAAGCTCTAAAGACTCGAAAGAGGGGGAAGCGGAGGGAGCCTCCGTTGATTTTCTGATAAATTTAAAGCGTGACGATAATCGGGTAGAGCACTTGCTGGAAAAGTACGGATGGGAAGAGCGCTCGTACGAAGGGAGTGGCGACGACGGGAAGGGAGAAACTCCCCTGCCGATAGAAGAGCTTGACGCTAAACTTGAATCCCTGCGGGAGAAGCAGCAGGATCTGGATGAGGGCCTGGGGCACACGGTTGAAGACCGGGCTGAAACCCTAGAGCAAATTTGGGCAGGTCTGCGTACACGCGAGCTTTTGCGCACGATTCAGGGCTACTACCGCAGGACCGAACGGACCTATCTATTTTCCGGTTGGCTGCCTACGGAGAAAAAAGAGGAAGTAAACCGGACCCTGATGGAAGCAACCGAAGGTCGCTGTTACCTGGAATGGCACACGCCACAGAGGGGCGGGGACCCGGAGGTCCCGGAACAGGTGCCGGTACAGATGAAAAATCCGGAGGCCCTGCGGCCCTTCCAGTCATTGGTGGAAAACTACGGTATACCGGCTTATGGGTCGATCGATCCTACTCCGATGGTTGCCGTATTTTACCTGGCAATGTTTGCCCTGATGTTTGGTGATGTGGGCCACGGGCTTGTGGTCCTGCTTATCGGCTTGATAGGTGACCGGAAATCCCGCAGCCGGGGAAAAAAGACCATGATTTATCCTCTGATTAGTTATTGTGGAGGGGCGGCGATTATCAGCGGGGCTTTGTTTGGCTCCTACTTCGGGCGCCCCCTGCTGCCGCCGCTGTGGTTTGACTATCACGGAATTGTAGCCGGCCACGGGGGTGGGGCGGGCAGTGTAAAAACTATGTCGGATATTTTAATGCTTACCATATATTTCGGTATCGCGGTAATTGCTACCGGATTGATCATAAACTGGGTGAATCGGCTGCGAAACAGAGACTGGTTCGGTCTGGTCTGGGGCAACGGCGGGCTGTTGGTGGGCTGGTTATATGCCGGCGGTACGTATACCGCCTTTTACTTTGCCGGGCATGAGTATAAGGGGCTTCCTGCGGCCTCTGTTCTTGCGGGATTGATAGGGGTTCCTGTGGTGCTTTTGGCGGCAAAACCGGTACTTGAGCATATCCTCCACAACCGTTCAGTGCCGGCGGAACAGCGTCGTTCGGCGAATGTGCTGGATATGATTATGGAGTGGCTGGTTGAACTGCTGGAAATCTTTTCCGGGTACCTGTCCAACACCCTCTCCTTTATGCGTGTTGCCGGCCTCGGCATTGCCCATGTAAGTTTGATGATGGCCTTTTTTCAGATAGCAGAAATGGCGGCTTCCGACGGAAGCTTTACTGTGTGGTCTTATCTGATTTTGCTGTTGGGAAATGCCCTGGTGATAGGTTTGGAGGGGCTGTCCGCCGGCATTCAGTCCCTCAGGTTGAATTATTATGAGTTTTTCTCAAAATACTTCGCCGGTAATGGAAGAGCATATGCTCCCATTTCTCTGCGCTCAGAATAGACGCCGGGGAATAGGAATTTTTGAAATAGAGATACACAGATGTAGCGAGAAGGAGTTACTGAAATGGAAAAAGAGAAACGCTGGTTTGTATCCCGTCTGCGGGTAAGCTTGATCGTGATGTTAATCGTAATGGCCTTTGCCAGTTTGGTGTTCGCGTCGAATACCTTTGCCCAGGAAACCGAAGCCGACCATCAGGAAAAGGCGCTAAGCGCTGAAGAGGCTGGGGTTATGAAGTTCGGTCTTATGGCGGCGGCGGTTGCCTTTGGTTTGGGTGCAATTGGTGCGGGAATTGCCATTGCCAACGTAGGTTCGGCGGCTATGGGAACCATCGGTGAGAAACCGGAACTGGCGAGTCAGGCCCTGATTTTTATTGCCCTGGCCGAAGGGTTGGTTGTGTTCGGTTTTATTACTGCGCTTATGATTTTAGGTAAAGTCTAGGGCATGAAGTATTTTATGATCGGCGGAGATGACGCGGTACTCGGCTTCGAAATGGTCGGGGTTGAAGGCCGGGTTGCTGAAACAGCCGAGGATGCTCAGGCTGCGCTTCAGGAGGCTTTGAATGATCGCCAGGTTGGAATTGTGATCATTACCGAGCCCGTCGCCGAGCTTATACGCCCACAAGTAGATCGTTATGTGTTCTCCCAATCCTTCCCTCTGATTGTTGAGGTTCCGGACCGTCAAGGTCCACTTGAAGGAAGGCCGACATTACGTGAGTTGGTGAACCAGGCGATTGGTATTAATTTATAACGGGAGTGCGGAGATGCCGGAACAGAGTGTAGATTCCCAGGATGCCTCTCTGCTGTCGGGGATAACGGAACAATCCGAGGCTGAGGTAAAGAAGATTACCGAAGAGGCGGAGCGTCAGGCCCAGGAGATAGTGGAGGGCGGCCGGGAAAAGGCCGAAGCTATCCGCAGCGATGCGGAGGAAAAAGGTCGGAAGCAGGCGGAAGATGTTCTGAAGAAGAATGCCCAGGCAATCGAGGCAGAACAGCGCAAGCTTCAACTAAAAGCGAGGGAAAACCTTTTTGACGAGACCCTGGGCAGGGTAAAAGAGAAACTCCGGGCTTTAAGAGATCGGCGGGATTACAGTTCTATTTTAAAGGGCTGGATTGTCGAGGCGGCGGTCGGACTGGGGGAACCTGAGCTTAAGGTCAACGCTGCCGAGCAGGAGCTTAAGCTTATGAGTGACGAGGTATTGCACGAAGCGGAGGCGGAGGTAAAGTCCGTCACGGGGCGTTCTGTAAAAATAGAGCGGGCCGACGGGCCTCCTTTGCAGAAGCAGGGTGTGTTTCTTACTGCTCGGGAGGGTCGTTTGGCCTTTAATAATTTGGTTGAGCAACGGCTTGAACGCTATTCAACAGTGATACGCAGAATGATTTATCAACGCATGGAGCCAAATGATGAGTGAACGGGTTGTTGGAACGGTACAGCGGGTAAACGGACCTGTAATTGAGGCTCGGGATATCAGCGATGCAATGATGATGGAGCTGATCCATGTCGGCGATGTCGGGCTGGTGGGCGAGATAATCAAGTTGTCCGGCACGCATGCTACTATTCAAGTATATGAGGATACCACCGGTATTGCTCCGGGGGACCCTATCTACGGCAGCGGTATGCCCCTGTCGGTGGAGTTGGGGCCCGGTCTGATGGGGCAAATTTACGACGGCATTCAGCGGCCGCTGGTGCGACTGAAGGAGCGGAGCGGCGCCTTTATCAAGCGGGGTGAAGAGGAGCCTGCCCTGCAGAGAGATAAAAAGTGGCACTTTGTACCGGGGGCGGGCACAAAGGGCGGCCCGGAGAACCAGAGTGCCGGAGGTGCCGATGAAGAAGCTGATGGCGGGAACTCTGGGCCCAAGGCCGGCGATGCCCCCAAGGCCGGCGATGCGGTCAAGGGCGGACAAATTCTCGGTACCGTCCAGGAAAGCGAGCGGGTGGAGCACCGGATAATCGTGCCTCCGCGTCTCTCTGGAATACTGAAGTCGCGTGCCCCGGAGGGCGAGTATACTGTTACCGACGAAATTGCGGTTATCGAGGATGCCGACGGCGGAGAGCACACACTTACAATGATGCAGCGCTGGCCGATTCGCAATCCCCGGCCCAGTAGGGAGCGGAAGCCCCTTACAACCCCCCTGATAACCGGTCAGCGGGTTATCGACACCCTGTTTCCCCTGTCGAAGGGGGGCACGGTTGCCATACCCGGGGGCTTTGGGACCGGCAAAACCATGACCCAGCACGCAATTGCAAAGTGGTGTGATGCGGATATTATTGTGTACATCGGCTGCGGAGAGCGGGGAAACGAGATGACCGATGTACTGACCGAGTTTCCCGAACTGGTGGATCCGCGTACGGGTACCAGTCTGATGGAGCGGACAATTCTGATTGCCAACACCTCCAACATGCCGGTGTCGGCCCGCGAGGCCAGCATTTATACCGGGGTAACCCTTGCCGAGTATTACCGGGACCAGGGCTATCATGTGGCAATTATGGCCGATTCGACAAGCCGATGGGCCGAGGCCCTCCGCGAGTTGTCGGGCCGCATGGAAGAGATGCCCGCCGAGGAGGGGTTTCCGGCCTACTTGCCGACCCGGGTTGCGGAGTTTTATGAGCGGGCAGGAATCATGCAGACCCTCTCGGATAAGGAGGGTTCGGTATCTATTATCGGAGCAGTTTCTCCCCCGGGGGGTGACTTTTCCGAGCCTGTTACTCAGCACACCAAACGCTTTGTCCGCTGTTTCTGGGCCCTCGACCGTCAGTTGGCCAACGCCCGCCACTATCCGGCCATCGGCTGGCTGGATAGTTATTCCGAGTATATCGGCGACATTCTAGATTACTGGAAGAGCCGGGTGGGCGAGCAGTGGGCCGACGACCGGCAGGAGATTATGGATTTGCTCCAGCGGGAGGTTCGCCTCCAGCAGGTGGTCAAGCTGGTCGGCCCGGATGCCTTGCCTGATAGTCAGCGATTTGTTATTGAGGTCTGTACGCTCTTTAAAAATTCCTTTTTGCAGCAAAACGCCTTTGACGATGTAGACCGCTATTCCACCGTAATGAAACAGGCCCGCATGCTGGAACTGATCCTTACATACTGGCGCAAGGGGCGGGACGCCATTAAAAGCGGGGCAACTATTGTACGGCTTCGCAAGATGAAGGTGGTGCAGGACCTGATTAAAATGAAATTCAATATTGAAAACGACGACGAAGCCTCCTTTGATAAGCTGCAGGCCCGACTTGAACGATCCTTCGACAGATTGGAGTCTCTTTATGAAGAGTAGCGATAAAAACCTTTTGGCCGGCCGCGAGTACGTCGGGGTCGATAAAATAGACGGTCCCCTGGTATTTGTACGGAAAACCCATCCGGTAGGGTATCAGGAGCTGGTAGAGGTTATTGATAAAACCGGCCACACCCGTCTGGGACAGGTGCTGGATACCTCGGAGGAAACGGTGGTGGTACAGGTATTTGAAGGGACCACCGAGTTAACTATGCCCTCGACCCACGTCAGGTTCCGGGGTGAGCCCCTCTCTTTGGAGGTAAGTGAGGGGATGCTCGGACGGGTCTTTAATGGACTGGGGACGCCGATTGACGACGGCCCTGCTCCTGTTGGCGCTGAAGAGCGGGATGTCAACGGTTCACCGGTAAACCCTACTGCCCGGGTGTATCCAAGGGACTTTATCCAGACGGGAATTTCGGTTATCGACGGGATGAATACACTGATCCGCGGGCAGAAGCTGCCTATTTTTTCCGGTAACGGCCTTCCCCATAACGAGCTTGCGGCTCAAATCACCCGTCAGGCCAAAATCCGCGGCGGTGAAAGCAATTTTGCTATCGTATTTGCCGCAATGGGCGTAAAGCACGATGTTGCCCGCTACTTTATCAACTCCTTCGAAAGTTCCGGGGTGCTTGAAAATGTGGCTTTGTTCCTCTCCCTGGCCGATGATCCCTCCATCGAGCGACTGATTACCCCTCGCTCTGCCCTGACCCTGGCGGAATACCTTGCCTTCGATAAGGGAATGCATGTGCTGGTTATACTGACCGACATGGCCAACTACTGTGAATCCCTTCGTGAGGTTTCGACGCTTCGCGGCGAAATTCCCTCCCGAAAGGGGTATCCGGGCTACCTATATTCGGACCTGGCGGAGATTTATGAGCGCTCCGGTATGATAGAAGGGCATCAGGGTTCTATTACCCAGCTGCCGATTCTCACCATGCCGAACGATGATATCAGCCATCCGATTCCTGACCTGACCGGCTACATTACCGAGGGGCAGATTGTATTTGAGCGGGATATGAACGGTCGTAACATCTATCCGCCGGTAGCGGGGCTGCCCTCGCTCTCGCGCCTGATGAAGGACGGTATAGGCGAGGGAATGACCCGGGAGGATCACCCCCACCTGGCCAGCCAGCTGTTTGCCGCCTACAGTTACGTAAAGGATGTACGCAACCTTGCATCTGTAATTGGCGAAGAAGAGCTGACTCCCCTGGACCACAAGTATATGGAGTTTGGCGAAGCCTTTGAACGGAAGTTCGTGTCCCAAAAGACCGATGAGGACCGCACCATCGAAGAGACCTTGAGTATTGGCTGGGAAGTTCTGGGAAAATTACCCGCTGAGGAGCTGCACCGGGTTACCGACGAAGAGCTGGAGAAGTACTACGAAGGCTAGGGAGAAGCAAAGATGCGCAATGTAGCGCCGACAAAGTCCAGTCTTATCAAGTTGAAGGATGAACTCAAATTCGCCGAACTTGGGTATGAACTGCTCGATCAAAAGCGGAATATCCTGGTGCTGGAGCTTCTGAACCTGGTCGACCAGGCGGTTGATTATCAGAACCGGGTGGAGAAAGCCCTGGCGGATGCATACGAGGCTCTCAAGCAGGCTAGTATCGATATGGGTAAACTGAAGGTGGCCCATATAAGCCGGGTTATCAATATTGAATCGAGTATCAAGATAAAACAGCGACGGGTGATGGGGGTACAGCTGCCGGTGGTGGAAACCGATTTTACCAGACATCCTCCCTATTTCAGCCCCTCCGATACAAGCTACTGGGTCGACGGGGCTTTACAGGAGTTTCAGCAAGCGCTGGAGATGATGGGAAGGCTGGCGGAACTGAAGGTTTCAATCATGCGTTTGGCCTTAGAGGTAAAGAAAACGATCCGCAAGGTAAACGCACTGGAGAAGATAGCGATACCGGACCTGAAAGAGACTGTCGCGTACATCAATAACCGTTTAGAGGAAAATGAACGGGATATGTTTGTACTTATGAAGATGGTCAAGGACCGGCTCGAGAAAAAAGAGGAGGAGCGCCATGGAAGGGCCGATACGTAAAATACTTGTATATGTCGACGGCACCGAAGAGGCAATTACCGCTGCTCAGTATGCGGTCTGTCTGGCTAAATCTACAGGTGCCGAGCTGCATGCATTGTATGTAATTAATACCCGCGCGCTGAACGATCTGGTGAAAGCCCGCATTTTTCTTGATTCGGAAGAGGCGGAGTATCACCAGGACCTTGAATCTGATGCCGAACGGTATCTGAAGCATGTGGATAAAATGGGAAGCCGCAAGGGGGTGTCGGTGATTCTCGAAAAGCGCAGCGGTACCGTGCATCAAGAGATAAAAAAGTATGCGGAAGAGGTTGATGTCGATTTGTTGCTGATTGGAGAGCTTTCACACATCCGCAGCCGTCGTGATGAGTTTTATAATGAGACCGAACGGGCAATGCGGCTTGTCCACTGCTCCGTTCTTGTGGTAAAAGATGAAGAGCGTGTGTGGGATCTGTACGATGCCCTGCCTGAATAATTATGGAGAGAGAAAATGGCATTAGTTGACCTTGTAAAGCCCGAGATTATTAAAGTTCCCCTGGAATCGAAATCGAAGGAGGCGGTTATCCGTGAATTGCTCCAAATACTTATTGATGCCGGAAGGGTGAGCGACTTTGACGCAGCCTATGATGCATTACTTGCACGGGAGGCGAAGGGAAGCACCGGGTTGGAGGCTGGAATTGCGGTGCCCCATGCAAAAACCGATACCGTCTCTACCCTTACCTTGGCAATTGGGATTGCACCGGAGGGAATCGATTTTCGGGCTCTGGATGGAAACCCGAGTAACCTCTTTTTTCTGATGCTTGCCCCGCCGAACCAATCCGGGCCGCATATAGAAGCCCTTTCGGAGATAGCCCGCATTACCCAGTCAAAAACCTTTTGTAAAATGCTTCTTCGGGCGCGAGACCCGGAGGAAGTAGCGGACCTGCTTACTGAAGAAGATTAAGTGAAGAAGATTAAGTATTTTCTCTAATATCTTTGAAAAGAATGGAAAAATGCGTTATATTCTTCCTATGGAGATCACAAAGCAGCTTAGCCTAGATGCAACCCGGGGACAGATCCTGAACAACCACAGTGTACTCAACGTGTTGAATATACTGCAGTACAATTTTTTACGACTATCAAATAAGCTGGATAATGAAAAAGCCCTCCTTGACTCGTACCGACTTGTACAGGAATTAGCTTCATCGGTGGTAAAACGGGCGATTAGTCCGGAGGATACCCAAAAAATAAAAGCTCTTCATTCAAATATTTTATCCGAGGTGTACGGCGCTACTGAAAATCCTCCCGAAGTAATGCGGAACAGCGTAAAAGAAATCGTGCAAACTATTGAAAAAATTGTAGAGGTCCTGGATGTAAGGGTAGATGAATTAGTGAAACAAAATGAACAGGGACAGGACACCTGGTATGCCTACACTCCATCTCAGCTTTATGATGAATTTATAGACTACTTGAAAGCGGTAGAGAAGAATAGTGGCGGTGCATATTCAATCGTTGAAAATATTTCACTAAAAAACGACCATAGTTATTTTGTCGACCTCAAATTTGCCACGTCTCTGGGCGAATATATTTACATGCCTCTGCTGGTGAAGGATGTACTTCGTGACCTCATCTCCAATGCCCGTAAATATACCGATCCAGGGGGAAACATCCTCCTTGGTGTGTGTCAGGATGAGGAGTATCTGCGGATAGTAGTCGAGGACAACGGCCGGGGAATTCCGGAAGAGAGTATAGAAAGTGTGGTGGATTTCGGGGTACGGGCGAATAACAGCTTAAGTAAAAAGAGTTACGGCGGAGGCTTCGGTCTTACTAAGGCCTATTACATAACAAAAAAGTTCGGTGGAAGGATGTGGATTGAATCGGAATTGAACTACTTTACGCGAATAAAGGTGTTAATTCCCCTTGAAAACAAATAGTGAATACAGCAGGTAGTGGGGAAAAACTGCAGAATTTCAGTTTTTTCTATAAAATGAGTATTAATATTTCATAAGACTTGCAATTCGAATTACAATCTAAAATAATTAAATTTGAGAAAAGTGTGAGGGTTATTGATGCAAAAGGTATGTGTTGCGGGGGCCGCCCTCGAGGTAGTAGTACTTGCAATAAACTTAATGACGGGGAGCACTGTTTTACTTTACATTGCAATTGTAATTGCACTGTTAATGGCTGTGCTGTATCCTGTGTCTTTCAAAAAGAAAGCTCTGCCTGAGGCCCAGGCTGTTTCGATACAGGGAAATGAATATCAGGACCTTAATCAGTGTAATCAGGAATATCAGCAGTTGCAGGACCGGGTAGCCCGGCTGGATTCAGAAGTAAAGGACCTTAAGGCCCAACTGAGCGGAAAGGATGAACTTCTTCGTACTTTCGCTTTGCAATGTCATCGGATAGCTGAAGCTACCAGCGCCGAGCAGACACTCTCTGATGTTATTGTAAAGAAAACGGAAGATGCAACCCTTCAGTTAACAAACCACGTGTACAGCATCGGCGACTGGAGCAAAGATGTAGATAACCTAATCCAGCGGGTCTTCGGCAGCCTTACATCGGAGGACGGCGGCCTTCGGGTACAGGCAGTTCGGATGGAAGAGGAGCTGCGGGAAATCAGGCAGTTGATCGAGGAGTTTAAGCTTATACGGGATGATTATATCGGTGAGCTTGAAATGATAGAAAAGACGATGAAATCGGTTGATCAGTTTACCGATACTATAACCGATTTGTCGGACCGGACAAATGTATTGGCCATCAATGCGTCAATTGAGGCTGCAAGGTCCGGACAGGCCGGGCGAGGTTTTGCGGTGATTGCTACGGAAGTGCAGGAACTTGCGAAAAATACTATGAAAATTGCCGAAGAGATAAGTACTACAATAGAGAGCTCGGTACATACGGTGAAGGACTCAATCGGCACCTATGGAGAGCGGCTGGAAAAGGCGGTGGAACAATTAGCAGAGAGTGGAGAAAAACACTCCTCCGTGATTGAACAGCTTACTCCGCAGATAGATCAAGTATCCCAGGTAATCGAAGAGTCCCAGAAGCTTTCAGCCTCGGTAACGGAGAACATCAATGATGTGACGGTTCACTTACAGTACCAGGATAGTGTGCGCCAGATTCTGGAGCACATGGTCCAGCTTTTTGAAAAATTGGCCCGTGAAGGGGCAACCTGTGCCGATGACCATGTTGAGCTGAAGGAAGATGAGCGTGCACAGCAGAAACAAGAGGTGCAGGATCTACTGAAAAGCTTTTTCACCACCCGTGAGGAGTGGGATGCCTTTGGGCATAAGCTCGATGAAGGTGAGAAGGATACTGAAACAGAAGAAAAATTGAGTGGAGATATAACTCTTTTTTAGATAGTAAAGGAGGAGATTGTGGCTAGCAAAATATTGTGTGTTGATGATTCGGTGACTATACGGAAGCTGGTAAGAAAGGCCCTGGAACCGGAGGGCTTTGAAATTATTGAAGCCGAGAACGGACAAGTTGCCCTGGAGAAGTGCGGGCAGGAAGAAGTATCCCTTTGCATCGTTGATGTTAATATGCCCGTCATGGACGGCTTTCAATTTGTAGAGTCTATCAAGGGAAAGCCGGAATTTTCAAAAATTCCCGTAGTTTTTTTAACTACCGAAAGTGGGGCACAGAAAAAAGATGCTGGAAAAGAGTTGGGAGTAAACGGATGGATAGTAAAGCCCTTCGAGGCCCCTTCTCTGGCAAAAGTAGTAAAAATGTTAGTAAAACAATAGGAACAGTGTATGGATGAGCTTCAACAACTAAGTGATGCAGTACGGCAGTATGAAGAAGGCGATCTGCTGGCTGTTGCGGAGATTAGAGAAAACGCCGAAGCACTTTACTCAAGTGTAAGCGATGATCAGGTGAAGCAGGTCTTAGATAATATTGTAAAGACGGCGGAAGAAATTGTGCTTCAGGGGCCTTCTAAAGAGAACTCCCAGCGTCTGCAGGAACTTGGAGAGGCGCTTGTGGCCAAGCCTGAAGATACTTCGACTCAAAGCAAAAAACCTGCCAAAAAAAAGGGACAGAAACAGAGCAGCAAAAAGAGCGAAAAAAAGGCGGCCCCGGATATAAAAGAAATCCCCATCGAGGATGCCGAGATTCTGTCGTCGTTTTTGGTTGAAGCTCACGATCACCTCGATGATATCGAGGAACGCATCCTTGACCTTGAAAAGAATTATGATGAACAGACGGTCCATGATATTTTTCGTTCTATGCACACCATAAAAGGAGTGTCTTCTTTCATCGGCTTATCCAAAATTAAGGGGTTCAGCCACCGGCTAGAGACGGTGTTAAATGCAATGCGGACCGGCGATCTGGAAACTGAAGATGAAATTGTGGATATCCTGCTAAACGGCGGTGATGTGCTTCAGCAGATGGTATCGGATATTGAACAGCAGGCACAGGACTTGGATACCACGAGCGGGGATGCGGTAATTTATGAAGGCCGGATCGATACAAGTGAAATCGATGAACGCCTGGAACCCTATTTAAAGAAGATTGAATCGGATGAGGCAGGCGGCAATGAGGCGAAGGGTGAGACAACCACTGCAGAGGCTTCCACCGCGGGTACTTCCTCCGCCGAAAAGGGTGAAGTACCGAAGCCGGCGGAAGAGAAGAGCCTTACCGAAGAGCTTATTTCACCGGAGATGGTGCAGAAGTTTGTAGAAGAGACCTCCGATCTGGTGGATACCGCTGAGAATTCGATGCTTCAGCTTGAAAAAGACCCCACCCATACGGGGAGCATTGAGGAGGCCTTTCGGGCGATACATACCGTGAAGGGGAACGCCGGTTTTTTTGGTTTTGCTATGCTAGAGAAAATGTGCATGGGAATTGAAGGAATCCTTGATACTCTTCGTACGGGGGCCCGCAAGCCGGATGCACAGATCGTTAACTTGTTATTGCAGAGTATAGACGGATTAAATGCAACGCTTCAGAAGGTACACAGCGGCGAGATCATGCCGGGTGAGCTTTCGGAGGAGAGCGATGTAAGCGCGCAGAAGGCTGTGGCCAGCAAGGAGGAGGGTGACTATAAGCCCCTGGGCGATATGCTGGTGGATATGGGGATAGCCTCTCAGGAGGCTGTAGATCAGGCCTTGGATATTCAGCGGATGCGGTTAGGGGAAATCCTGGTTGAACAGGGGGCTGCGGAAGAGCAGGAGGTTGAAAAAGCCCTTGAACAACAGGGAAAAACACCTCCGGAGAAAAAGGACCAGTTTGCCAATTACCGTATCAAGCGTCGTGACATCCGGGTAGATACTGAACGCCTCGATAAGCTTTTCGATTTAATGGGAGAACTTATCACGGCGGAGGCTATGGTACTCAACAATCCTGAGCTTGAAGGTTACGACATGCCGAACTTTGAGCGTTCCGCCAATTACCTGTCGAAAATCTCTCGAGAGATGCAGGAAATTACCATGGCCATGCGAATGATTCCCCTTGAGGGTTTGTTCAGTAAAATGCGGCGCTTGGTAAGGGACTTATCGAAAAAATTTGAAAAACCCATCAATCTAGAAATTAGCGGCGAAGATACCGAAATGGACCGTACGGTTATGGAGGAAATTTCCGATCCCCTGGTACACATAATTAGAAACGCCCTCGATCACGGCATTGAAACAGCGGAAAAACGGAAAGCCGCCGGTAAACCGGAAACGGGTACGGTGAGGCTGGGCGCAGGGTATGAAGGAAATGAAATCTGGATTACCGTATCCGACGACGGCGGTGGGTTGAAGAGAGACGTAATTCTAGAGCGTTCCCTTGACCGTGGGCTTATTCAGGGGAATCCCGAGGAGATGAAAGACGAGGATGTATGGAAGCTCGTGTTTGAACCGGGGTTTTCGACCGCTGAGACGGTCTCTGAAATCTCGGGGCGCGGCGTTGGAATGGATGTAGTAAAGAAGAATATTGAAAAACTGAGGGGAAAAATTGATATTAAAAGCGTCGAAGGCGAGGGGAGCACCTTTGTGCTGAAAATTCCCCTTACCCTGGCAATCATCGACGGCATTACCTTTGTGGTTGGCCCTCAGCTCTATTCGCTGCCCATTACCGACGTAATTCAGTTTCATAAGGCCTCGGAAGTAGAAATTACCCAAACTAGTACTGAAGATTTAGTGATCAATTTACGCGAAGAGGTTATTCCGGTAGTAAAGCTTTACAGTTTCTTTAAAATTGAAACCTCAAAAAAACGGGTTGAAGATGGAATTGTCATTGTAGTGCAGGCCCGCGATCGAAAACTCGCCATACTGGTTGATGAAGTGATCGGATATCGGCAAATAGTAATTAAGAGTTTGCCCTCTTATATGAAGGACATACGTGCATTGTCGGGATGCAGTATTATGTCGGATGGTAAAGTCAGTTTAATCATCGATACAGGCGCACTTATTTCGTATGTGCTTGAATAAAACACTGGAGAATCTGTAAAAGAATGGAAGGCCTTATTGATATTTCGGACAATGAGTTTAAACAGATCTCGGAACTGGTATACGAGAAGTTTGGAATTCATCTCACGGAAAAAAAGCGGGTGTTGGTTCGCGGACGATTGAATAAATTACTTCGTCAGATGGGCTACAACAATTTCGAGTCATACTACCGATCTATTCTTGAAGATCCAAGCGGCGGTGGACTACTGGAACTGGTAGACAGAATTTCTACTAACCACACGTATTTTTTTCGGGAAAAGGACCACTTCGATTTTTTAGAAAAGCGGGTATTACCGTCGATAGCCCAGCTGCTTGAAGCCGAAGGGAGTAAGGATTTGCGTCTTTGGTGCGCAGGGTGCGCCACCGGTGAAGAGGCCTATACCCTGGCTATAGTATTGGCGGAGTTTTTCGGACCAAGATACTTTAGCGATGGTCCCCCCATTCTTGCTACGGATATTTCAAGGACTGCCCTGGAGAAGGCAATGCTTGGGGCGTATGGTAAGGAGCGGATAGATCAAATACCCAAGGGACTGCTGCATAAGTATTTTACCCTCAACGAGGCCGGAGGATATAGTGTGAAGGAGAGTCTAAAGGATCTAATTCTCTTCAAACGTCTTAATTTTAAGAGGGAATCCTTTCCCTTTAGAAAGAAATTTCACACTATTTTCTGTAGAAATGTAATGATCTATTTTGACCAGCCTACTAAAGAATCCTTAGTTAAAAAATTTGGAGACGTGCTTATCGATAAGGGGTATTTGTTTATAGGTCACTCGGAGACGTTGGGACGGGACAATCTCAATTTTCAATATATACAGCCTGCATTATACATGAAAAAGGAAAGTGTATGAACCAGCGTATAGTTACACACAAAATCAAGGTATTGGTAATTGATGATTCGGCACTTGCACGAAAAATTCTCACCACCGGCTTGGCCCGGGACCCTGAGATAGAGGTTATCGGCAGCGCTCCGGATGTGTATGTAGCCCGCGACAAAATTGTGTATGAAAAGCCCGATGTCCTTACCCTCGATGTTGAAATGCCACGGATGGACGGAGTCGAATTCCTAAGGCGTCTTATGCCTCAATATCCGGTGCCGGTGATCATGGTTTCGGCCCTTACGGCCCCCGGTGCCCAGGTTACTTTAGATGCCCTCGACTACGGTGCCATTGATTTTGTACTTAAACCTTCCACGAGTTTCGGTAATAAGCTTGAGCATATGATCGAAGAACTTGCGCAAAAGGTAAAGGTGGCTTCCACTGTTGATGTGAGCAAATGGAAGAATAAAGTCCGTCACGAGGTTCGGCGTCCCCAGGCGTCGGTGCTCCACGGTTCAACCGATAAGGTCATAGGCATAGGCGCTTCCACCGGCGGGACGGTAGCCCTGCGAACGGTAATTGAGGCCTTTCCCGCGGATATGCCGGGAACGGTAATTGTACAGCATATGCCCCCTAAGTTTACCAAAATGTTTGCGGACAAGCTCAACTCGATTGCACGGGTCGAGGTAAAAGAAGCGGAGGACCACGACCGAATAATAACGGGGCGGGTACTTATAGCACCGGGGGGAATGCAGATGCGGGTTGTCCGTTCCGGTGGCCGTTATCTGGTACGGGTACAGGAGGGGGAGAAGGTAAACGGGCATGCTCCGTCGGTGGATGTGCTCTTTGATTCTATAGCCGAGAATGTCGGTGTAAACTCTATTGGAGTAATCCTGACCGGAATGGGGCGTGATGGAGCAGAGGGGATGGCCAAAATGAAATCGACCGGATCGAGGACCCTTGCCCAGGATGAACGCACCTGTGTGGTGTTCGGTATGCCGAAGGAGGCCTATAACCTGGGTGGGGCGGAAAAATATGTGGCCATCAATGATGTAACTATTGAGGTTGTGCGTCTGTTAAGGGAGATGAAGTGATGCGGCTGGATATTGGCATCGGTGAGTGGAAGGTAAGCAATAGGAGCGATGATGAGTTAAAAACCTACGCCCTTGGTTCTTGTGTAGCCGTATGTGCATATGATCCGAAGAACAGGGTTGCAGGGCTTATTCATGTCGCTTTACCGGATTCGAAGGTGAATTCACAAAAGGCAGATAAGCTGCCGGGGTATTTTGCGGATACCGGTTTACCCAAATTATTTGAAGAAATGGAGAAGAAGGGTGCCGAAAAGAAAAATATTAAAATTAAACTTGCCGGCGGTTCCAGTATAATGGACCAGAATAGACATTTTGATATTGGACGTCGAAATACCATTGCAATTAAGCGTTACCTCTGGAAAAATGGTTTTGGAGTTATTAAAGAAGATACCGGCGGCAATGCAAGCCGTACTGTAGGCTTTCAGGTTGGCGACGGCACAATTATGGTCTCAAATGCCGGTTCCAAGTGGCAAATATGAGGGGGTCGGAAGAATGGAACTGAATAAAATTATGATAGTTGATGATTCTGCTACATCCCGAATGATAATAAAGCGGTGCTTTCAAATGGCCGGCTATCAGGATGCTACTTTTATAGAAGCGGAAGATGGGCTGAAGGCGATGTCGAACTTGAACCGGGCTGAGGTAGATCTGGTTGTAACGGATCTAAATATGCCGAAGATGGACGGTACTACTTTTATTAAAAAGCTTAGGCTGATAGACAAAACAAAGAAGCTGCCGGTGGTGGTTATTTCGAGCATGGGGAATGAGCAGTTGGAGAAAGAATTATCAGAGAAAGGGGTTATGGGAATTTTGAGAAAACCGATGACACCTGAGAAAGTAACTGAGTTATTGGGAGAGTAATATGCTGGAACTGACAAAAGAAAACGCGAAGGATGCGCTGCTAAGAGCTCTACAGAGTACTTTAGGCGAGATGGCCTTTATTGATGTGATTGAAGCCCAAGAGCCCCAGGAGTTTGAAACCGGTCAACTGATGTTTATTGAATTTTACAAACCGATCCACGGGCGCTTGCTGTTGGCCCTGCCGATTGAGATAAAACAGGCGATAGTAGAAAATATTCACGCCACCGATTGGAATGAACTGTCGGTGAATGAGATTGACGACTGTCTGCTTGAATTGTTAAATGTATTGGGGGGCAACTTTTTAAGAGAACTTGAGGGAGGGGAGATAAAAGTGCATTTGTCCTTCCCCACGGTGCTGTTCAGCCTTGAGGAAATTCCAGACCTTGATAGTTTCTGGGAGTTTAATTTTGACGCCGAAGGTTCTCCTTTAACTATTTCAGTAGCATTACACGAGGAGGCGGAATGAAAACATTGATAGTTGAAGATGATTTTGCCAGCAGAAAGCTTATGCACAAGTATTTAGCACCCCTAGGTGAAACTGATGTGGTTGTCGACGGGAAAGAAGCGGTAGAGGCGTTTCAACTTGCAATGGATGAAAAAGAACCCTACGATTTAATATGCCTGGATATTATGCTCCCAAAAAAGGACGGACAGGAAGTTCTGAAGGAATTGAGGAGTATTGAAGAACGGCACGGCCGAATCGGCAATGATGCAACCAAGGTGATAATGACTACCGCCCTGGGGGATGCTAAGAATGTCCTAAATGCGTTTCGCAGTCAATGTGAAGCGTATTTACAGAAACCGATTAGTCAGGAACAGCTGTACAACGAGATTAAAGAACTAAAACTGATTACAGAAAATGATCTAAAGTAATCCCGAAACCCGCTTTCACGGGGTGTTTTAGTGCTTTCCCCATAAGGTTGTTAAAAAAATGGGGGGGAAGTCCGGCGCTTCTCTTTTGTTCCGACCGCAATAGAGCCGCATTTTCTTCATTTATGCGGGTGCCCGGATGCAGATCGGTGAGGGCGACGATAGAACGGTTCGAAGTACTGTAGAAGGGCTCCTCCGAAGGGGCCAATTTTTTTATTCCCCTTCCAAGAATATTCTCTACCCGTTCCTCTCCGAGCTCTTTCGAAAGCTCCCTTATAATTACAGATGAGGGTTTCCCCTCGACAGCCCGTACCTTGTTTACCATATGTTTAAAATCCTGTGGTTCCAGGGCTATCGGGTCATCCAGACCTTTACCTTGATGGGCAAGGGTAATGTGCTTTTCAATTATTCTTGCCCCCTGGCCCACTGCCAGGACGGGGACGGCATAGGGGTGTAGGGAGTGGTCCGAAACCCCTGCAATAGTGCCGAAAAGAGTACTAAGTGAGGGAATAACCCTGAGATTGTATTCTTCCTCCGGGGCGGGGTAGGCGGTAATGCAGTGCAACAGGGCCGGGCTATCGTTATGCGTGAGATGTTCCATGCTTCGTTCAATATCCCTAAGTTTTGAAACCCCCGTAGACAGGATAAGGGGAAACTCTGAGACCGCATCGAGCAGGGGGTAATGGTTTAGTTCCGGTGAGGCAATTTTAATTGCCTCAACCTTCAAGTTCCGAAGCCCCTCAGCGCTCTGAAGACCAAAGGGGGTGCAGAGAAACATAAGCCCCCGCTTTTCGGTTTCCTCCTTAAGGGCCCCATAAAACTCGGGGGGGCGTTCCAGTACCTTAAACCGTTCCCAGATAGGTACCGGCGCCCCGTGCAGCAGTATGTGGCCGGCCTGGGGATGCACAATTTCATCTGCAATTATCCATTGAAATTTGATGCAATCTGCGCCGGCTTCGGCGGCGGCATCAATAAGCATCTTCGCCTTTTCTATATCTCCCAAATGGGCTGACCCGGCTTCGGCGATAATATACACATGTTTAATGCTTAAACTCATCTATCATCCTGTATTTCAGGTTCTTTAGGGCTGTAGAAAGGGAAACCTTATAAATATGTGGATTAATAATGCGCTTGTAGGTTGGATCAAAGCTGTCCATCTCCTGCAGGGCATAGGCCCTGATATCTGCCAATTTCGGAGAATCTACACAAATTCTACCGTCGGTCATTTTTTTGTGCAGTAAGGGCTTTGCCGTTTTGTATCTGTTGAGAGTAAAATGGGTGTTCGGATACATTGGGTGGTAAAAAGAATGTGGACGGGTATGATCAAAATTTTCTTCCGTGAGGGTGATGAGGTCGGCAATTGCCGAATTATCATCGTCATAAAAGCGGTATACCTGTTTTGCCCCGGGATTTGTGGTTTTTTCGTTGTTGTTGGACACTTTTAGAGTTGGGACCATAAGGCCGTCCACCTCCTTTGCCGCCAGTTTATATACACCGGTAAAAGCTGCGGTATTGCCTCCGGTTACCAGGTTGGTACCCACTCCCCACATATCTATAGGCGCTCCATCGGTTACCAGCTGATGAATAATTTCCTCGTTTAAATCGTTTGAAACGGTGATATAGGCATCCTCCAACCCCGCTTCATCGAGCTTTTTCCTGATTTTATGGCTGAGATACGAGAGGTCGCCGCTGTCCAGACGGACTCCAAGTTTTTTCCCCTGCTCTTTTAGTTTTTTTCCTACCTTAATCGCATTCTCAATCCCGCTGCCGAGGGTATCATAGGTGTCAATCAAGAGAATTGCCTTATCAGGATACAGTTCGGCAAATTTTTCAAAAGATTCAAGTTCGGACCGAAATGCCATTACCCAGGAATGGGCCATCGTTCCGCTGACCGGAATATTGTACATCTTACCGCCCAGGGTATTAGAGGTGGCGAGACATCCACCAATATAGCCGGCACGGGTGGCCGACAAAGCGCCGTCCCGGCCCTGGGCCCGTCGCAATCCAAACTCAAGTATTTTCCCGTGCTCGGCGGCATGGTAAATTCTGGCGGCCTTGGTTGCAACCAGGGATTGAAAATTGAGGGTGTTCAGAAGCATGCTTTCAATCAACTGTGCTTCAATCAGGGGGCTGTGCACCCGTAATATGGGTTCTCCCGGGAAAATAATCGAGCCTTCGTCCATGCTGTAAATATCACCGGAGAAACGGAAATTTCGCAAATATTCCAGAAACTGATCGTGAAAGAGGTTGAGCCCGGCCAGATAGTCTATATCTTCTGGGGAAAAGGTAAAATTTTCTAGGGTCCTGAGCATATCTTCCAGACCGGCGAATACAGAAAAACCGCTATGAAAGGGCTGGTTACGAAAAAACATATCGAATACCACATGGGGGTTTCGATCTTTAAAAAAATACCCCTGCATCATGGTAAGTTCATATAAATCCGTTAATAATGCTGACTGTTTCATGTACTGTAGTATACTCAATGTGTACGGTTTCAACAATTGGTTACGGCCCTTTCAGTGGGACTTCCAACACTTATGACACTATGATACTTCTCAATTTGAAAAATCCTGCTATAATAGGTACTATAATAGAATTGAAAAGAAGGAGCAGAGCAATGTTAACAATTATATGTGATGCATGTAAAAAAGCTATCCCGGGGCCTGAAAAGGAAACTGGAGTTGTGTTTATCACTGATAAATCTCTGTGCAGGAGCTGCGAAAAAAAGCTGCTTGATACTGTAAGTGAGGAGATGGCTCGCAATAAAAAGTATATTTTTTCCGATTATAAAGACCAGTACGTAAAAAGCTTACACAAGATGTGCAGATAGGGTTCCACGAGGGTCCTACGTCCGAATAGAATTCGGACGTAGACCTTGTATTCGTGCCTAATAATCGCCGCTGATGGTATCAAACCCCGTGTAGGGGACAAGGTTTTTAGGAATAGCTACTGAACCGTCAGCCTGTTGCTTATTTTCCAGTATAGCGATAATAGCCCGTGAAACGGCAATCGCCGTACCATTCAGCATGTGGACAAAGCGGCTTTTTCCTTCTTCTTTAAATCGGACACCCAACCGACGGGCCTGATAATCTGTACAGTTTGAGGTACTGGTAACCTCTCCCCAATCGCCTTTTTCTCCCCGTCCCGGCATCCACGCTTCAAGATCATACTTTCTATATGCAGGCGCACCTAAATCCCCGGTGCAGGTATCGACCACCCGATAGGGAATATCGAGGCCCCGGAAGATTTCTTCTTCAATTGCAAGTAGTTCTTTGTGCAGTTCCTCGGAAGAGTCGGGATGGGCATATACAAACATTTCTACTTTGGTGAATTGATGCACCCGGTAGAGCCCCTTTGAGTACTGGCCTGCAGCCCCGGCTTCCCGACGGAAACAGTGGGAAACGCCGGCCATTTTAATAGGCAGTTGTTCCTTCTTCAGGATGGAGTTGGAATGATACCCCCCGAGGGTTATTTCCGCCGTTCCAACCAGACAGGTACCGGTGCCTTCAAGATTGTAAATATTGCTTTCCGCGCCCCGGGGATTAAAACCGATACCCTCTACAACCTCTTCCTTTGCAATATCCGGAGTGATAGTCAAGGTAAACCCGCGGGCCCGCAGTGTATCCAGGGCATAGCGGACCAATGCCATCTCTAGTAGGACCGCTTGATTTTTTAAGTAGTAAAACTTCGGCCCCGTGACTTTCGCTGCGGTTTCAAAATCGAGCAAATCGAGGCTTTCGCCTATCTGAATGTGGTCCCGCGGAGTAAAATCAAACTGAGTTGGGGAGCCTTCCCGGCGTATTTCAAGATTGTCTTTATCTTCTTTACCCACCGGCGCCTCCGGATGGGCGGCATTCGGAATTCTTTTTGCCTCGTCCCACAAGCGCACATCTATGGACTTCATCTCCTCTTCAAGCGAGGCAATGTGCTCTTTTAACTGCTTGCCCTCTTCTATGAGAGCTGAACGCTCTTCGGCTTCAAGCTTAGCCTTCATGCGTTTTGCATTTTCGTTTCGCCTTTGGCGGCTCTCTTCGATTTTTCGCAGCAGGGCGTTTCGATCTTCATACAGTGAGAGTATGTCGTCAATATCCACATTCATGTAGCGGGTGCGGATATTTTCCCTCACTTCTTCAGGATGCTCTTTTAAATATTTTAAGTCTACCATAACGGCAATATCTTACTCGACCGGAGAAATTCTTACAAGGCCGAATTATCCAAGATCAGGTGTACTCGGGTGCTATCCGTTGTGCTCTATTTCCTTTGCCCGTTCGGAGGCAGCGTTGATTGCATCCATAACCGTGGGAGTGAGTCCCCCCTCTTCAAGGGCCTTTATTCCCCTGATGGTGGTCCCTCCAGCGGAAGTAACTCTTGTGAGGTATTCCGCCGGGCTTACACCCTCGCTCTGCAGTACTTTTACTGCCCCTTCACAGGTTGCATAGGCAATGTCGAGGGCCTGGGAATAGGAAAAACCGGCATCCGTACCACCTAGGGCCATGGCATGCAAAAAGGCAAACACATACGCTATTCCAGAACCGGAGAGCCCGGTAATTGCCGGCATGAGCTCTTCAGGGAGTTCTATCGGAAGGCCGATTGCCCGTGCCGTTTCAAAGGCGGTTTCGCGAAACTCCTCGTTTAAGTCGGGGGCTGCAGCGATTCCGACCACCGAGCGGCCTATTTTAGCCGCCAAATTGGGCATAAAACGAATTACCTTGTGGGTGTGTAGGGCTTTAGTACACAGTGAAATCGGCTTGCCCGCGGCGATTGAGATAAATTCCCTTCCGCTGCTCAGGGTTTCAATATCTGAAAAAAGGCCCTCCAGGTGCTGCGGCTTTACCGCAATTACCAACACCTCCGCCGAGGAAAATAGCTCCTGATAACTGCTGCATACAAGGCCGGCACACTGGCCTGCGGCTTGCTCTGCTTTGGAGAGATCAACATCGAAAAAGGCGATAGTTGCTTCCGGATGGGCTGTCCGAATTCCTATTCCGATTGCCCTTCCCATGTTGCCGGCTCCAATAAAACCTATTGATTTCATATTCTCCTCCCGCTTATTATCCCGATGGTCCTATACGTGGGGTGTTTCCCAGGTCCCGCTCTCCCCCGACCGGAAGAGCGCGTTGATTACGGCGGTGTTGTACAAGGTGTCCTCCAGCGGGACCGGAACTTCGAGGTTTTCAAGCACCGCTCTTGAAAACTCGTCTCCCTGAATGGCGTATTGATCGGCGGGGGGAATAACGATTTCTTCGGGTACTCCTGTTACATCGCTTCCGTCGTCAATTAAGAGCTTAGAGGGGAAGTCACCGGGTTGGTTAAAGGGTATTTCTATTTCTACCCGCTGTTTTTCCCCAAAAAAGTGCATTGTCTGCCACGGGACTATCTGTGTGCTGCTGGTGAAGCATGCATGACCGGAGGGAAATTGAAGAATTGCGGAGACCATTTTGTCTACATTGAATTTGGAATCATAAATAAAGCGTGCCAGTACCTTTTCGGGCTCTTCCCCGAACATAAACCGGGAGGTATGCACGGGGTAGCAGCCTATATCCCACAAGCCGCCGCCGCCGCGGTCGTATTTGTTCCGTACGTTTTCGGGATCGCGGTTATTGTAGCTGAAAAAGCCCTGAATGGCCTGGAGCCCGCCGAATTTGGGGTTTCTGATGAGGGATTTTGCTTTGAGCCATTGGGGGTGGGTATGCACCATAAAGGCTTCGCCGATTTTGTGCTTAGATTTATCCCTTACTTTAATAAGCTCGTGCACCTCATCCACCGTGAGGGCTAAAGGTTTTTCACACAGTACATGTTTACCCGCTTCAAGGGCCTTCTTGCTCCATTCAGCGTGCAGATGATTGGGGAGCGGTATGTAAATTGCCTCTATTTCAGGGTCCTCCAGCAATTGTTCGTAGCTGGAATAGTATTTTGGTATGGCAAACTGGTTTGCCGCGGTTTTTGCTTTATCTCCATCCCGCGAAGCAATTGCACTTACCTCGCACAGGTTTGCCCGTTTTAGGCCGGGTATGACATGGGCTGTCGCTATTTTTGCCGTACCCAAAATTCCCCATTTAATTTTTCTATCATTTTTCATATATTTCCCCCTTAATTCTGCCTCTGAGAATAGTGTAAAGAGTATTATCTTTATTTACAAGTTATTTCAGATATTCTCATTTTGGAAGTCATAAGACTTCCAAAATGAGAATACCCACACCATCTT
>CAZDFY010000046.1:16639-25556 GCA_964504785.1 uncultured Sediminispirochaeta sp. | reverse complement strand
AGTACTAAGGCGAAGGCTATCACCGAAATGATTACCACTTTTGTTGATGACGCCACATCCTCTCGGCTTGGCCACACCACCCGCTTTAATTCAGCGTAACTGTCTTTAAAAAACTGTATGATCTTCTTCATTTCGTCATTCCCCTCATATAAAACAAAAAAAAAGCAGGCCAGGTAGGATTCGAACCTACAACATCCGGTTTTGGAGACCGGCGCTCTAGCCGTTGGAGCTACTGGCCTGTGTGAGGTCTACTTAATTTTTGACTCTTTATGCAGCGTGTGTTTTTGATCAAAACGACAATACTTACTAAACTCCAACTTTCCCTGGATATTACGCCGGTTCTTGGTCGTTGTATAGTTTCTGCGACCACACTCACTGCATTTCAGCGCAATCTTCTCTATATTACCTTTTTTCTTACTCGCCATTGTAGATTACTCCTGTATATGATCGCTACTGCATACAATTAAGAGAAAAGCTGTATTCCCCGTGCTATTCTAGAAGCGTTAGCTTATCTAACTACCCATATAATGTCAAGCAGAGAACGGAGAGTCGCCAAGAGCCCTCGATCGGATTTGAACCGATGACCCCATCCTTACCATGGATGTGCTCTACCGACTGAGCTACAAGGGCTTAAAAGTGACTGGGCAAAAGTAACAAAGCATTTCTCTTTTGTCAATACCGGCTGAGGAAAAAATGCAGATTATGGTACAAATCTTGCTGCTGTATTAGTGGGGGATTATTTACTCCCTCTCCCCAAATTATTGGGCTTTAATCCAGTCGAAGTACTCCCGCAGACCTTCTTCAAGGGCGATTTCAGGCGCATACCCAAGTTCAGTCCGGGCACACTCGATAGAGAGGGCCTCACAGCGGGGCATAAGAGTGCCCGGACCAATTTCCGCCGGCTGATGTTCCGAAGCTATCCGTGCCGCGGCGGCAGCAACATCACCAACCGAAGAGGCCTCTCCAGTTGCAATATTATAGACCCTCCGCGGGAGTGAGTTCGCCGTATAAAGCAGACAGATTCCCCGGGCGGCATCCTTCACATTGGTAAAATCGAGCTTCTGATCATACCCCTTTTCCATTCGGAGGTCCTGTAACCCCTCAAGGACTCCAAAGGTATGCCGATACAGCTTGATAAAGCTTGAGGGGAGTTTCCCGGGACCATAAATGAAATACACCCTTGCAATCCGCACATCCAATCCGAAGGTAGATCCGTATTGAAGCCCCACCATCTCCGCCGATGCCTTAGTGGCGCTGTAAAGGTCTTCGGGTTGCGGGAGATGTTGAGTTTCCGAGGCAATACCTTTAACCGCCCCATACACTGCGCCGGTACTGGTGTAGGCAATCTTCTCTATTCCAAAAATGCGGGCTGCCTCCAGCACATTAAGAAAACCGTTCACATTTATCTCGGTATTTTTATGCGGGGCCTCTTGGACAAACTCTCCCATAATTCCAACGGTATGAATAATTCCGACAATTTCTTTGTGGTATTTATGAAATACCTCCGCAAGCTCTTCGAATCTGGTCACATCACAGAAGAGGTGAACAAAACTCCCCTGATAATTCAGCAAACAGTCGGGAACACGTGTTCGAGTATCCAATATAAGGACTTTTTCGCCCTTTTCTATAAGAGTACGGGCCGTCCATGATCCAATATGTCCGAATCCGCCGGTAATTAATGTATACATATGCGCTCCTATCACTTATAATATGAGTAAGTATATCATAAATACAAAATATTGTATACAAAAAATTCCAGCTATGGAGGAGCTATGACACAGGTAAAACTTATTTTTGGAACTATGACATTCGGAGCACAGGCCGATCCTGAGGAGAGCAGGAAAATGCTGCAGCTTTTCTTAGAGTCGGGTTTTTCTACCCTGGATACTGCTTATGTGTACAGCGATGGAGCATCTGAAAAAATAATTGGTGAGTGGACCTCCGGGCCGGAAAAACCTGTAGTACACATCGCCACAAAGGCCCATCCAAGGGTAACGGGAAAGTTGGATTCACAGACGGTGCGGAAAGAGATCGAAACATCCCTGCAGCGCCTGAAGAAAACGCAGGTGGATCTGTTTTATCTTCATCAGCCCGATTTAAATCACCCGGTGGAAGACCCTCTAGAGGAGTGTGCCCGGCTATATGAGGAAGGCAAGTTCCGACGGCTTGGACTAAGTAATTATCCCGCATGGCTGGTGGAAAAGGTGTATTATGTATGTGAAAAGCACGGCTGGCCCCTTCCGGAGGTATATCAGGGAATGTACAACGCAATTACTCGCTCGGCGGAACCGGAACTTTTTCCTGCCCTGGATGATCTCGGAATGGAATTTTATGCGTACAACCCACTGGCGGGGGGATTACTCACAGGAAAATATAGAAGCTTTAATAGTACACCTGATTCCGGCCGTTTTGCGGATATGCCCTTCTACCTTGACAGGTTTTGGACGAGAAGCGCCTTCGAAGCCCTTGAGGAGGTTGAAGGTGTGTGTGCCGGACATACTATCTCGATGGCCCATGCAGCTTTGCGCTGGATTGTATACCACTCACAGCTTTCTGCCGAACAGGGGGACGGTGTGATTCTCGGGGCCAGAACTACAGAACAGCTGAAGGATAACCTAAGCGGAGCTAAGGCAGGTCCCCTTCCGGATCCGGTTGTAGAGGCCCTCGATAAGGCATGGAACACCGCCAAATGCGAGTGCCCAAGCTATTTCCGTTTTTACTCCTGAGGCGCTTTCAAAAATCTTTGATTTTTGAAAGGACCTCTCCTGATAAAACACCGACCTCCCACGATATGTGCAAGGGAGGGTCAGAAAAACATCTCGTTTTGTTTTGAGTCCGGCAGTGCCTCTTCGACCATCTTATTAAAAATAAGGGAGGTGATATACGCATCGTAAGCACTTCCGTGGAGTTGATGGGCATCGGCGGTAATTTTATAGCGGCGGGCCAATTCCGCAAGCTTTGGATATTTACCGGAGGTGTTGCTTTTCATTGTACAGAACAGGGGCTTATCATACAAAAAGGGGACGAACTGTGCGTCAAAATCAATATTGTGGGCAACAAATAAACCCGCATCCCGCAGAAAGTCTGTAAACTCTTCATCCTCCGTAAAATAGTGGGGCCAATCCTTGTGCTCCCTCCGCTCACGAATTACCGCTTCCCTCAGCCCGTTTACCCGGAGGGCGGCGTAATTTTCCGGTTCTCTTGAAAAATAGTAACGCTCAAAGCGATCGATGAGCTGCAGCGGACCTGAGAGTGGAAAGGAATATGCCGGTGCAGCATCAGCCGCCATATCTTTCATTGTGTCCGATTCGTACTTTCTTTCTATTTTTAGCTTGAAAGCACTGCAGGATAAAACGCTGCTGCTATTGGTGAGACCGTTTGTTTCCAAATCGAAGACAACCACAGGACGTTCAACGAGATTCCGAAGTGCCTGGGGGAGTTCATTTTTCCGATAGTATCTTTGTATCGTGCTCATTTTATCAATTCCTCAAACTTTGATAAGGCCGTGGGAAAGGATGTACGGCCCAGGCCTACTCGAAAAAAGCTGTCCCCCATATCGAACAAGGGACCCGGCAGCATCAGCAGGTTCTTCCTTTGAATGAGCTGCTTTGACACTGTTGCTGCCGAACGTCCATCGATAAAGCGGGGAAATACCACTGAACCTCCCTGCCCGGGAATCAGTTCTATTGTCTCCCGACGGCGGCTTGCAAATTCCTTTAAGAGCTGAAGGTTGTCATTAATTATTGTTCTGCATCTTTCCACCAGTTGTGAGCTGTTCTTTACGGCAGCACGCGCCAGGAGCTCCGAGGGGGCGGAATTACATATGCTGGTGTAGTCCTTTAATTGCGCGGCAGGCTCCAGTAAGCCCTCAGATTGGGCGGCGAGCCAGCCTATTCGAAGGCCCGGTAATCCGTATGACTTAGAAAGACCGGAAAGGCTGATTGCTTTTTCATACATATCACAAAAGGGAGTGGAAGATGCATCCGGGGCGTATTCCAGCTGCTGATACATTTCATCCGCAAAAAGAAGGGTCCCGTGACGGCGTACCAATTCGGTAAGCTGTTCCTTTTCAGCCTGGGTAAACACAAAACCTGTGGGGTTATGGGGAATGTTTACAATGACCATTTTTGTTGCATCCCCTAGTTCCCGCTCCAGAAAGTTAAAATCAAGATGCCAGCGACCCTTGTTCAACTCTACCGGCCAGGGGCTTACTCGACAGCCTAAAGAACGGGGCACTTCAGTCAGCGACTGATACGCCGGGGTGGTCACAATAACATGATCACCCTCTTTAAGATGAGCGGTAAGCAAAAGAAAAATAAGCTCTTCCGGGGCGGCGATAAGTATCCCCCCAGGATCAATATTCCGATAGAGTTTTCCAATAGCCCCGCGCAAGCGCGGATCACCTGCAGACTCAGTATACCCTAGAGTGAGCTCCCCTAAGTCCTGTAAGGGGGAAGACCGACGGGGTAAAGACTGGGAAGGTGCAGTTTGTGAGGCTGAAGAAGAGGCAACTTCCTCCCCATTAAGTCTAAGCAATTCTCCGACACTCATAGATTCACAATCGGAGGCACTAATTTGATGTTCCACATTGAACTCGTATTTCGCAAAGAAGCGCTCAAGCTTAAAGGGTTCCAACTTCATAGTACATACTCCTTATATTTCACTTATATCGGAAACAGCGGGGACATCCCTGGCCGTAAGGTCCGTATTTGTGTCGATGTCGTAAAGACTACCCGGCTCATCTGTTTCGATTTCCAGTACTCCCCGGCCTGTCTTCTGCCGGTGGAACTCAAACACCTTCTGCATAGTCCCATCGGCGGGTAGACCTTGAATACTTTGGGCTACCGTACTGCGCAGCAGGACAGGATGAGCAGGCCGGCCTTGATAAACCGGGCGGATAATGTCGTATAAACCCCTTTCTGCGGCTGTGGTGTGCCCGGCCAGATACGCATAAAGGTCAGGAGGAATTTCCGGCATATCCCCTAAAGCAACGAAAAACCAGTTACTGTGGATTTGGGACACTCCGGCCTGAATTGAGCTGAACATACCACGCTCGAAATGTCTGTTTCGTACCCAGTGGACCCTCTCACTACCGCGGTAGCTCTGCCTCAGCAGCTGCTCCAATTCTCCCCCACGGTGACCGGTAACAACAAGTACCCGAGCACAGGCGGAAAGGGCGTGCTCCACCGCACTCATTATGAGGGGGCGACCGCGATACTCGACCAGTGGTTTCCAGCTGCCCATCCGTCGGGACAGACCCGCAGAGGGAATAAGACAATCAAAGGGCAGCGGGCTAAAGCCGGAGTGTGGGGAATGATGACAGTCCTGATGCCTTTGATTCTTCATATACGCCGAGTGTACCGATTTTACCAACATTCGTACAGTTATAATGACATATCTATTCACACAATCAAATTGAATCGCTACAATAGCGGCCATGATAGCAACAATAGTTAATTGTATCGCAGTTATTATCGGCTCTTCGATAGGACTTTTACTGCATAAAAACATGAGTCCTAAAATCAAGGAAGTTGTATACATCGGGGCAGGGCTTATTTCTCTTGCCATTGGAATGCAGATGACCTTTGAATCGCAGCGTATTGTCTATATGGCACTTGCAGTAATTCTTGGGGGGATGCTGGGTACCGCCTGGAATATAGAAGGCGGAATCATGAACTTCGGTGGTTGGCTGCAGCGTACTTTTGCCAAAAATGCCGAAAGCGGTGCAACTTTTGCCCAGGGCTTTCTCGACGCCTCGGTACTGTTTTGCGTTGGAGCCCTTGCAATTGTCGGGTCCCTAAAGGCAGGTGCCGAAGGGGATTACGATCTTATACTGATGAAATCGGTACTGGACGGGTTTATGGCGATAATGTTTTCGGCTGCGATGGGTATAGGTGTGATGTTTTCCGTTATTACTATTCTCATTTATCAGGGCGGTTTAACCCTCCTTGCGGGTGTAATCGGTCCGTGGATTGGAGAACTGGGGCTTGCCGAAATCTCCGGCACCGGCGGCATTCTGATTTTGATGATAGGTATGAACTTGTTAAAATTGCGGGAGATAAAAACGGGCAATTTTCTACCGGCCCTCTTGGTGGTCCTTGTTTTTACTACCCTAGACCCCTATGTGGTACCCTTTCTCCAACAGCTCAGCTTCTAAACAGATCTACACAGGCAGATCTCCAGAGGCAGCTCTCAAGATACAGGCACAAAGAGGCGGGAATACAAATACACTAAGGCTGGTACATCGATAAGCAGAGGCGGGAATACAAAGCTCACCCCGGCCGCCCCTTACTCATAGTATGAGTCGTGGATTATTTTTACCCTATGGGTCCCACTTTTCAGCTTCCCTTATTCGGGCCTTCTGTGTTCACGCTCCCTTTATTCAGTTCCTGCCGTTTTCCATCTTTTTTGCGTTTTCCAAGGTATCGTAGGGATCTACATCCTTGTCGACACGGCAGGCCTTCAAGTCCCAGATTTCTTTCGCGTACTGAGAGATCGTTCTGTCGGAAGAAAACTTACCGGAGGAGGCAATATTGATGAGTGCTTTTCGGTCCCACTCGTCCCGATGATCCTTATAAAGAGTAGTGGCATTGTTCTGCGCATCGCAATAAGACTGCAGGTCCGCAAGATGCATATACTGGTCGCCCTGTTCAAATAGGGCCTGTCGAAGGGGCTCGAAGATCCCCGGTTCAGAGAAGTTAAAATGGCCGGAAAAAATCAGATCGACCGCATCCTTGATTTCAGCATTGTCGGCATAGTAGGAGAAGGGGTTGTAGTTGGGGGCCAGCTCTGCTACTTCTTCTGAGGACATACCGAATATAAAGGCATTCTCCCGCCCCGCTTCCTCAACAATTTCAATATTAGCCCCGTCCATAGTGCCGATAGTCAGCGCACCGTTACACATAAACTTCATATTCCCCGTACCGGAAGCCTCGGTACCCGCAGTGGATATTTGCTCGGAGAGGTCGGTCGCCGGGATGATTCGTTCGGCAAGAGATACGCTGTAGTTCGGCAAAAAGTGGACTTTAAGCCGCCCTTTTAGTTTCGCATCGTGATTAATTACTGTCGCGATGTTGTTGATAAACTTTATGATGAGTTTCGCCATGGTGTAGCCCGGTGCAGCCTTTCCGGCAAACATACAGGTGCGCGGAGCAAAATCATCCGGGTCTCCCTTCCGCATGCGGTTGTACAGAATTACAATGTGGAGTGCGTTCAGGAGCTGCCGCTTATACTCGTGGATACGTTTCACCTGTACATCGAAGAAACTATCAGGGTCAATCACCCATCCATGCTCTCTATGAATGTAATCGGAAAGCTTGGCTTTAGCCTCCCGCTTCACCCTTTCGAAGGCCTCGCGAAAACCGGAATCATCAATATGGTTTTTAAGGTCTGCAATTTTTGAGAAATCAGTAATCCAGCCCTCACCCACTGCGCTGGTAATAAGCTCGGCGAGAGGTGGATTCGCGTGCAGCAAAAAACGACGTTGAGTAATACCGTTGGTCTTGCTGTTAAACCGTTCCGGATAGATATCCGCCAGTTCTGGTACCAGCCGCTCCTTCAATAACTTAGTATGCAGTTGTGCAACACCGTTGGTAGAATGGGACCCGACAATTGAAAGGTAGGCCATTCGAATTTGTTTAGGGGTTGATTCTTCTACAAGACTTACCCGGCGGATTTTTTCCATATTTTGTGGAAACACAGTAATCGCCTTCTGAAGAAAACGGTGGTTGATTTCGTAAATTATCTGCAGGTGCCGCGGTAAGAGATGATCGAGCATGGGGACCGGCCATTTTTCAAGGGCCTCCGGCATCAAAGTATGGTTAGTGTAACCAAGGGTTCTGGTGGTTATGTTCCATGCCTGATTCCATCGAAGCCCCTCTTCGTCAATAAGAAGGCGCATCAGTTCGGGAACTGCCAGCGAGGGGTGGGTATCGTTCAGCTGTATAGCCGCATATTTTGGGAACTCCTCCCAGTTGTGGGTGCCTCGATTAAACCGGCGCAGGATATCCTGCAGCGAGCAAGAGACAAAAAAGTACTGCTGCCTTAGTCGAAGTTCTTTTCCGAGGTACAATTTATCATTTGGATACAGCACTTTTGTAAGATTTTCCGCCATCACCTTGGCACTCACTGCCTCAACATAATCCCCGGCATTAAAATCTTCAAAATCAAACTCTTCCGCCGCCCTCGCAGACCAGAGCCTCAGGGTGTTTACCGTCCCTCCCCCATACCCAACAATCGGCATGTCGTAGGGAATTCCAATAACAGACTGGGCATCCACCCATCGGTAGACCCGGGTGCCGTGCTCAATCATGGGTTCCACCCGACCACCAAAATAGACATTGACCGAATGCTCCGGCCGCTCTACCTCCCATGGGTTTTCCCAGCGCAGCCAATCGTCGGGCTGCTCAATTTGGTAGCCGTTATCTATCTGCTGCCGGAATATTCCGTAGTCGTACCGTAAACCGTATCCGTAGGCCGGAAGGTCCATTGTAGCCATTGAATCAAGAAAACAGGCGGCCAGTCGTCCCAGCCCTCCGTTGCCAAGCCCTGCATCAACTTCCTGCTCCGCGAGAGCTTCATATTGATAGCCAAGCTGCTCCAGGGCCTGTTGCACCTGCCCCTTTAGTTCCATATTGATAATATTGTTACCCATGGCACGGCCCATCAGAAACTCCATGGAGAGGTAATAGGCCCGCTTCACATCCTTCTCATAGTGGGTTTGCTTCGTTTTTAACCACTGATGCATAATTCGGTCGCGGATCGCATATGCCATCGCCATAAACTGGTCTCTGGAGGTAGCGTTATACCGGTCCGCCCCGAGGGTGTATTTCAAATGCTCTGCAAACCCCCAACTTACGGAGGGTCCGTCTTTTCCGTAGCGGCTGCTGTGCAAGCCCCCGGTATCTCCGGGAGGTGA
>CAZDFY010000046.1:7423-16539 GCA_964504785.1 uncultured Sediminispirochaeta sp. | reverse complement strand
GTCTTTAAAAATACCGCCCTTACTAAGAGCGGAAACGACGAGAATCAATACCGTATTTTGATATTCTCAATCCGATTTTCCGTTCGGTGAGCCCCAAAATTCGTGCCGCCCGGGCCGCATTCCCCTTGCTTGATTTCAACGCATCAAGGAGAATCTCCTTTTCGAAGCGTTCTATCTCCTCCTCCAATGTCCCATGAAGAAGGGTATTGGTGGATTCCGCCGATTGGAGGGTAGGCGGCATCAAGTGTCCGTGGATTACCCCGTCGGTGCTCAGCAGCACCGCTCGCTCGATGCAATTTTCAAGTTCCCGAACATTCCCCGGCCAGTGATACATCGAAAGCAGTTCAATCGCCGGAGTGGAGATTCTCCGTATCTCTTTATTATTTTTATTGCTGTATTTTTCCGCAAAGTGATCAGCCAACAGGGTTATATCGCTTTTTCGTTCTCTCAGAGGAGGAATATGGAGAGGAAAGACATTCAGACGGTAGTAGAGGTCCTCCCGGAACTCATTATTCTGGATCATCTGCTCCAAATTACGGTGAGTAGCCGTAATAACCCGTACATTTACCCTCTGGGTCCGGTTTCCCCCGACCCTTTCAAACTCTCGCTCCTGGAGCACCCGAAGGAGTTTCACCTGTATCGTTTGAGGTAAGTCTCCGATCTCATCTAAAAATATAGTACCGCCGTCGGCAAGCTCGAAGCGCCCCTTCCGAGTTTGGACCGCCCCGGTAAAAGCCCCCTTCTCATGCCCGAAAAGCTCACTCTCTATAACCGTCTCCGGCAGGGCGGAACAGTTCACCTTCACAAAGGGGCCCTCCGACCGCGGACTGTTGTAGTGAATAGCCTGGGCTATAAGTTCCTTTCCGGTCCCGCTTTCGCCGCGAATCAACACCGATGCTTCGCTCCCGGACACTTGGGCGGTTAAATTGAACACCTCCTTCATGGCGGTGCTGTTGCCGATGATGTTTTTCGGCTTGAATTTTTCTTCCAGCTGGTCCTTTAGACGGCGGTTTTCATCCATCAGGCGCTCACGCTCTTCCTGAACGCTCCGTCGAAGTTTTACCGCCTGGGCTATCATTGAGGCAACAATTGAAAGCAATCGCACATCATCTTCCAAGCTCTGGGCACTGCCGTTTGCCCTGTCGGCACTGAGAGCTCCGAGAATATCCTTATTCGTCATTACCGGGACACAAATAAATGCTACCGATTGCTCCTCACCCTCCCGGTGAACCCCCGTCTTATCAAGAAACTCCTCTTCCTCATGAATGTCGGGTATAACCATCGGCTTTCCGGATTGCACTACCTTGCCCGTCACCCCTTCTCCGGGGCTGTAGATCACCTGTTTTTGTGAATCCCTTTTTATTCCGTCGGCGGCTTCAACTGTTATCAAACCGGTTTGGCGGTTGAGGAGAGTAACGGTTCCGTGGGAAAGGCCCATATGTTCCTTTAGCTGCCGCAATACAGGCAGGATGACCTGATCAAGGTCGAGACTTCTGTCGAGGGTTTGACTAATTTCAAACAGCAGCGTGAGTTCTTTTAGTTTGCGTCGGTAATGCAACTCGCTTTCGGGCATATCTTCTAGCTGATAGTAGTAATTGTTCATGAAAAAAACAAGAGGGGCTGTTATCTCCACATCCCCAGGACGAGGACTTATAAAAAATTCTACACTGATTCTTCCGATTCGCAGTGCTGTTTTAGAAGCTCCCTCGATTTTAGATGGTGTTGTATGATCAATTCCTGAGCTTGAAAGGCATCACGGCTTTTGATTGCATCGACAATTGCATGATGTTCTTCAAGGGTCGACTCCGGCGGGCGAACCAAACCCTTCTGATAGCTGTGGAGGATATAGGCGTAAGACATGTTCATTTCCTGTATCATCCGATTTGAAGAATATTCAATAATTGTCGAGTGAAACCGCTTGTCTTCACGGGTATATCGCTTTTTATCTTCCTCAGAAAGGGGAAGCCTGAACCCTTCAAAGAAAGCGGCTAAATAGGTGAGTTCTTCCTCACACCCATTTTCGATACAGAGACGAATAGCAATTCCCTCCAAACCGGCCCTCACCGCATACAAATCCTGCAGCTCTTTGCAATCAAAATCCTTAATAAAAAAGCCATAACGGCTTCGCTGTTCAATAAATTTTTCACCGACCAAACGGGATATGGCCGCGTTTATTGGAGTCAGGCTTACATCCAGTCGTTCAACCAGTTCATTTTTGTTGATTTTTTCACCGGCAGGAAGATCTCCGTTTAGTATCATATTACGAATATTTTCATATACATGATCACTGAGGATTTTATTGTCGATTCTCGGCATTATGTCTTACTCCTCTTCAAAGGATGCGGCGATGATTTCACGGGAACTGCTGAGGTGATTTTGCATGAAAATTTCAGCTGCATCACCGTCACCATCCTTTATTGCATGAAAAAGTTGCTCATGTTCTTCAATACTTACATGATAATCCTTAGGAAATCCTTCTAAATTAGCGATAACTATGATGTTAAAAGAGGAAGCCATCTGGTATAAAAACTGGTTTCCGCTGATCTGCATTATTTCCATATGAATTCGATAATCAGCCTCAGTTATATGGCCAATATCGTCCTTATCAGATGCCGCGCGGAACTCCTCAAGCCGTGATCGCAGCTCCTCAATCTGCTTCTTTGAGGCATGTTCTGCAGCTTTTCTCGCCCCGAGGGGCTCCATTCGAACGCGAATATCATAAATATCAAGCAGCTCTTTCTTGGTAAAATGCCGTACATAGGCCCCTTTTCGGGGGAGAATTTCAATCAGCATTTCCCGTTCGAGTTTTGAGAAGGCAGTAAGCAAGGGGGTACGGGAGACGCCCAACTGCTCTGCTAAGTTTTCCTGCTGCAATTTTTGTCCGCTTTTCAACTCTCCGCGGAGAATCATTTCCTTGAGAGCTTTGTACACCTTTAGAGGTAAATCCTCATATTGGAGCTTTTCCATCCTACCTACCTGTAACTACCGTAAATATAACTAGTTCAGGCGCTTTCAAAATCGATATTTTGAAAGCGCCTCAATGTAATATTGTATTCAAAATGAACACCTGTGTAAAGGAAATCGGAGCAATTCTACTTTCAGAGATGCTGCTTGTGAAAAGAGCTTGAGAAACAAAGCAGGGTCTTCACAGCACATAGTTTCTCACTACTCCTAGCATCCGATCTCCAAAATCCTTCGGGCTGTTTTTACATCCGCCACTGAATACCCCAACAACTCAATATACTCCCGAAGCGATTTCACAAGGTGCGCATTTTCGGTAGCTGTACGGCCATAGATATCTGTGGGACTATCCTCAAATCCAACCCGAATCCAGGAGGCCCCTAATGAGAGGGCCGTAGCCACCAGCTGGGGATCTGTCCTGCCGTGCATCAAAATCCCCCACACCGCATCAGGCGGCATGAGCTGCGCCGCCGTATAAAGAAAGCGTACATCCAAGGGTATTGCCCCGGGTATCCCCATACAAACAGTGAAGCGGAGTGGCGAACCTAGCACCCCTTGGTGCTGAAGCTTTATAGAAGAGGGGATCATGGTAAGTGTAAATGCTTCTAACTCAGGAACAATGTTACGATCTCTCATTTGATCTGCCCAATAGCGAATGTCTTGCGGAGAGTTTACATATACACCATCAAAAAAATTGGTAGAGCCCATATTCAGCGATGCCGCTTCAACATTACTGTTCTGAAGTACCACACAACGTTCCTGAGGCGTAAGCCCTTCCACTCCACCGGTTGAACCCTGCAAGATCAGCGAACTTTTTTCATGTATCCCCTCGGCGGTGTCATTAAAAACCCCCATATCAGTTGTTGCATTTCCCTCTTCATCCCGCACATGCAGGTGAACCAGCGCCGCCCCCTCATCTTCGCAGCGTCTAACGCCCTCTGCAACAGCCATTGGCGACAGCGGAGGTGTAATTCCCTTCCCTTTCCAGAAGCCGACCGGCGCTAAAGAAATAATTATCTGCCGATTTGAATTCATAGCCCCTCCTTTCATTGACAGCTCGTGTATATTGTGTTATAAATATTGTATACAATATTATTGGATAGGTCAAATGATTGGTGTTTCACCGGCATACTTTTTATCACTTTTTTCCTCACATTTTACCCCGGAGGAGATAGAACATTCCCTCCGCCCTATAAAAGAGTCAGGGTTTCACACCCTGCAGTTGGAAACCTTTTTGCCTGAACAGGTAGAATTATGGACCGACAAGACTTGTGTACGGGTACGTAACTCTATCAACAATGCAGAATTGAGGGTTTCCCAGTTCGTTGCACACCATCTTTTAAAATACTTTACCTCATATAACGAGTTAAAAAATCCTGAACTCCTAGGGGAATTCAAGAAAATCCTTTCTATCGCAGAAAAAGTACATCCCGAAGGAACAATTACTATCCCTCAGCCGGAGTTTTCAGTGGATTTCAACTCAGGGGCCTCGGAAAAAGCAGCACCCCCACGACAGGACGGGCACTCTCCGACCTCTTATTCAGAGATTTGGTCAAAGTATATTGAGGTCCTCGATTCCCTGCGAACCACTGCTGCTGAGAGAGGATTTTCCCTGGCAGTCGAGGTATTGCCAGGTTCTCTTCTCGGTAACAGTGACGGTTTCTT
Organism: uncultured Sediminispirochaeta sp.; assembly: GCA_964504785.1. Lineage (GTDB taxonomy): Bacteria > Spirochaetota > Spirochaetia > DSM-16054 > Sediminispirochaetaceae > DSBN01. The sequence continues at coordinate 11,913 of CAZDFY010000046.1, read as the reverse complement.
GCGTATGACCGAAGAGCTTGGCCCCCCCCATATAGGCATCAATCTTGATACCGGACATGCGTGGGCCTGTAAAGAGAATGTGGCTCTGCTTCCAATAAAGATAGCACCCTATATCTATGGGACTCACCTTTCAGATAACTTTAGCTACGAAAACAAGTCCCTTTGTCCAGGAAGGGGGTCTGTTCCATGGGAAGGCTTTTTTCACGCATGTCGTATGGCCGGTTACAAGGGGCCATTTGATGTAGAGATACGCTGTGCGCCGGAGGAGGTTGATAAAGAATACTCCGCTGCGTACCAGTTCCTCAGTCATTATATATTACAGCAACTGGAGGTATAAGATGCAATCACACAACACCAAACAGGAGTTTGAACAGCGGGTTGAATTCCTGAAAGAAAAGGCAAAGGAGGTGCGGTACCACATAGTAGATATGGTCTACACCGCGAAATCCGGTCATATCGGCGGCTCAATGTCGGCTGCAGATATTATGACGGCCCTTTATTTTGATATCCTCAACATTGATCCCGCGAAACCCCGCTGGTCGGAAAGGGACAGGCTTATCCTCTCTAAAGGACATGTGTGCCCGGTGCTTTACACCTGTTTGGCTATGAAAGGCTACTTTCCAATGGAGACGCTCAAGACCCTGCGGCAATTTGGGAGTATCCTTCAGGGCCATCCAATCCGTAAAACCCCCGGTGTTGATGTGAGCTCAGGCTCTCTGGGGCACGGATTCGCCCAGAGTATCGGCATAGCCCTTGAAGGAAAGTACTTGAAAAAGGACTATTCGGTTTATGTGGTACTGGGGAACGGTGAGATTCAAGAAGGACTTGTATGGGAAGCGGCTGCGGCGGCAGATAAATATAAATTAGATAACCTAGTTGCTATTGTTGATGACAATCGTATGCAAAATGACGGTTTTACCGATGGTATTATGCCGATGGACCCAATTGATAAAAAGTTTGAGGCCTTCAATTGGGAAGTAGTGAAGATCGACGGGCATAATATGGCTGAGGTTTTGAAATCAATTGAGCAAGCCCGGGATTATAAGGGCAAACCGGTATGCATTGTTGCACACACCATCAAAGGAAAAGGTGTCGGACTGATGGAAAATCAACAAAGATTTCATGGAAAACCGCCAACGGAAGAAGAGTTTGAAATAGCATTGAAAGAAATTCGGGGGGAGGCATAAAATGGAAATGAAAGCAGCAAAAGTCCCAACACGACGGGCATTCTCGGACAGATTAGTAGAATACGGAGAAATTGATCCTGAATTGATCGTATTTGATGCGGATATCGGCTATTCCACCTACACCCATCTGTTCGGTGATAAGTATCCCGACAGATATTTTAACATGGGTATCCAGGAACTCAATGCGGTTGATACCGCTGCCGGTATGGCCGCAGAAGGCCGCACTGTGCTGATGGCTACCTACGGAGTATTTTTGACTATGCGGGCAATAGAGGCCATTCGCTCTTTTGTCTGCTATCAGAACCTCAATGTGAAGTTTTTGTCCTCCCACGGCGGTATTACCCCGGCTATCGACGGGGTAACTCACCAGGCAACTGAAGATATATCGACTATGACTACCCTACCACACATGAAAGTACTCGCACCCGCCGACACTGAGTCGGCCCGGAAAAGTGTAGATGTCTGCATGCAAACCCCAGGGCCCTGCTTCGTACGGCTTATGAGAGACCCGTTTTTTGATATATACCGCCCGGATGAAGAATTTCACCTTGGGGGCAGCAAAGTAATTCGTTCCGGCAAGGACATCACTATTGCCACTTACGGAGATATTGTATTTCAAGCGTTGGAAGCAGCGGAGGAACTTGCAAAATCAGGAATCGATGCTGAAGTAATCGACCTGTATTCAGTAAAGCCGCTTGATTATGCAACAGTACGCAGCTCCGTCGAAAAAACCGGGCGATTACTGGTCCCGGAGGATCATCAGAAACGCAATGGAATCGGTTACGAGTTAGCCGCCTATTTTTTACGAGAGTATCCTATTCCCTTTGACCATATGGGACTCGAAGATACCTTTGCCGAGAGCGGAAGCTACTATAAATTGATTGAGAAATATGGACTCTCTTCGGCTCACATAGTCGAAAGAGCTCAAAGACTCATCAAATAGTCGTTGATCAAATTTAAGAGGAGTATACTATGCTAAAAATGGCAATTATTGCAGGTTTTCTAGGAAAAACCAAAGATCGTTTTCATGAATACAACCAACCGGTAGATCTAGAGGGTAAATTTAAAAGCCTGAGTGAGATCAATGGATATGATGGACTCGAACTTGTCTATCCCTACGAAGTAAATGATCCGGATGTAGTGAAGCAGTTAATGAAGAAGTACGGTATATCGATTGCCGCTATTAATGTAAATGTAAAGGGAGAACCAGAGTTCCGCAACGGCGGTGTAAGTTCTCCGGATCCCGATATCCGGGCAAAAGCGGTGAGGTTCATCAAAGAGGCCAAGGATTTTGCCGCTGCTGTAGGAGCCGATAAAGTGACCTGCTGCCCTTTGGGCGATGGGTACGAGTTTAGTTTTCAGCTTGATTATCAGGAATATTGGAACAATATGGTCCAGTCGTTTCGCGAAGCCGGCCGTTACAACCCCGATATGCCTCTTTTTATTGAATACAAACCGAGCGAAACCCGCGGTAGATGCTTTGTAAATGATACAGCTAAAACAATCTTGCTGCTGAACCAAGTTGATGCCCCCAATATGGGTATCACCCTTGATTTCGGCCATTCGATTTACGGAAACGAAAACCCGTCGGAGGCTGCTCTGTTGGTCCACAATAGCCCCTATAAGCTCTATGTACATATAAATGACAATAATGCACTCTGGGACTGGGACTTCTTTGCCGGCTCCAAACACATCCTCGAATATATTGAGTTTCTCTACTACTTGAGGAAAATCGGCTATAGCGACTATCTTACCTCCGATACCTCTCCTACCCGATGGCCGATTCAAGATACCTTCGAGATCAACAGCCGCATCACCAACAAAATCTGGAATCTTCTTGAGTCGATCGACGAGAAAGAGCTTGATACACTTATTCACGGCGATGATTATATGAAGACCTGGAAGTTCGTTGAAGAAAATCTGCTCGGTCTCAAATAATTCTATCTTCCCGGCACTTTTAATTTTAGTACTGTAGCGCTACTATATTAGAAGTGCCGCGTTTTTTATTAGAATTTTTTTCTTAGGAGAACAATATGGAAACAAAACCAAAAATTTACATAACACGTAAAATTCCACAGGCGGGAATCGACCTTCTTTCAGAAAAGTACGATGTCGAAGTAAACCCTAACGACCGGGTCCTCAGTCGAGAGGAATTACTCTCTGCGGTAAAATCAGCCGACGGCGTACTCTGCCTGCTAACCGACAAAATCGATGCTGAGTTTTATGATGCCGCACCGAAACTCCGCGGCGTGGCAAACTATGCAGTGGGCTACGACAACATTGATGTACCTGAGGCCAGTCGGCGGGGCATTCCGGTTTCAAACACCCCCGGCGTTCTGACCGACGCTACTGCTGAAATGGCATGGACCTTGCTCTTTTCCGTCGCCCGCCGGGTGATTGAGTCGGATGGACTTATGCGCTCGGGCAACTGGGGCGGATGGGGTCCGCTTCAGTTTATCGGAGGAGATGTAAGTGGAAAAACCCTGGGTGTTGTCGGCACCGGCCGTATTGGTACTGCAATGGCCCTCAAATCTACCGGTTTCAATATGCCGGTTCTTTACACTGATGTAGTTGAAAATAAGGTTTTGGACGACAAGTGTAATGCACGCAAGGTCGATTTTGATACGCTTTTGGCGGAATCTGATTTTGTTAGTATTCATGTGCCGCTTATGGATTCTACACGCCACCTTTTCAATGCTGAAACTTTCAAAAAGATGAAAAACACTGCGTATCTGATCAATACATCAAGGGGCCCGGTAATAAACGAGGCCGATTTAGTAGAAGCGCTCAAAAGGGACGAAATTGCCGGGGCTGGTTTGGATGTGTATGAAAATGAGCCAAAAATGGTCCCCGGATTGGCAGAGTGTGTAAATACAGTGCTTACTCCCCATACTGCATCCGCAACCGAAGATGCACGTACAAATATGGCCCTCAAGGCGGCCCGTAATTTGTCGGCGATGATAGAAGGCACTACACCACCGGATTGTGTAAATTCAGAAATTTTGTAACCAAATCAAACTGTTGGTTGTTTAGGTAGTAAAAGTACACAGAAGCACTGAAGGATAAGTGCAATTACAAAATACACTAACAGAACCGGGTTTCTCCTCCTTTTCCCGGTTCTGTTTTTTTAGTGGTTCAAATCTTGTAATTTAAAATGTCCACTCGCTTAAAGCAAGTATCAATCCCATCCTCACATCCACCAAATACATCCACTCCGCTGCATCCCAGGGATAAATCTGTGAACGTAACTGAATGCAGCGGCTCTCACAAAAGATGTACTTGAGTGAAGTACATTTACATTCC
>CAZDFY010000046.1:1228-7323 GCA_964504785.1 uncultured Sediminispirochaeta sp. | reverse complement strand
CTGAATGCAGCGGCTCTCACAAAAGATGTACTTGAGTGAAGTACATTTACATTCCGATGATATTGCAGAAGACGAGATTTCAATCGCCCACAACTATAGCCTGGATCCAACAAACCTAGAGGTCTCCAAAACAGGAGCCGACACCATATCTGTCGACTGGACCAATGCGGCAGATGCTGATTTTTATCGTGTCTATGTTGATAATGGTGAAGTTAATTTTTCGAGTGGACAACCTACGGCAGGGCCTATAAATGTTCAACTAAATGAAGTACCAAGCAGCGGCGATGAGTTGACGATACGGGTTTTTGGAGCTATGACCGATACCGACTATACCGGTAGTGGAGAAACTACCTTTACCTGGCCCTAATGAGCATTAAGCCTTTATTTTACGCTCTTCTATCCCCGGGTTTTTCCCGGGGATTTTTTGTGCGCCTACATAGGCCTCTAATAGAGGGGTGGAAATGCCTCTATGCTTCAACTTTTAGAAGATTTGAATCATTAAACTCCTGCCTGATTCCTTAGAGTACCTATCTGATCAATTTCACACTCAATCACATCACCGGCTTTAACCAACTCGGCCCCTAGTGGGCTCCCTGTTAAGATTACATCGCCGGGTTTCAATGTCATTACTGTAGAGAGATAAGAAAGCATCTTGCTTATGGGAATTATCATCAAATTGGTCCCACTGTTCTGTTTCTCCCTATTATTAATTCGCGCCTTTACCCTTATTTGTGCCGGATCTAACTCAGTTTCTATAGCAGGCCCCAATGGTGTAAATGTGTCGAAGGACTTACCGATAGTCCAATGCCCGTCTTCGTGAAAAAATTGCGGCGCCGTCACATCATTTCCAATTGTATATCCGAACACATAGTCAAAGACCTTCGACTCTGGAACAAACCTGCCTTCTTTACCAATAATAACTGCCAGCTCTGATTCAAATTTGACTCTATCAATTCCATCCGGAATGACAATATGCTCCTCCGGTCCAATCACCGAAGATCTAGGTTTATAGAAAAAAACGGGTATTTCGGGGAGGTTGTCTGGAAGATCATGTTCTTCGGCTACATAATTTGCACCTATCCCAATTATCTGATTTGGCTGTAAAGGGGAAAGGAGTCTTACATTCTTTCTTGAAAACACAGTCTTACTGTACTTCCAGTCTTCGAACAAGTTTCCCTCTATTACTTTAATCGATTCATTTTCCAATACTCCGGTATATACTACGGAATCAACAGAGAATCGTACAAATTTCATTAAACTGCTCCTTATTGATCTTACTGCTTCGCTTTTGCTTCCTGCCGACGTCGATGTAGAATCGGCTCAGTATACCCTGACGGCTGCTCACAGCCCTTATACACCAGGTCACAGGCAGCCTGAAACGCCACAGATTCAGCAAAGTTATCAGACATGGGCCGATACTTCGGGTCCCCCTCATTTTGCGAATCCACAATCCCGGCCATTCGTTCCAGAGTTTCCTGTACCTGTTCTCTGCTGCAAATACCATGGTATAACCAGTTGGCCATGTGCTGGCTCGAGATACGCAGTGTGGCCCGATCTTCCATCAGTTCAATGTCTTCTATATTCGGCACTTTCGAGCAGCCGATTCCCTGATCCACCCATCGCACGACATAACCGAGAATACCCTGGGCGTTGTTATCGAGTTCTGCCTGAATCTCTTCCTTAGTCCAGGCCGGATTTTCTTCAATAGGAATGTCCAACATATCATCGACATTGTCATCCACATTCCCCAGGAGATTACTCTGTACCTCTTTCACATTGATTTTGTGATAATGCAGGGCATGCAGAGTGGCTGCAGTCGGAGAGGGAACCCAGGCGGTACTCGCTCCCGCCAACAACTGGTCGCCCTTCTGATCCATCATCGCCTTCATTTTATTCGGCATAGCCCACATACCCTTTCCGATTTGCGCCGTTCCTATAAAACCTGTGCGGAGGCCGGCATTCACGTTGTTCTTCTCATACGCGTGCAGCCATGCGGTGGATTTCATATCCTTCTTCCGAATCATTGGACCGGCTTCCATTGAAGTGTGCATCTCATCACCGGTACGATCCAAGAAACCGGTGTTAATAAATACGACCCTTTCCCTGGATTTATTGATACAAGCTTTCAAGTTGATAGAGGTCCGGCGCTCTTCATCCATAATCCCAATCTTGATCGTATTACGCTGCATATCCAACATATCCTCGACCCGATCGAAGAGTTCATTTGCAAACGCTACTTCTTTCGAGCCGTGCATCTTGGGTTTTACAATGTACACCGACCCCTCTTTTGAATTCTTAAATCTGCTGTTGCCCAAAATATCATGGGTAGCAATTAAGCCGGTAATCACCGCATCCAAAATGCCCTCCGGAACCGGATTGTTGTTTTGGTCTAAGACGGCTGTGGTGGTCATTAAATGCCCGACATTTCTCACCAGCATGAGTGACCTTCCGGGCACGGTAAACTCTTTACCCTGGGGAGACAGGTAGGCTCTATCCTGATGTAATGAACGGGTAAGTTTCTTTTTGCCCTTATAGAAGGATGCTTCTAAATCCCCTTTCATGAGTCCCAGCCAGTTCTCATACACCTCGACTTTGTCCTCGGCGTCTACAGCTGCCACAGAATCTTCACAATCCATAATGGTGGTAATTGCAGATTCCACCATCACATCTTTTATTCCGGCTTTGTCGGCAGCACCGATCGGGTGTGACCGATTTATCTGAAGTTCAATGTGCAGATCATTGTTGTTCAACAGAACTGCCTCCGGATTCTCGGGGCTTCCCTGGTATCCGGAGAATTTAGCAGGGTCTTCTAACCCGGACCTCGTGCCATTTTCGAGAACTACGAACAGACTGCCATTTTCAACCACGTACTTTTCTGCACTCAAGTGAGACGCACCGGCAAGCGGAAAGACCGAATCTAAAAACTCTTTTGCATATTGAACAACCTTTCCGCCCCTTACCGGGTTGTAAGAGTCTTTAATCTCGGCGCCGTCTTTCGGATCAATGATATCAGAACCGTAAAGTGCATCGTACAAGCTGCCCCAGCGTGCGTTGGCAGCATTGAGGGCGTATCGGGCGTTACATACTGGTACTACCAGCTGCGGACCGGCTTGGAGTGTAATCTCTTTGTCAACATTTTTTGTGTGAATCCTGAAATCTTCAACGTCATTTTCAATATAGTGTATCTCTTTGAGAAAAGCTTTGTAGTCCGCACGTTGAAAATGCCGGTTCTTCCTATGCCACTCATCAAGTGCATGCTGAATTTTTTCACGCTCCTGCAACAGTTCCTTATTCTTCGGCACCAAATCACCAATGAGTTCATCAAAGGAAGACCAGAATTTTTCCTGATGTACACCGCTTCCGGGTAACGCCTTTGAATTGATAAAATTGTACAACCCCTGTGCTACCTTGAGGTTCCTCTCCTTGATATAATCCGTCATTCTCTACCTCCCCTTTTACTCCTTAATTACACCCGCTCTTTTTTAAAACTTCTTCTTTTTTTGTTCGCGATTATCGATCGAATGATTGGTGTGAAAAATGAAATGAGAGCGATTAAAATAAATGCAAGAGCTATTGGCTTGGTGATAAAGATCATAGGATCACCGCTCGACGTGACAAGTGCGGTACGAACGTGCCTCTCGAAAGTGGGGCCAAGAACAATTGCCAAGAGCATCGGGACCAGCGGAAACTGATATTTCTTCATCAAAAACCCGATCAAACCGAAGAAGATCATTATGCCCGTGTCCGTGAAAGAATTCCGCAGCGAAAACGTTCCAACCACGCAAAACACAGTGATTATGGGCAGAAGTATTCGTTTCGGAACCTTCAACAAGCGTATCCATATTCTAATAGTCGCCAGGGTCACAAAAAGTACAAAGACCATTGCTACAAGGAATGCCCAGAAAACACTGTACACAAACTGGGGATTGTCTCTGAACAGCAATGGTCCGGGGGTAAGCCCCTGTACCATCAGTGCGCCGAGGAGAATAGCAGTAATAGGGTCACCGGGAATTCCCAAAGTCATCATGGGAATCATTGCCCCGCCGCACATAGCATTATTGGCCGCCTCGGGAGCACACACACCCTCGGGAATTCCCGTACCGAATTTGCCCTTTCTGTCCTTAGGAGCTATCTTCTTTGCATAATCGTAGCTTAGAAAAACCGCAATCGGGCCTCCGGCCCCCGGTATGGCCCCTACTCCTATTCCGAGTATTGCAGCGACTATTTTATAACGCATGTATTTGAACACTTGGTTAATTGAGCGAAATACCCCCGTTACTTTTGTTTGGACATTTGGAATAATATTTGTGCCGAGGATAAGCCCCTCGATTATTTGAGGAATTGCGAAGAGTCCGATCATCACAGGCAAAAAACTTATTCCGCTCTGCAGGGCAACAACGCCAAAGGTAAACCGGGGCATTCCCATAATTGGATCAAGCCCTACTGTCATAAAAACCAATCCCAATGCACCGGAAATAAGCCCTTTTATCATAGACTTCTGTCCAAAGCTGCAAATGAGGGTTAATCCCAGAAAAACCAGAGCGGCCAGCTCGGGAGCTCCAAACTTCAATGCAACCTTTGCAATCAGAGGTGAGATCAGCACCAGCGCTAAAAGACTCATCATTCCGCCTGTGAAGGAAGAGGTCACGGCGGTTCCGAGTGCCTCACCAGCCTGACCCTTTTTTGCCATTGCGTGTCCGTCAATAGCAGTAGCTGAGGCAGATGGAGTGCCGGGAATATTCAGCAAGATTGCCGACACTGAGCCTCCAGTCATTCCTGCTGTAAACATTCCCAAAAGCAGACAGAAAGATGTAACCGCCGGTAAGGAATAGGTGACCGGGAGCATGAGGACCATCCCCAAACTAACAGTCAGACCTGGAGTAGAACCAATAAACAGGCCAAACAAGACTCCACCCAGACTCGCAAGTAAATTCTGAAATTGGAGCACATCTATAAGTGCTGTGAACGCTATATCAGCCATATATAAATCCTTATTAAAAAGCTATTCCTGTGAGAGGAACCATAAAGACATTGTGAAACAAAAAATACACTACAACTGTTACAATAATTGATGTGAGAAGAATTTCGGTAATTTTTCTTGAGCCCCCGTAATACATAAGAAAGGCCAGAAAGAGCGGGGTTACCAGCAGGTATCCCACATAGATGATTCCAAAAATATAGATAATCAGAGCTCCAAAAAGTGCAGCAATATTGAGCATATCCACAGTGCAGAGTTTATTTCCGTCACAGCCTGTTGCACCCCTATTATGTTTTGCGACGCCCTCTAGTATTAACAAGATCGAAAGGAAGGCCAAAAGACCGGCAAATATATACGGCATAAAATTTGCCCCTAAGGTATTTGGAATGTTTCTGTCGGGCAGCTGCGAAGTGAGAAACGCATACACCCCGGAAAAAATGAAAAGTAATATTCCAATAATAGTGTTCTCTTTTTGCAGACTCATTCTAACCCTCCTTAAAACCTCGCCTTTTGCGTAGTATAGTGTGACGGTATACTCCACTGTATACCGCCACACAGGATCAACGATTTATTTCTCAATCAATGAGTCCGCCCAATTTCATACCTTGTGCAATAATGTCGTTTTGCTTTGCAAGATATTCATTGAACTCATCACTCGGCATAAAATCTATTTTGAATCCATATTTTTCAGCAGCGTCTTTGAAACGCTCGGTTTGAGCGGCTTTCTCAAAAACTTCTTCCAGCTTTTGGATTCTCGCCTCTGGGGTTTCCTTTGGTACGCTGATGCCTCGAAACAGCTCAATAACTACATCATAGCCAACCTCGGTAAGGGTGGGGACATCCGGATAGTTTTCATTTCGCTTTAATGTCGGGAAGACGAGTATTTTCACATCACCGGAGGCAACATGCGGAGCGACTTCAGGCAAAGGAACACAGGCAGCGTCTACTTCACCGCCCAGCATGGCCGGCATACGGCGGTCTGCACCGAGGGGCACATGAGTTACTTCGATTCCAGTCTCCGCTGCAAACACTACTGCCGCGATATGAGTGGTGCTTCCAGTCCCTGCATTGCCAAGCTTGATCTCGCCGGGGTTGCTCTTCGCATAGTCGAGAAACT